>PAVV01000007.1 GCA_002713185.1 Methanobacteriota archaeon | reverse complement strand
TCGATCACCATTGGTTCATCTTTCTCACCGCCCCTTGCAGCCATAGCAGAGCGCCTCAGTAGAGCATGATAGAGACCTTCGGTATTCTCTCGAATCATTACCATGTCAACTAATTCCTGATCCCAAACGTCCTTGAAAGATCCATGGACCTTGTGTCTTACCCCTTTGTAGAGTTTTACTGGTCTGACATTAGCGTACAGATCCAATGCTGACCTCAGACCTAACAGAGCCTGCCCTCCCGCGATGTCTCCGTTAGGTAAAGTGGCCCCGGGCCAACCAACCGCTCCGACAATAATCGCATCTGACTGATCTCGACAATACTCGAATGATCCTGAGGGCCACTCCTCGTTATTCTCAAGGTAGTGTTGCCCCCCGCAGGGAATTTCTGTGATTTCAAACTTTGAGGCACCAAATTCATCGAAGACAGCGAGTATTCGCTTTACCTCTTCCATTACCTCTCTGCCAGTCCCGTCGCCGGGCAAAAGAGCCAATCTATACCCTGCCATGTATCTGGGGCAGTTGCTTTTCATTCATCAACCCCACCCCTAGAAATCCTGAGTAGGATTGGGAGACATTGATAGACGGTCAAGTGGACNNNNGGTGCGTGAGCGGTAATCCGGAAGAAGGTGGGCGAGGGTCNAAGATTGATATTAGGACCCTCCCGGAATCGGTNTCTTTGCTNTGGGAGACNATGCTGAGGCAGAATCCGAAGTGGGATTTGTCTGATTGGTTGGACGAAAGGGCCAATGAGGAGTTGCANTTGCTAGAATCGCACTTAGGAAGGGAGAAGTTGAGGTTCGAACAGCGTCTTCATAGAATAGATAATCTGGCTAAACAGATGCAAAGGAGAAGGGAGGGGATCCGATCCTCTCCGGTTATTGATCCTAAGCAGAGGAACTTGTTTGATGTTTACGAGCCGGGTGATGAAGGCGGAGTTCAGTCTTCTGATGGGGAAGATTCCGTCCCGTTGGTNGATTTTGGAGAGTTGTCTACTGATGACGATTTGATTCTTGCATACATCAGCCAGAAGATTCTAATCGCAATTGAGGACTCCAGTGNCGAAGGTCAGGGGCTTCATTTCGATGAGATCACTAGTTTGCTTGAATCTCCAGGAATCAGCTCTGAGGATATCGATGAGTCGATCTCTTGGCTTCTTCAAAAAAANCAGATTATTGAAATTGAAAGGGATGTTTTCGTTATCGACGGATGAGCGGCATTGGTTTCTTCAATACAACCATTGATAGAAGAAGAGCGTTTCCGTNAATTCACTATGACAAGCGAAACTTCTGGGTGGTATGCTAGGCTGGATCATGAGTGCCCAGACCGAGAGATACAGATAGGTACTTGGCTGGAATCTTGGTTGTCTGCAACCAAGAACAATCAACCCATCGCAGCGGCGCTACCACAGGGGTGGCCAACTCTACCGGCTGGTCTTCTAAGCAACCCTGGGACTGTTCTGGACCATCTTCTTGCCAGACTTGATGCAGAACGAGATGGGCGTTCCCCAAGGGGGGTCTATGCGACTCCGGCAAAATTCGTTGATGCAATTTTGTACGATGAATTACGGCATGGAAAGAATAGCAAGAAGGAGCCTCCTGCAACTCTCTCACTCGCGGCATTGCCACCAAGTTTCAGGGCCATTGCAAAGCAAATCAATAAAGACATCTCGGATGATGGGAGTGATGGAGGAAGTAGAGATATAGAAAAGAATCAAACAAACTCNGGAATTCCACTTCCTTTCGCAGATCCGTGTGTGGGAGGAGGGGTATTTGCGGAGCGAATTCTAAGAATTCATTCCGAAAGATTGTCTGGATCGACACCCGAAGAAAGGAAGGAAGATACGCTGAAACTGCTGGAAGGACTTCAATTGGTTGATAGTTCAGAAATAGCGGTAGAGAGTGCTAGGAAGAGGTTGATCATTGTACTTGCCAGACTTGGATTAGTCGATTTATATGGTGAGGGTGATGAGAGTTGCATAGGCCTGAATGAAGCAGAGATGATCATTGAAAGCAATGTNAGATGTTGTGACCCTCTCTTNGGCGAGTGGCCTTGGAACGAGAGGCCNATGTTGTTGGTCTCCAGGCCCCCTTGGCTTAGGATAAAAGACAGATTCAGAGGACATCCGGAAGGTAGTAGAATGAGAAAGAATCTTTCCAGAGAGCTGCGTCAGTTCGTAGATTCTGATGGAAAACCTAGATTTTCTGCAATCAAAGGGAACGTGAACCTATACCGGCTGTACATAGAGAGGTCCTTGCAGATATCTGGGGAAGGCGGTAGGGTCAGGCTCGTCGTTCCAAGTTCTGTTCTGAGAGAAAAAAGCAGCTTACCATTGAGAAAGCTGTTAGTTGAATCCAATGAGTGGGATTCTGTGTGGTCTTTCCCGGAGGATAGTCAGCTTCTATTCGGAGGATCCCAAGGTGTTTCAGTAATCGGAGTGACAGTAGGCGGTAAAACCGAAGTCATGACCAGCTTCGACCCACTAAGAACTAGTGATATTGTTCATGGTAAGGGTCTCTATGCTGAGGCCCCATCAATGGAGTTGGAGAGGGGCCCTTGGTCTAGTTGGACGGATGCATCTTGGGCGGTCCCAAAAATGCCGAGATCGGAATCTGCTAGGAACAGGACGTTATCGGCAATTGGGCTACTTGCGGATAAACCTAGACTCGTAGAACAGGGCACATGGCTGAATCCAGGAGATGTCTCGATAAAGGTTAGAGTTGGGGGGGTTGACAGATCATCTTGGTCGGATAATATCTGTGACTGGGTTGATGGCAAAGGCATGTTGCCGTTTATCAGAGCGTCCCACATAGAATATTCGGGTGGGAAAGGTAGGTTGGTTCATCCTGCATTCGATCGAGGTTCTTCGAAAGAGGTTACTTCTACCAATTCTGGTTGGAACGGGCCCGAGCATATGGCTGGACTATCAAAGATAGTTTGCCAAGCTATTGTAAGCCCCCAATTAGGTAGGAGGATGGTGTGGGCCGTGGTCCCTAAGGGCTGTATTTTGTCAAACTCTGTGAGTTTCCTAGATCTTCCAGATTCTGTGGTAGAGGTTCTGATAGAGCGCTTCGGAAGTTTTGATGAGGGTTTGGAGTTCCTAGCTAGCAAATTGAATTCTAGCGACTTGGATTTGTGGTCTAGGGCTTGGGCTGCGAATAATAATGTAAACAACTACGAGATTGAGATGCTTCCTTTCGACGTTGAAGAAGGGAGGTCCTCATTCACAATGGTTCGGAAGGACGAGGCATTGAATTGAAAAATACGGATTTCATTTTCCTATATCCGGAAAATGTACCCAATTTTAGCATGAGTTAATAATCGTGGTTTGCATAGGAGAACCGTTCCGCAGTTGGGAAAAGAGCTAGGAGAGGAAAATGGGAATCAATCCGAAGATTGGAATCACTGGCCTGCCTCGTTCAGGAAAGTCCGCAGTTTTGCAGAAAGTAGTGGACATGCTTTCTGAAGAAGGTGGTGGCTTCAGGAGGACAAAGGGTCCTTCACCACCAGAGCATATTGTCGGAGGGATGAGGTGCGAGCCAGTAATAGAAAATGGAGAACGAGTGGGTTACGCTTGTGTTAATATCCTAACTGGGGAAAAGGGTGTGATGGCTCACCGTGAGATAGATTCCAGGAACAGGGTGCTTGGTTTTGGGATTGATCCCACGGAGATTGATAGAGTGGGAGTTCCAGCAATCTTGGATAGTATAGGAAATTGTGAAATCCTAGTCATCGACGAAGTTGGGAAATTCACCGTTGAAAGTGAGGGTTTTGTCAACTCTGTAAGGTTGGCTCTACAGCATGACCTGCCCACTCTGCTGACGCTCCATAAGAAAAGCAGGCACCCCCTTCTACAGGACATTAGAAGGAGAGACGATGCCAGAATTCTCGAAGTCACTCCAGTGAATAGATCTCTGCTTCCCTACAAAATTCAAAAGTTAATCCAAGACTTCTGATGCTTTTTAGGTCAAGTTGATGCAGTGTATCTCCAACCGGTGGACATGGATACTCCGGCAAAGAAGATGTTGCGAGTCCTGTCGGGGTTCTTGATTACGATAACGACTGTAGTTTCCATAGGCATTATAGAGAATGGGGGAGAGGTGAGGGGAAGCAAAATACTCTTTACTTCGGCGCTGGGATTATTATCGGGAGTTTTGCTATTGATTCTAATGGCGGGGGGGAGCAGGCCACATGGCACATGGCCTACTGATAATTGGTTTAGCAGAGAAGGGGCCCTAGAGATGCAATCTAGGCTTGAGGGTGAGAGAGACGAGGCTAGCATGCAAGACTTAGGATCTAAGTGGGCTAGGATGGAAATGGAACACCTCGAGTCGAAACATAGTGAGGAATAGGAAGCGAAAACTTGACCCTATGTAGCTCTACGCGACGGTAGGTGATATGGTGGGAGAAGTTCCGGATGACCTTATGTATACGGCAGAACACGAGTGGATTAGAATTGACGGAGACGAAGTAATCATTGGAATTACCGACTTTGCTCAAGACGCTCTAACAGAGGTAGTGTGGGTAGAGCTACCAGAAGTTGGAGCTATTGTGGCCGAGATGGAGTCTTTTGCCAGTGTAGAATCTGTAAAATCGGTAAGTGAAATCTACGCACCCCTATCCGGAACGGTTACAGAGGTGAATGAGTCATTGGAAGACGAGCCTGAGAAGATCAATGATGATCCCTATGGTTCTGGTTGGATTTGTAAAATCAATACTGGGGGGAATAACGAGTCTGACAAGCTTCTTGATCCAGTCGGTTACTCCACTCTGATTGGAGATTAATTATGAAGAATCCCAGCAAGGTTCACATTTACGTAGATGGGTCTTGCAAAGAAAATCGAAATGTTACTGCGGAAACAAGCGCTGGTTGGGGGTTTTGCGTTATCGAAGGAGACGGAAGTAGTGGGAATGGGAAGGGCGATGTTCTCACAGAGCTTAGTGGGAAAGTTGTAACTAACTCTGAAGAGGATGGGTTTTTGGGGGCTGAAGTCGGTTCAAACAATACTGCAGAGCTTTCAGCGATTGCTAACGCTCTGAGATGGTTATTGGCTGAGGGTAGCATCGAGGAGTGTATCATAAGAGGAGATTCTAATTATGCGTTAAATATCGCTTCCGGATTATGGAAAGCGAAGGCCAATCTAGAATTGGCGAGAAGGGTTGGTCTACTGTGGGTAGAGGTCGCTTCCATCATCGGCCTTGCCGGGGAACATGTGCCAGCCCACAGAGGACACAGGTGGAATGAGAGAGCGGACCACCTGGCGTTCCGCGCCATGCAAGGAGAGCCCCCGCTTCCACTACAGTTTTGGAAACCTGGAAGGAGATAGTCAGTCCTCTCTGAGAGGTCCAAAAGTCATCATCGCATATATTCCTTGAATCCCTAGAAGAAGGCCAACTAGGCTAATCACTAAACCTGTGGGATCGGGAAGTAAATGCTGCATTGGATTACCAACAATCCAAGCCAGAAATAGGGCTATTACAGATGCGGCCAATACTTTTCTACTGGAATTCACTGGATCTTCCCAAAGATCAATCCAAGGGATTAGTCCGTTTTTCTTGAATGTGTAGCGATACCAAGAGACGTATGCTAGGGCTAGACCCATCAAACCAATCGCCCCCCTGGAAAAACTTGTATCGTCCCATGGGCCTAATGGGGCAAAACCAAAGAACAAGGCGTCAAGGATTAGAATAATCGAAGCAAAGGCCGTTAGTCTCCATTCCGGTCCACCTTCACGTTCCATATTTTGACGGGAGGGGGCCGTAGTAATCATGTATTGCTAACTGGTGGGGTGGATGAATACGATGCTCCCTGTCAACTTCTCGGATGTAAAAGACGCTTCTAGAAGGCTGGAGGGTGTTGTTTTGAAAACTCCAGTAGTAAACTCACCTGAAATAGACCGGTTAGCAGGCCGTAAGATTTTCATGAAATGTGAGAACATGCAACGTATTGGAGCATTCAAGTTCAGAGGGGCCTCAAACGCAGTGATGCTTCTGGGTGAGGAGGCAGAAAATGGACTTTGCACCCATAGTAGTGGCAATCATGGACAGGCTGTCGCACTAGCTGCCAAGCAAAGAGGCGTCCAGGCATTCATCGTGATGCCAAATAATGCTCCTAAGGTAAAGATAGATGGCGTAAGAAGTCATGGTGGCGAGGTTGTTCTGTGTGAGCCGAATCTGGAGGCTCGAATTGAGGCGGCGAACGCAGTGCTCGAGGAAACCGGAGCTACGTTCATCCATCCGTTTGATAATCTAAACGTGATTGCTGGTCAGGGAACTGCTGCAAAGGAGATGATTGAGGAATGCGGGAAGTTGGACGCAGTGTTGTGCCCTATTGGAGGCGGGGGTCTAATGTCTGGTACCAGTATATCTACGAGGGAATTGCTCCCGGAGGCCCTAGTTTTTGGTACTGAGCCGTATGGAGCGGACGATGCGGCAAGATCATTGGAATCAGGAGAATTTGTCCCGCAAACGGGACCTGATACAATCTGCGACGGACTACTAACTAGCATGGGGAAAATCACTTGGCCAATAATTAGAGAGAATGTAGAAGAGATAATCAGAGTCAGCGATGAAGAAGTTTTGGAGGCTATGACTCTAATATACGATAATTTCGAAATGATTGTTGAGCCAAGCGGTGCAATTTCTTTAGCAGCTATCCTTAATCCAAGGTTCAAGGAGATGTCAGGATTGGAAAGAGTCGGTATCATTCTCTGTGGTGGAAATATAGATCTAGAAAAGCTACCATTTTCTATCAAATAGATTAGGAATTACTTTAGGTTGTTTTANTTACCGTTCGATATGGGTCTTTTTAGGATCAAGTCAATGCCTGCCGCTGTATTGCTATCGTTCACCGCAATTGTAACATTTGTNTACGCGCTGAACTTCATGTTCTTCGCAGAATGCTATGTGACTGGGGGGGCTGGAGATTGCTTCNCTCTNCTCAGTAANGACACTATCGAAACCAGTAATTCTTATGGAAACGGCGGACCAGAGACNGCTTTCAATGGGGTCCTGATGTTTGGTATCTTCATTTCGACAGCAATTATTCTGAATGAAGGGGCCAAGGGAAAATGGACAACTATGATTCCGGTTATTGCTGGACTCACAACGATGTCTGCAATGCTATGGATACACTGGGGAGATTTGGACTCCTCGGAGACACCTAAATACATTGTTCCTGTAGTCCTTGTAGCATACATCGCAGCATATTGGTTTTTAATGAACGAAGACGAAGTTAATGACGGACTGTCTGAGTTCTCTCCCGGAGTGAACGTCAAGGACACACCAGCACTTTTAGCCCTAGGGCTGTTGACTTTGATGGGAATATTCTACTGCTTCAGAGCACTTCTAGATCCGCAGTCAGTAGTCGATCTTGTGGAGGGGGGCGATCCTGCTGAAGGTCTTGGGGCTCCCTCAACAGTGACTGTGGCAGTTGGTGGAAGTCTGTTTCTTGTCTATCTACTATGGATCATGCTAACGATACTAGATGGCCCTAGTGGAAAGTGGTCAATAATTCATCCTGGAATTTTCTTTACCCTAGCAGCTACGATTCAGACCTACATCTCATATGTTGATGATGAAGTACGGAGAACGATTACAGATCAAACAATTCAAGATGCCGTTGCAGGTCCTCTTGCACTATTGCTTACTCTCTTCGCATACTACAGACTAAGGCCCGAGGGGATAGAAGACGGGATGACTTATGGTGGAGAGGAGTGGGAAAATAAAGCCGAAGACTTCAACGTAATGGTAATCGCGTTTGCAATGGTATTAGGCCTACTTTACACTTTGAATGCAGTGATGGACCTTTGAATGATTTTGTGGAGCACGAGCCGGGATTTGCACCCGGGTCCATGGATCTGCAGTCCATTGCATAGCTGCTCTGCCACTCGTGCTTGAGTTAGCCGAGCAGACTTTCTTTCTTGAAGACTGTCCGAGTTCCGGCATACCTTCATTGGGTGGTTGCAGGTGTGGGGGGTGTGCCTCGCGTGTCTTCCCGCTTTGAGAGCCTAGGAGTAGGATTCGCCCCATACTTGCAGCCGCCCGGAAAAGAAGTCGTTAGGTGGACCGTTGGGGAGCCTGGTTTCGAAACGCCTCGAGAGGTGATTGAAGCTGCGATCGAAGGTCTGGAATCTGGTAAGACAAAGTATACTAGAGGACCAGGTTCGATGGACCTTTGCCAGTCTGTTGCAGACTATCTTTTACGTCACCATTCTATTGAAGCTAGAGCTGAGGATGTCGTAATCACACCAGGAGCAAAGCAGGCACTGCTATACTCTTTTCTTATCACAACCATGCCCGGTGATGAGGCAATTCTGCTTTCTCCTTCTTGGGCATCTTATGAGCCAATGCTGGAATTCATTGGCGCTACGCCAATTCATGTAAAGGTGAAGATGGATAATTTTCATCCAGATATTGAGGCAATTAGAGAAGCCATAACAGAGAAAACACGAATGATTCTGATAAATTCACCTTGCAATCCTACTGGAGCTGTATTTACACCAGATGAGATTGCAAAGATTGTAGAAATAGCGGTTGAGTATGATTTGTGGATTGTTTCTGATGAAATCTACGGAAGGATGGTTTGGGTAGATTGGCCCCATGTCTCACCTTCAACGCTACCGGGAGGGAAAGAAAGGACAATTGTAGTTAATGGTTGGTCGAAATCGTGGGCGATGACAGGAATGAGAGTGGGTTTCCTTACTGGGCCCCGAGACGCAATGAGGGCAGCGATGAAGAGTCAGGCAAATTCTGCTTCCCATATACCTACATTCATGATGGATGCGGCCAAAGTTGCTCTGGGTTGTGATGATTATGTCAATTCGTTTAACAAAGAATATCTCAAGAGAAGAGAGATAATGACAAACGGATTATCCTCCATCCCGGGAATTAGGGTTCCTGAGCCAGAAGGTGCTTTCTACGTTTTCGCTGATATAACTGGTACTGGAATGAGTGACATTGAGTTCGCTGATGGTGCGCTTGAGGCGGGTGTTCAACTAATTCCCGCGTCTCTCATTAAAGATGGGGATGGTTTCGTAAGAGTATCCTACGCTGCTGATGAAGAAGCCATTCATGAAGGAATAAGGCGTCTTAGAAGATGGCTTTGTCAAGAGTGAGTTTGAAATCTTGGTGACTTTGCACCCAAAGCGTGAGCGTACCTGAGCCGGTTGGAGCCCATGTGCTAATTGACTATGTTGACTACTCATCCCCAATTGGAAGTGATGGTTCTTTGGTTCTGGAGATTTTGAAGAAAGGACTGATTGAGTCAGGAGTTAGGGTGGTTCATTCGCATGTAGAGGAGTTTGATGGGAGTGTTAGTCCAATTGGTTTCGCTGCAATCGTTTTGATCGATGAGAGTCATGTTACTGCTCATTGCTACTCAGAAAGGGGATTGTTAGCTTTGGACGTTTTTACTTGTGGGGATCACGATCCTGATTCGGTGGCTGATCTGATTCATGATCATTTAGTGTCAAAGATACCAGGACTTAGAATGGTGTTGAGAGAACGAGTAGACAGATTTAGGAGTGAGTAGGTGAGTATTAGAGACTTCATAACAAACCACTACCGGCATTTCAATGCTGGGGAATTGTCTAGGTGTACTGATTCTCTAAGAGATTTTCTGGGTAGTGGTGGGAGACTGATGCTGACTTTGGCGGGTGCGATGTCAACAGCAGAAATCGGAAAGAGTCTGGCTCCGGCAATCAGAGAGCAGCGTATACATGCAATTTGTTGTACTGGTGCAAACTTAGAGGAGGAGTTGTTTGGCCTCGTTTCAAGATCTGAATACGAAATGATTCCAAATTGGAGAGAGCAAAGCAAAGAAGATGATGCTCAGCTATCACAGAGGAAGATGAATCGTGTCACAGACGTAGCAATACCAGAGAAGGCCTTCGTTCAAATAGGCGAGAAGATGTTCGAACTCTGGGAAGAAGCAGAGGTTGTAGGGGATAGTCGTTTTCCTCACGAATATGTTTACGATTTGCTCCTACATGGAGATCTAGAAATATCCTCTCCTTCGGATGAATCTTGGCTAATTGCGGCTGCGGATGCTAATCTCCCCATTTTCACACCGGGGTGGGAAGACTCGACTCTTGGAAGTCTTCTTGCGGCTAGAGTGCTTGATTGTACGCTGAAAAGTAATTCTATTATCAAGAGCGGCTTGGATACAATGCAATCACTTGCTGACTGGTATAGAGAAGACGACTCGCCGACCGGAATACTCCAGATCGGAGGTGGTATTTCCGGGGATTTCGCAATTTCGGTAGTTCCTATGTTGAGGCAGGATGCGGGGATAGACGTATCGCTTTGGTCATGGTTTGGTCAGATTTCTGAGTCTAGAGCTTCGTATGGAGGATATTCGGGAGCCCCGCCAAATGAGAAAATCAGTTGGGGTAAGTTAGGGGTAGAGTGCCCACAGTTCGTGATAGAGTCGGATGCTAGCATCGTTCTACCATTACTATTATCCGCCTTAGAATAAGTCGGAAAATTCCTCAACTAATTCTGAAATTCTGATTAGCTGATTATATTTTGATGTTCTATCACTTCTAGCGGGGGCCCCTGTTTTGATTTGCTTCGCATTAGTCCCTACGGCTATATCTGAGATTGCATCGTCGGATGTCTCTCCTGATCTATGGCTGATTATCGTTCCAAATCCAGCTTTTCTAGCTATTTTTATTACTTCCAAGGTTTCTGAAACCGTACCAATTTGGTTTAACTTAATCAGAATTGCATTGGATGCAGCCTGATTTATCCCTCTCATTAGTCTCTCTGGATTAGTTACGTATAGATCATCTCCTACTATCTGGATTCGTTTTCCCTCTCTGGAGTTGAATTCTATCCAAGAATCCCAATCATCCTCACCGAATGGATCTTCAATTGACACTATGGGATAGCTATCGATCCAAGTAGAATACAACCTCCCAAGCTCACTACCCGACATCGCCATCCCATCCAAGTGATATTTTTCTCCATCAAAGAATTCTTGGGCTGCTACATCGAGTGCTATCGAAATCTGTTCCCCTGGAGAATATCCTGCATGTTTGATTGCTTCTAGAACGAGCCTGAGTCCCTCCTCGTTCCTAGGCAGGCTTGGGGCGAATCCCCCCTCGTCCCCCACTCCTCCGAGGAGTTTCTCGTCCTGTAGCAATTTTTTCAGAGAGTGGTAGGTTTCTACTCCGGCTCGTAGTGCGACGGGGAAGCTCTTGAATCCATGGGGGATTACCATGAATTCTTGGACATCTACGTTTGTATCTGCATGTGCTCCTCCATTCAGGATGTTCATCATAGGTACTGGAATGCTAATTTCTCCATCGGTAGAGAGGTGTTTCCACAATTTTCCTCCAGAAGCAGCCCTCAGGCACGCCAATGAGACCCCAAGTGTTGAGTTCGCTCCTAAACGTTCCTTGTTGGGGGACCCGTCCAATTCAATCAGGGCGTTATCAATTTTAGATTGGTTTCTATGGTCCATTCCTACAATTCTATCTCTGATTGGGCCGTTGACGTTATTGACTGCGGCCTGAACTCCCTTGCCCATCCATTCTTTACCACCATCTCGCAGCTCAACTGCTTCGTGTGTTCCGGTGCTGGCACCGGATGGAACTGCAGCCCTACCTGTGAGAACCCCGTCGACGAAACAATCGACTTCCACCGTAGGGTTGCCCCTTGAATCTAGAATGGCTCGAGCGAAGATGTCGCTGATTGCGCCACCCATTGAGGCCCCGACCAATAACTAACTTCTCAAGGTAGCGGAAGAAGTTCTATCTGTTCAGCCAACTTAGCCATCTGGAGACCTTGCTTTGAATTTCGGGAACCTCTAGTTCTGATCTACAACAGCATTCCCAACATAATTGCTCATCTGTTGGCGAAATTGAGAATAGTTCTGCTCTTATCAGAACTCCATCTGCCTCTTTCAACTCTGAGCGATTATCATCTACGAAGCAGTGAATCAGATGTTTTGGATAGTGGTGTATCCTTCCAGACTGCGGACAGCACAGGATTGCGCTTCTAGATAGGAAAATTAGGGAAGATCCGGTCATTGGGTCTAATTCGTGGCCTTCAATTGTCGAGCCCGAAAGTAAAGAGGCTACGTCTATATTGTACCACTGAGATTGGGAAGAGGGGATATCGAGATTACAGACCTCATCCAAGTACTCCTGAATCCTGAGCTGAGAGGTTGCTTCCTCCCCTCCCATAGCAAACCAAAGTAGGCCGTCCCATTTGAATACAACCAATCTGAAATCATTAAACTATGTATAGAAACCAGAAGTGAATGATGATTATAATTATGGAAAATGTCAATAATAACAATAAGTTGGTCTTTTTTCGGATAATAATATGACAAATATCGACTCTTTGGACCGATCCATTCTATCTTTCTTGAGGGATTCGGCGAGATCCCCCTATGTCGATATTGCAAAAGCAGTAGGAGTGACGGAGAGGACGGTCAGAACAAGGATTAGGAGATTGGAAGAAAGTGGAATCATTCGAGGATATACTGTTAGGGAAGCAGGTATTGGGCTTACTGCGTTGATACGACTAAAAGTTGGTCCGGGGACTGAAATAGGCTCTCTAGCAGGAGAGTTCTCTGGTTGGCCCGGAGTGGAGAGCGTATACGAAATCAGTGGTGACGCGGACTTAGTCGCAGTGGTTCACGTAGATGATACGGTTGCCCTTCGTGATCTGTTGGACAGAATGTGGCTTGCTGCTCCCGGAGATATCAGCTCAACGCAGACAGAGTTGGTGCTGGAGCAATACTAGAATTCTCTAGGGCTTGACCATATGGTACCTCAGATATCTGACTCTTCCAGCCTTCATAGCCTCATAAATCGGGGTGCCGGGGACTCCACCAAATGTCTCAAAACTCTTCCTTAATGATTGGGGGGCGCTTTGTCGGATTATGTCTCTTCTTCCTTCTTCTATGAGTTTCAGCGCATCTAAGACGTTCTCTGTAACATCGGAAGAGGATTTTATCAGAAATCCGACATTAGAAAATAAATTTTCGACTTCGTGTATTGCCTTCGTTTCTCTCAAATCTGTCCAACAGAAATCCCCCCCGGACCTCAAAACTCTGAAGACCTGAGATAGAAATTTTTCCATGTTGGCATAGCAATGAGAAGACTCAACGTTGTATACAACATCGAATGAGTCTCCTTCGGTGGGAAGGTTCTCGGCATTGCCTTCTAAGAACCTCAGATTTTCTTGATCATGGTACCATGCCCGACACAGTCTAACTGCTTCAGAAGAGTAGTCGATAGCAACGAGGGATTCTGGCTTGAGTGTCTTAGCAATCCAGCTAGCTCCCCCTCCTCTTCCTGAGCCAACCTCAAGTACCTCTCTTCCTTCGATTTCAATCCCTCTAATATTCATGTGATACAGCTGGATGAATAGTCGATCCGCCTCATCATTTTCTGAAAGTTCTATTTCATCATCGTCATTGAAACCATAATTCATGAATCTGAATTTAGAATTTGTTTGCGACCTAGCCATTCTCTGATATAACCACATCCACATTCTACTCCTGAAGCTTGGAGGGGACAGTCTCATCACAATGTAGAACAATCTTGCGGGAAGGCCCATTGCCAAGTTTAGCACCTAAGCCTTCCACTTGACAGAGCAACCAATACTTTCAGTTCTGGCAGTCGAGATTTCCTGACCAGATATCAGGCTATTTATGGCATCCTCCAGTTCTGAAGTGGTAGCATGGGATGGATCCCTAGGGGAATCATCCATTCTTCCTCGATATATGACTTCCTGTCTAGAATTTAAGAGATAGAATTCTGGGGTTCTTTCTGCTCCGTATGACAGTGCTATCTCTTGGGAAGAGTCATGGAGATACGCATAGCTCATCCCTTTAGATGCCCTCTTGACCATATTTTCCCAAGAGTCTGACTCATATTTTACTGGATCGTTTGAGTTTATTCCAGCGAATCCTATGCCGGATGATCTCGAAATCTCAGCGATCCTCTCTATTCTAGGCTCCGAGCCGACTACGTAGGGACAGTGGTTACAGGTGAAGAATACGATAGTGCCATTTTCGCCCATTACATCTGAAAGTGTCATATTTTTTTTACCTACACTGGCGTTTGCGTTGGGAAGTTCAAAGTCTGGGGCCGTCGAACCCGGTTCGATAGATTGGGAAGGTTGCATTATCCTGCGTCTGAGTTTTTGCAATTCAATCCTTTGGGGCAAGAGCCTCTTTCCTTGATTGGACATATTTTGTACATTCTTCCAACCTCCTCCTTGCAAGTCTGTTTTGAGGATCAACATCCAGGACGTTTCTCCAGGCAAACCTGGCTCTTTCCAAATCGGTGTCTTCATGAAGGATTGCCGCTATTCTTAGTCTTGCATCGACATGCTGGGGGTCAGCTCGTACCGCTTCCTCGAAATCGGACATCGCCTCTCTAGACTTTCCGAAATCCAAGTAAAGAAGTCCTCGCTGATACCAAGCCTCAGAGAGATGGGGATTTGTGGCTATTGCCTTGTTTAGGGGCTTTTCTGCCTGTTCTGACTTTTCCATCGCTATCAAACATGTGCCTAGGTGAACTAAACCCATTGAATGGTTTTGATTCAATCTCAGTAGTTCTCTTAGTTCGACTTCTGCTGAGCTCCAATCTCCTTGGTTCATCAATATCTCAGATTTTCTGAGTCTGGCCAGTTCGTGTTTGGGTCTAGCGTCAACGAGAATATTTGCATCATCAAGTGCTAAAGTCAGATTATCGTAAAGTAGAGCTGCTGATGCTCTGTTTAGTCTAGCTCTGACATGTTCGGGTTGAATCTCCAGAGTTCTAGAAAAGAAGTTTAGAGATTCTTCCAATCTGCCAGACCTCGCGGAAATAATTCCTCTGATGAATGAAACGGTTGGATTGTTCTTTAGCGTTGTTGTTGCTTCTAATGACAATGCATTAGCCTGTTCTATATCTCCTGAATCGAGGCATAGTTGTGCCTCTTCCAATGGTATGGAGGGATGGTCGGGAATCAGTCTCCTAGCCCTTACAAGTGCAATTTCAGCTTCGTCAAATGAACCTTGATAACGCAATGCTCTGGCTCTACCAAGCCATGCAAGTCCTGATTCTCGATCGATTTCAATAGCTCTATCAAAAGAAACTAGAGCGTCTATTACCCCCATTTGATCGATTTTTCCGGTTTCGTCCCGTTCATTATCCGAGTTTACTAAGTTAAGTCGCCCAGCCATTACATGCATTTTAGCGGAATCCCAAGCTTCTTCTGGAGCTGCCTCAAGTATCTCTCTAGCTGTATCGAATGCTCCTCGGCTTAACCAGAGCTGACTGAGCCTACCTCTCGCTTCTGAATCGCTGGGCGAGCCTTCTAGGTGCTCTTCTAGTACCTCAATTGCAGCATCCGTTCTGTCATCGGACTCTAATATCTCTGATTCTAAAATCACGGTGTATTCATCGAGAGCCTTTGCTCGTCTTATGCACTTTATTGCATCCTTGGTTCTTCCTTTCTCCAAGGCAATCAATCTAGCCTTTAGCGACCAAGCCTGTCCGAAGTTAGAATCCAGATCAATAGCTAAATTTACTGATTCGCGAGCAGCTGTGACCTCGCCCAAAAGTAGCTGCTTTGCTGCCCTTTCGACGAAGCTCGCCGCACTATCTGTGGTATTACTTCCTTCAGCTGAGATTCTCCCCAAATTTTTAGCTCTCTGAGCAATTTGTGAGAGCTGGTTCTCTGCTTCTGATTCGAGTGAGTCTGCTCCTAATGCATCTAGCCTCTTTCTATTTCTGATGGCTCTCTCATCCTCTGAGTCTTGGAGAAGAATTGCCTGCTCTCTCAGAATAGATATGTCATCTGGGGCTACTGCAAGAAGTCTTTCTAGAGATCTGTCCAAAGATTCTAGATCCCCGCGCTTCCTCTGAATCGATGAGAGGGATCTTAGTGCGGATTCATCTTCTGGATCCAATTCATTAGCTCTTTGAAAACAATCTGCTGCCCAATCAAATCTTTCTATTGAGTGGAAAAGTTCACCAATTCTCCTGTGTTCTTCGGCTGAGAGTTCAATATCCTCAGCCTTCATTTCAGCTTCTGTAAGGATGGCGGAAAGTCTTTTTGAGAGCGGGCCTAGTCCTGGAGTTTGCTTTCTCTCTTCTTCGTTATTTGAACCGGGATAGTGAATCAGAATCTCTTTGGCGGCGTGAGTTGCGATAGCGCATGACTCACTATTGCTTATTGGAATTCCTTGGTTAAAAAGTAATGATTCCGCAGATTCCAACGCTTTGTGGACGCTAAGCAAATCATGAACTCTTGGCGAGTCTGAGAGGATGGTGTCTACACCTCTGGAAAGGAGATCCAATCTATCAGAGGTATCGCTGAGATTGCCCTTCATTGATCCTAATTTTACAGCAATTCTATCTCTTTGCTTCCTGACTGTTTTGTGCTTAATCCACAATAGTAGAAGTGCAATAGAAAGTACCCCATAGAGAGAAAGTAAAGCCATGGTTGTGTCTTGCATCGAGCCTAGCGGACATGAGAGACTTTTGATGGCTTCTGCTCATAACCTAGGCCAGAGGTGCTTTATTAGCAGTATTTTTGGATGCCATAAGAATAGTTCTTTCAATCCAAATCGCTAACTGAGTACGCTTGCACCCCTAGTTTGAGGGATTGAGGACCGATGGATTTTCCTATGACGTTGTTGATACCTGCACCGGATGCTAGTTCATGGATTCTATCAGTTACCTTCCCTGAAAACACAAGTCCCTGGGCCCCATCTGCCTGTCCGAGTGCCGCCTCGAGATCCTTGGCACTGACCGGGTCTGATCCGGAGCCATCTGATTGAACTATTACTGCTTGATTTCTCTTCAAACCATCCATTAATGTGGCCCATCCCTTTACTTCTTCTGGGGCCTCCAGAGAAGGCTTGCCTTTTCCTACTGTGGCATCGTCATCCTTTTGTATTTCAGTCTGAATCCTTGAAACCGCCTTTGATGCTATTTCCTTCTGTCCTAGACACTTTGTTACGACTTTGCTTTCCAGGTGCTCAACCTCTCTGCTCTGGGGTGCGAATGCAACGTGAGTAAGCGACTTGCCTAATGTCCCGTTTATCTCCATAAGTAGAAGCTTGCCACCCCTATCTCCATCCAAGAATGCTGTTACAGTCTTCTTCTTTGAGGCTAGTTCTGCTAGCTTGGGTTTGATTCCAGATCCCATAGTAGCAATTGCATTGTTTATTCCGAACTTCAATAGATTTCGGACATCGTTCCTACCTTCTACGATGATGATTGCGTCTGAATCTCTCACATTTGGTCCGGCGGTCATCCCTTCGAACTCTACCATTGTGTCCAAGGTTAGTACAGAGCGTACCTCGTCAAGGATGTTCTTTGACTCGCCGGTTGCAGAATTTACGATCCCCAGCAGAAGCTGCTTTGCTCTGTCGATAACATGGTCCCTCTTTGCAGAGCGAATATTCTCTATTTCTTTCACTTTAATTACTGCCTTACATGGTCCTATTCTGTCGATCGTTTCTAGAGCTGCTCCAATTACAGCCGTACTAACTTGGTCTATTGACGAAGAGAGATCGATTTGCCCTTGGACTCTGCCTTTGTTGTTATTCAGATTAACATCGACGTGTCCGATTCTTCCGGTCTTCTGTAGTTGCCTAAGCTGGAGCCCTTCTCCTAGTAGACCCTCTGTCTGACCAAAGATGGCCCCGACAACATCCTTTCTTGCTACAGTACCGTCGACTCTGATAGTTGCATGTATGACATATTTTCCTTCATTTGACATATTGTTCAATTCCTTTGCCTTTCGGCCCCAAACCGGGGCCTTGCCCCCTTTTTCGCCAAATCGGCGGGGGGGGTCGGATGGGCGCAAGGCGCCCGCGAGTAGGGCTGATCAGCAATATTCCGGTAGTAGTTGCCTTCATGAATGCTACTGTCGGGAAAATTGTCCGGTAATTTCATCAATTTGGAACCCAGTCGTTAAGTCATGGTGCACGAATCGGAGTCTATGGAAGATGGCGAGGGGCCTATTGTAGATGATAAATCCAGAGTCTTCATGAAGGCATCCAAATTGGCCTTGTTTGACGGTCAATTATCGAACGGAGAGAAGAGGATTTTGACCAAACTTGCTCATTCATTGAGGCTCGGAGAAGAAGTTCCGAAAAGAGTCTATGACGCAATCGTCTCAGATGAAGAAACTTCCATTATTGGGGAAGAAATTTCGGAAAGCGAAATGCGTCTAGTTTACGGTCAGGTACTAGAGGTTATGCTGATACATACTGACAGATCGGATGATGTTCTATCTCTGATAGAGTATCTGAGAAGGATTTTCGGTATTTCTGAGTCAGAACACCGTGCAATAGCAAGAAGTCTGGACAGACAGCTAGAGGAAATTGTTCATAGGACTTTTATTGATGAGTTCAGGATGAGGCTGAACGATTCAGTAGACAGGATGAGCGAGATTTTCGATAGCGTCAAAATACTTACCAAGAAAGAGCAGGATAGATGAGCGGCGCGCGCGAGTTAGATGACTACTTGGAAAGTCAGGCTTTCTCATCACATAAATCTAGTAAAAAGCTCGCTAAGATTGTTAGAGAGGCCTATCCAATTGGTGTTCCGGCAATGATAATGAAGTCAAGTACAGATAGGTTAGGAAAATCTGCTGGTTATTCGTTCCATCTGGGAACTCCAGATGACCTACTCAGAAGAGTTGCATCTTGGATATTAACAAATTCGAGTGACAGTCAGAAAGTAATATTGGAGCTAGTAACAATTCTCTGGAAGAGGCATGGTAGGGAGGATGTAGCACTAGCGGCCCTTTTGCTAGCAAATCTGGACTTTAGCAGAATTGGTGTAACTCCATGGAGCATCCTAGCTTCATCGATAAATAATTCTGAGCCTTTAGAGGCTTTGCTTCTAAGTATTGAAGAGCTTTTTCGTGCAAAGCAGAATGTTCCGAGTGATGAAATATTAATTTCTTGGTGTAATGGTAGGTTGATTGAGAGTCATCTTGCATTAATCACAGCATATTCTTCGAAAAACTCTGGGAGAGAGTTGTCAGAGACAATTATTGATGTTCTAAAAGATGTTAAAGTTCCCGATGGAGATTCACTTCTTGGTAGAATAAAGGACAGGGTGGTGCAATCATAACCATAGTTCTAATTCCAATATGCTCGCTAGGTCTAGTATGGCAGAGCGTCTGCTACCATCTGATGATCCTGTATCCGAGGAAGTTCTTGAGTGGACAATAAAGAGGGGTTCCCAAGACATTGCACAGATTATGAATTGGCTGGAGGGGTCTTCAGTAAGGAAGGATCGCCAAATGCTTATCGGTAGAGCGATGGACCTAATGGAAGAGATTCAACACGCTTTGAGACGACTGGATGATCTGAGGTGAGGATCGTGAAATCCCTATTACTTGCTGGTGGTAGGTCTTCTAGAATGGGGTTCGATAAAGCCTTGTTTGAAATTGAAGGTCGTCCGATGATTGAGCATGTTGCCATAGCACTTGCTGGAGCAGGCCTGGAGCCAATCAGAATTGCAGTTGCCAAACCTTCCGACGTCGATAAGTATGGTTCTGCAATCGGAATATCGCTTGACATTGAATGGGTTCTGGATAGTACACCTCATGCTGGACCAATTGAAGCAATTATTGAGGCTATTAGTGACTTAGATGAGGGGTCGGGTTTGCTTCAATTGGCACCTGTGGATTATCCTAGGATTTCTGAGGAAGTTTTCAATTCACTAAATGAGAGTATAGGGGTTTCTGATAGTCTAATTATGCCACACGATGGGAAGATGTCGCACCCGCTTCTTGCATTGATTAGGCCTATGGAGGTTCTAGAAGAGATTGGTAAAAATCGAAGTCCTCTTCATGTTCAGTTCACCGATATGAAACATTCACTTCTGGTAGTTGATTCTATGACGTTAACAAACGTAAATACGCCTGACGATCTAGATCGAGAGTCTGCCTCTACAAAATAGATCGATAGTCTCGGGGTATAGTACATGCTCGACTTTCTTTACTCTCTCTTGAAGTGTCTCCTCGTTATCTCCTTCAAGAACAGGAACTTCTCTTTGAGCGAGAATGGGGCCTGTATCAACTCCCTCGTCTACTAGGTGTACAGTACAACCAGTTGTAGTGACTCCAGCAGAGAGGGCATCCCGATGGGGGTGTGCACCCGGAAAATCTGGTAACATGGAAGGGTGAATATTCATTATACGTCCCTTCCACTTTTCTACGAAAGAAGGAGTGAAAATCCTCATGTATCCGCTTAGAATCAATACCTCAGCTTTCGAAGATTTCAATTGGCTTTGGATCATATTCTCGTGAGCAAGGCGGCGTTCCGTACTTTCCAACCCCATAGGGATGGGGATTCCTACAGTAGTTATTCCGGCACTCTTGCCATGCTCAAGGCCACCAGCATTTCTGCTATCCGCAAGGACGATTACTGTTCGATGACAACGAGGCTCTAATGACTGGAAAGCCAACAGGGAGGCTAAACCTGACCCTCCTCCCGAAATCAAAACTGCTAGCCTTAGAGGTGCTTCGATAGAGGCAGCCCTAGGGAAGATGAAGGGCGTCTCCATGACTTTCTGGTAGGGACTTATCGCTTGAGCCTTCGGATGATATCATCTTAAACACGAACAAGGGTCCCTACTAGACGAACTAAATGGAAAGAGTGGCCAGTATCGATGAGCTTGTAGAAACATATTGTGTGTCTAGCAATCCGTTTCTCAGTCGTCTTTATCTAGGATTGGGATTCCTCTTCTTGGGTTTTGCGATAATTGGTCTTTGGGTTCCGGGTTGGCCCACTGTTTCTTGGGCCGTACCAGCGGCCTTCCTTTTNTCATACTCCAGTGAGAAGATGTTCAGNTGGACTCTAACAAATCGTTTCTTCGGAGNNNNCATGTTCGAATANTATGCTACTGGAAAGACNGTTCCTAGACATGCGAGAACGGGAATTATNGTCCTCATAGCACTCATGTCAACGGCTTCAGCAGCNTTTGTTTGGTATATTTCCACNCTAGGTGATGGAGAGCNTTNCGATCCTTCNTCTTGGAATGGTGCTGATCCGGGATTCGGTGCTATNTCCATTATCNTGGCNGGANTATTCGGAATAATCTACGTAGCGACTAGAGTTCGNATAAGAGGAAATTGACGAAACTCAAACTCTTTTGCATATGGCTAATNCCGAGGGTAAGAGAAACATGGACTTCGACACCATCTCTGTAAGAGGAAAAAGCAAGCCAGACCCAACAACGGGAGCTATCATTCCACCGATATACCAAACAGCCACCTACGTTCTTGAGGAGATTGGTGTAGACAAGGGATTTGACTACACTCGCTCGTCGAATCCGACTAGGCAAGAGCTGGAGAAGCACCTTGCTGCCTTGGAGGGTGGGAGTCATGCAATCGCTTTCTCTAGTGGGATGGCGAGTGCAGATAGCTGCATGAAGCTGCTTAGCCAAGGAGATCACGTTGTCTGTTGCGATGATGTTTATGGGGGTACTGCTAGACTGTTTAATAAACTGATGACCAACTATGGAGTTGAGTTCACCTACGTTGACTCGCAAGTAGCAGCGAATGTTGAGGAGGCCATTCGTCCAGAAACTAAGATGGTATGGATTGAGACTCCTACAAACCCATTACTGAAAGTGACTGATTTAGAGGCCGTTGGGGAGATAGCGAATAGAAACAACCTCCTGTATGTAGTCGATACGACTTTTGCCACGCCCGTTTTCCTCAGGCCTCTTGAGTATGGGGCGGATTTAGTTCTACATAGTACCACGAAGTATCTCAGTGGACACAATCAGATCATAGGGGGCGTCATAGTTACCGATAGGAACGATCTCTACGATCAACTGAAGTATATCCAAAAGAGTGTTGGAGCTGTACCTAGCCCATTCGATTGTTGGTTGGTAGTCATGGGTCTGAAGACATTGCATCTGAGGATGCAGAGGCACTGGGAGAACGCGGAGAAGATTGCGGCTTACCTAGAGCAGCATCCGAAGGTGTCTAAGGTGGTTTATCCTGGTCTGGAATCCCACCCAATGCATCATGTGGCCAAGGATCAGATGAAAGGCTACAGCGGGATGATTTCTTTCGAGCTGGAAGGGGGATTGGAGGCTGGGAAGAAGCTGATGAATTCTGTAGAGCTGTGCCTTCTAGCCGAGAGCTTGGGATCTGTAGAGACTATGATTACCCATCCTGCCACAATGACCCATGCAGAAGTCCCTCGCGAGGAGCGATTAGCAAGAGGTTTCGAAGACGGTTTGGTTAGGCTCTCGGTTGGGATCGAAGATGCCGATGATCTAATCACCGATCTGGAGAAAGCCTTCGAAATGGTGTAATTAATCCCAATCGTCGGGCTCCCAACCATTCTCTCTGAGCCAATCATCATTGTAGAACTTCGACAGGTATGGGTTGCCGGCATCGGGTAGCACCGCGACCACCATAGCTTCCTCGCCATTTTGTTCGGCCTTCTTTGCAATGTCGATTGCAATCTTTATCGAACCGCCGCATGAACCGCCACAGAACATTCCCTCTTTCCTAGCGAGAGTTCTCGCCCACTGGAAGCATTCGCCATCGTCAACTTGGTAAATCTCGTCAATCACTGAAAAGTCGGTTGCGGACGGGATGAAGTCTTCACCGAAGCCCTCGACCTTGTAAGTATGTGGCTCGCCCATGGTTCTCTCTTCGAACCATTGCTTGAGAATAGAGCCGACGGCGTCGACCCCGACTATCTTGGGTGGTGAAGATCCATGGGCCTCGGCATTCTCTTTCAATGATTTAGAAGTCCCAGAAATAGTTCCTCCAGTTCCCATCGTGGCTACGAAATGAGTTATTTTGCCTTCAGTCTGCTGCCAAATCTCCGGCCCAGTTGAGAGGTAGTGTGTCAATGGGTTTGCCTCGTGGGAGTATTGGTCTGGNTACCATGCNCCGGGTATCTCNCGTGCNAGTCTGGCTGCCACCTCATAGTAGGACCNCGGGTCCTCCTTCTCTACCGCAGTTGGGCAGACGTGAACCTCGGCCCCCATGGCCCTCAGGAGATCTATCTTCTCCTTACTCATCTTGTCAGCCATAGTGAAAATGCATCTGTAACCCCTCTGTGCAGCTACCATGGCTAGCCCTATTCCGGTATTGCCCGAAGTTCCCTCGACAATAGTCCCTCCTGGCTTTAGTAGTCCTTTCTCTTCAGCATCCAGAACCATCTGTAGTCCAATTCTGTCCTTTATTGAGCCCCCCGGATTGCACCTCTCTANCTTGACCCATACGGTAGATCTCTCTAATCCCTCAGCAATCCTATTTAGTCTAATCAAAGGAGTATTGCCAATAGCTGATACTAGATCCTCATAGGTATTTGAACCAGAAGCGGAGTGTTTTGTCACAGTGGCGCATCGAAGCTCGCTGTATGATGGTTTTCACTGANAGTCATCAGGATTGCGATCATGCCTCTGGGNTTCTAGTNTCTGTTTCCAGTTGGNGGACTCNCTAGTGNCTGAAGAGTCGTGTTCCGGTAANTACCATCGCTATNCCAAACTCGTTCGCGGCCTCGATTACCTCTTCGTCACGAATTGAGCCACCAGGCTGAACTATGCTTGTTATGCCGATCTCGCTCGAGGTATCAACACCGTCACGGAAAGGGAAGAAAGCGTCGGAAATCATCATCGCTCCTTTTGCTTTCTTCCCGGCCCTCCTTGCGGCAATACGAACTGCCTCAACCCGGCTCGTCTGACCTGGACCGACTCCTACAGTTGAGTATCCCGATTCTGTTTTACGAACAAGAATAATTGCATTTGACTGGACTTCTGCGATAACTGAGGTTCCGAACCTGGCTAGGTTTAGCTCATCCTCATCGAGAGTCTTTTCTGTGACATGCCTCACATTTTCCCAATCGATTCTATGGATGCCTTGAATTTGGGATAACCAGCCTCCCTGTACTTGTCGTATTTTGGGCTCATCGATGAGCTCTCCAAGTGGGTCAAGAGTCAGGATTCTCCTGTTCTTACCATTGGAGAGTATTTCCAAAGCATCTGATTGATAACCCGGAGCGATCATGCATTCGAAGAAGTGATTACCTATCGACTCAGCTGTTTCTTTTTCTACCACACTATCGAATGCAATCACACATCCNAATGCACTCTCTGGATCACTAGCTAGTGCATTTTCCCAAGCTGAAACCTGATTATTGGATACTGATGCTCCGCATGGATTGGTGTGCTTGATGGCCACACAAGAGTGTGATTCGAAATCACAAGTCTGGGATAAGGACCGGACTAGCCTAAGAGCGGCATCAAGATCGAGATAGTTGTTGTATGAAAGCGGTTTACCCCCGTGTTGCTCTGCTCTGGAAAGGCCTCTTGGGTTTCCTGGAGACGGATAGAATGAGGCTTGTTGGTGAGGATTCTCNCCATATCTTAGTTCTATACCAGGCTTTGAAGATGCGAGGATTCTATTCGGAATCCTACTTTGTATAAATCTAGTCCATAGCTCGTTTGAAATCGCTGAATCGTACGCTGCGGTAGATTGGAATGCGGATAGCGCCAGTTCTTTCCTCATTTCCAAACCTACTCCAGAAGGATTTCCATTTGATTCTGAAAGAGCATTCAAGATCGATTCGTATTGCTCTGGCTGTGTAACGATAATGACATCAGCATGATTCTTAGCTGAGGATCTGACCATGGTAGGGCCNCCGATATCAATCATCTCAAATAGGTCCTGATTGCTTACGGGAGGGTCTAGAGCTGCAGTATCCTCGAAAGGATAGAGGTTTACACAAACCATATCGATACCAACATAGCCAAGTTCGGCCAGAGTCNGCATATCTTTTTCAGAGTCGCGTCTGGCAAGTATTCCCCCGTGAAGAGCTGGATGGAGAGTTTTTACTCGGCCATCTAAGATCTCAGGNTGACCACTGACATCAGATACGTCCGTGACTTTGAAGCCGGCTTTCCTAAGCTTCGAAGCAGTCCCTCCTGTGGAGATAAGCTCCCAATTCATCGAGTTCAGTGCTGTAGCTAGATCCTCGATTCCTGTTTTATCCCAGACGCTAATCAGTGCTCTGGGCCTCTCCATGAAGAATGGGCGTGTGTAAGAGGCTTGAAAGTTAGTGGTGACTATTCGCCTTTTGCCGAAATGACTTGATCTATCCTAAGAATCCCCATAGCTGTCTCCGTTGCAGATTCTAGAGAGTTCTCTATTACTGATCTAGGGTGCCATGTTCTCTCAACTTCACAAATTTTTCCGTCTTCAGATATTCCATTGAAATCATCTCCTAGAGGAATTGCTCTAAGTTCTAGAATTCGATCGAGAGGCTCACCACCAGAGTTTTCCACGAGAGTAGCTGGAATAGCCTCAAGAGCTCTAGCGAATGCTTCCATAGCNAGTCTTTCCCTTCCACCTTGTTTTTCAGAGGCCTCCCTGACGGCCCTTGCCATNCTGCTATGGATTGAACCTGCTCCCGGGAGTAGTTCTTCGTTCATGGCTAGGGATGTCGCTCTCAGGGAATCATGAAGACCTCGNATTACTTCCTCGGTTCCGACCTCCCCAGCTCCTCCCACCTCTATGGTAACTACTGAGGGGTATGGGCAGTCCTCAATTCTGATTATGTCTTCGACTTCATCTGAAGACTGCTTTTTTTCCCATGTCACCTTTCCACAGAGCCCGAGTGCACCTTTGTCTATCTCTAACGGACTTTGTACGATTCTCGATCCGGTAGAATCCGATGCGTTCCTTAGTTCGGAAGAGTCTAATTCTCCAACCACCAGAATACCATTTTCTCTCAGCATGTGGAGGATGTCTTGGTCTACTTCTCCTGAGCATAGTATAACCTCGGCAGAGGATTCTACTATGCCTTGAAGGATCTCATTTTTCCTATTCATTTCTGCATCGATGAATNAGTCTAGATTCTCAACCTCCAAGATCTTAATTTCTGCATCTCGCGTCATTTCTCTGATCTTAATATCTCCATCGAGACAGGCTATCTTGGGATTAAAAATGTCATTAGGAAGGCTGTCCAAGAGTATTCGTCTCCTCAGGACGACCCCCTTTACGAGCCTTGACTCACTTAGAGACCCGGTTCCAATCTTTTTCATCGAGACATGTTCTGCTGATATTTCATCTCTGTTTTTTGAAACTATTGTGAGTGCTTCGACAATGATAGGTGCAAAGAGGTCTAGAGCTGCTTCCGCTACCTTGCCTCGAAGTGCGGTTTCAGCGACTGCCAGAAGTTTGTCCTCATTGACTGGAGAGGCGTCTGAGTCAGACTGTGAAAGACTGGTAGCAAGTGCAATCTCGTACCCATCTACTAGAGTAAGTGGGTGCAATCCCTTTCTGAAAAGAGTGTCGGCCTCCAATAGTAATGCCCCACACAATAACATCGTAGTGGTAACCCCGTCTCCACAGGCTTCCTCTTGGGATTCGGCCATGGAAACCATCATTTTAGCTGCCGGATGCTTGATTAGAAGTTCTGCAACTATCTTAGCTCCATCATTAGTTACTGCTGTTGATCCATCAGTCTTGTAGAGCATTTTATCAAGGCCTCTTGGACCAAGGGTTGGCTTCAATAGATCTGAAAATGTCCTTGCCGCCACAATTAGCTTCTCCTGAACATCAGTACCACTGGTGACCTTAGTACTCTGTGATGTAATATTCATATTCGAGTTCTCTGAACCGTCGCCCACGTTTTGCTTCGGCGAGAGTGATTGTCATGAATGCTTTGAGGAATAAAACTAGTTGTTTGGTTTCAAAAAAGGCCAATATCTATGACTAATTCTCAAAACGGATGTTCATGAGAAAGTGTTTTTCTTTGCTCGTAATTTTGTTTTATATTTTCACTATTATCTCATTTGTACCATCATCTTCAGCCCAACAGCTGTTTCCTGAAGTGGACTTGGAATGTGACGATCAATTGCAACTGGATTTTCTTTCAGGATACGCTAGTGTCGTGGTCAATTGCGGATTGACTAATCCCACCACCCTTACAGAAGAAGTCGAAATTAGTTACCAGTCGGGAAATCTGACAGCTTCAGGGCCTGAGAGTGTCACTGTTGAAGGTGGAGAAACGGTTGATTTTGTCGTTGTTGTACAAGCAGAAAACGATCAGCTGGAAGGAATATACGAAATTAATGTGAGTGCGGTGGTTACTGAATGGGCAGGCGCCCCGGTGAGCATATTTGGTTTCTCAGACGAGGAAGTCGTTTCGATTGAGGTCTTGCCCTACACATTATGCTCTGTTTCAGGTCCATCGTCAATATTNGTCGAAGCTGGAGAAGATGTTTCTTTCTCGGCATTATACGATTGTGAGAGCAATGAGCAGAACCAATTGGAAATATCGCTGCACCTTCTTGAGAAAGGAAGCTCTCAGGANGATATCTGGCCATCTGGATTTAATGATATGTCTCAGGGGGATTGTATTGTGGAAAACCCCATGGGTTCTGTAGAGTGCGATTTTCTTCTTACCACGCCACCCAATCTACAGAATAGATGGGAAGGATGTCTGGTAGTTATAGATGAGGTTACTTCCGGGGAGATGTCTTGTTCGAGTAATTTCGCATTCCCTCTTACGGTTAACGAAAGAGAAGTAGTGGTACCAAATGTGGGAATTGATGTGAATGGAACTATCCTGGAAGATTTGGGTGTAACCCCAGAAAATCAGAATGTAATTTTTGGGGGGTCAGCAGCCCTTTTGGTCGTCTCGATATTGCTTCTGTGGTTTTGGAAAAGACGTCGTGACTAACCCAAGACGGTGACCATCCATCTCAGTGAGAGTGAAGTGGTCGCCGCAAGAGCAATCGAAGGTCCCGCTTCAAAATCGAAGGAAGTAGTGTAAATCCAGAAAATTACTATTGACAAAATCAANATTGTAAATGATTCTATTGCCATCCCCATATTCATTCCTGAATACTTCATGATATGTTCTCTCTCGCGGATTCCTAGGGCAGTTATTGAAATCATTAACACCAGAATTAGGTGACCNGCTATCCAACCCATTGTACTCCCAAAGGCTGAAGATAGGCTATCTTGGAAATCTCCGAGTACTATTGATGCTAGGTTTACCATGCTAACGGGTCTGGTGATATATTATTCAACTAAACGGAATCATGTATGTGATTGGAGTAATGTTCAAACAAAAATCAGTTTTTGTCTTAATAAAACAGNTTCGACCCGTTTATCTAATTATAATAGCGCATGGGCGGGTCATGAGCATGGGTGTGGATGTGGTGATTCCCACCTTTCGNAGAGAGAAGGAGTTGAAGAGGTGTCTAGCTGCTCTGGAGGAGCAGACTGTGCGCCCAAACTCCATTGAAGTAGTGGATGATTCTGAGTCGGATAGGGGGCCTGCATATAGTAGAAACAAAGGTCTGCGGAGAGGCGTTTCTGAGATTGTAGCATTCACTGATGATGATTGCGTTCCATCAAAAACCTGGATTGAAGATATCCTTAGAGAGATGGCCGATGGGTCCAATGCGATAGAGGGTGGCGTAACTACGGTTGACGAGAATGGAGAGGTTGTGCGAATGGATCCAAAGCCACGGGATAGTTGGAATCGTTTCAAGACCGCAAATATGGCCTTCAGGCGGGATGTTCTAGAAGAGGTTGGAGGATTCGATGAAAGATATTTCATTCATAGAGAAGATACTGATTTGGCATGGAGAGTACTAAATTCCGGATATAATATCAAATGGTGCCCGGACTGCATAGTGCATCATCCTGATAGATTTGGTGTTGAAAGATTCGCTTTAGAGAGTGAGTTNCTTCTCTACAGATGTGATCCAAAAAAATATGTCGAAATTGCCGCCGGAACAATATCATTCAGGACCATTTCTGACGGGACCTGGAAGAAGCTGCGTGTGGGGATGAGGTCTCATCAGGGCAAAGTTAAATCCTTGACTAGATTAGAGTCCGTTTCTCTATGGCTTAGAGCCANGATCAAGTCAATATCTCGAAAATTAATGTGAGGTTTTTGTTGATGATTGTGTCTCATGAGCATAAATTTATTTTTATCAAGACTAGGAAGACTGCAGGGACTAGTATTGAAATTGGTCTTTCGAAATACTGCGGTCCTAGGGATGTGATTTCCCCTATAGGAAAGGATGAGGAGTTAAGGGGGAGTCTGGGTTTTCCTGGCCCGCAAAACACCATTTTACCTATATACCAATATAGAAAATGGGATCTATGGAATTTGTTGAAGGGAGGAGGTTTTGCCCATCATTTCAACCACACACCTGCGAAACTAATGAAGAAAAGGTTGGGGGGGGCTGTTTTCGATAATTATCTTAAATTCTGTGGAGTGAGAAATCCCTGGGATATGGCAGTTTCACTTTACAACTGGGAGGTATTTGGGCCGAAAAAGGGGATTGACAGCAGCACTAGCTTCGAGGAATTTCTTGAGAGGAGGTCTGATGACTTGCTGACAAATTCTAGCATCTTCATGTCTGAAGGAGAGGTTTTGGTTGACGAGTTTGTCAAATTCGAAAGCTTAGAGTCAGATTTAGAAATAATTTCTGAGAAGATTGGTTTGGGGAAAATTGAGCTTCCAAGAGCTAAGAGCGGATTCAATAAAGAGAAGCGCCATTACTCTCTTTACTATGATGATAAAGGCATAGATTTCATCAGAGGGATTTGTAAGATTGAGATTGAAATGTTCGGATATGAGTTTGATGACAGAAGGCCCGCTTGAATCAAGCGATCTATGGGCTACCTGACTTTCCACTGGGGTTATGGTGGCCCCAATGAGAGATGTCCAGTTTCAGATCTTCAAAGAATGAGGCAATTTTCTCTGGGCCATCTTTATCCAAATCAAATTCCAAGAGGTCTTCTGGCCTATTTGAGAAGTATTCCCTAACATTCGAAGTATGCTCTTCCCAATGCTCCCTCCAGCACTGGTTGAGTGCTTCCTGAGAGTCGTGATATCTAACACCGTGCTTGCAATAAAAATAGCCTCTTTCCAAGAATCTAATTCTACTGCTAACCCAATCTTCGACATTTCTTGTATTGAGAATGAATTTACTACCAGGATACTGTTGGTCTAATTCACGAAATCTTTCAAACGCGTACACAGGATTGAGTTGTCCTTTTGGAAGATTGGCATAAAGACGTCTGAATGGTTTCTTTTTGAAGAGCTTTTTAGATTGAGCCTCTACTTCAACAAATTCCATATCTCCATAAGCCTGATATCCGTCAACATACGATAAAAGCGGCTTATTCTCCATATATGCGGCTTCAATTCCAGCTGCTATCGTCCCTCTCCCCCAATGGAGGCAGTGGAGACCATTTGCTTGGAAAAAACGAATTAGCGTTGTTGTACCACATCTATTGAAGCCTATCTGGAATATTCTGGGATTACCAGTTCCTCTCGCCATCGTCGGTTGCTGATGATTCATCAAATTATACCTTACTATCTACAACGAAATGAAAAGGGCATGCAATGACGGGAAAGAGGAAGTGGGAGTATGTATCGTTTGATTTGGTTTCAGCATATACACAAAGCTGCGGGAACCCTGGTTGTAAACCTAGCAAGGGCAAATGGTGAAATTCTATACAAGAACAATGCAAATGGGAACCCTCTTGATGAGGATGGTGAGCGATTAGAACTTTGGAAGTACGATGAAGGTCAATTGAAATCGTTCGTAGATAGCTGTGAACAAGAAGGGGTCACCTTCGTTGCAACCGAGCACGGATCGCCAGACTTCAAAGTTCTTCACAGAGACAGTCGAGTTGTATTGCTAACGACGCTAAGAGATCCTATATCTCGAGCTGTTTCTAATTATAATCACGCATACTTTGGAGGTTACACTAAGGCCTCTAATATTGGTGATTTCTTATCGGAAAGTCGTTTTTTTATGTCTGACAATTTCTACGTCAGGACTTTCTCTAGGAAAGAGCAGTTTCCATTAGAAGCTATTTCAGAAGAAGATCTCGAAACTGCGAAGGGTGCTCTGGCTCTATTCGACTTGGTGCTGTTACTCGGAAAGATTGATTTGTTGACCACATTGTCTGAAGAGTTTGGATGGGGCATGTCCGCTGTGGATTCGCATGCAACGTTCGGTGATCCTTGGAAGGTCTGGAACATGATGAAGAAAGGCCAGCTCATCAGAGTAGTAAGATACATAGGAGGGTTGAGTGCTCCTGGGGAACAGTCCCTTCTGGACGGGAGATACGATCTTGACTTAAGTCTGATAAGATCGATTGAAGGGGATGATGGTGGCGATTAGATGTTTTTTTTAAGTGGAAACGGAGTTGAATTTGTTGTTTAGACAGATCAATTCGGAGGACATAGATTGGATACTAAGCCACACGAAACTCTCTGATCCTATTCACGTATCTGGCCTAGAAGGGGGATGGGATAACGCGAACATACTGCTAAAGTTTTCTAATGGCTCGAAGTTTGTTCTAAAGGCTTGGTTTGCAAACGAAATTCCCGAAGTTGAACGAGTAGTAGAAAGACATCTGCACCTACAAGAGCACGGAATACCAACTGTTGTTCCTGTGCTTCTGGACAATCACGGCCTGTTGGCAAAGAAAGATGGTTTTGCCTGGACTTTGATGCCATACATTGAAGGTGGTTTTCTAGGGAATGATTCTGAATCAATGGAATCTCTTGGGGAAGTTCTAGCGCGAATGCATTGTATCCCAAAGGCAGATTGTTTTCCCAATGAATACAGGATGGGTTTTAGTTTGTTTGAAAGGGTCATTTTCCTATGTAAAGAGAAGGGTTGGTCTCTCAATTTCTTGGATATTCTAGCTAAGGAGGCCTCTTTTCTGAGAGATAATCTGCCCTCGGACCTCCCAAATGGAGTCCTTCATGGAGACCTTTTTCCTGACAACATAATTGGAAGTGAAGGCTCAGTTAATGCAATTTTAGATCTTGAGGAAGCTTGGATTGGGCCTCTCTGCTTCGATATTGTGATGGCCTTCGTAGGATTCTGCTGGGAAGAGGGAGTGCCGATTTCAAGCCGCTGGTGTTCTCTAATTAGAGGCTATCAGAGCGTTAGATCTCTTAGCGATGAGGAATTTTATGCAATGCCGATTATGCACAGGTATGCAACACTTGCAATAGCTTGTTGGAGGTTCTGGAAGCACAATCTAAGCATTCCAAACAAAGAATTGGCAGGAAGATACTTGGAAATGGTTGATAGGGTTGGTCTGGAATTTGATTTCTCAGAGGGGTTAGAATGAGAGGTGTGGTTCACTCTATAAACATCAGTAGCGGAGGTGTTCCAAAGAACTTGATAGAATCTGCAGAGATTAGAAAGAATGGAGTAGAGGGTGATTTCAACAAGTTTCGTGAAGGGCGAGGGGGCGATCCGGATAGAGCCGTCTGCATCTTTTCTTTAGAGAGAATAGAAAGCATGAAGATAGAGGGCCATCCAATAGATGTCGGTACCACTGGAGAGAACCTAACAATCAAAGGGATAGAGTGGGAATCTCTAGTAGAAGGTGCACTTGTAGAGATTGGCGATGTTCTTCTGCAGCTTAGCGAGCCGTGTGCTCCTTGCTCGAAGATTAGCAAATCGTTCATTGACAGGAGATTCGACCGAGTAAATCACGATCGAGAATTTGGTTGGTCTAGGTGGTTAGCCCGTGTTTTGCGTGAGGGAATGGTGAAAATTGGAGATTCCGTGAATATTATTATTACACCCACCGGCTAGAATTCAGCGATGGAAGCCGGCACGGATACATGGATGATTAGGAAAGGAAATAAGAGAATTGGCCTATTAGAAAGAATTTCTCGTGGCTGGAAGATGACAAAACTCGGTGTGGCTGTGGTCAGATCGGATCCTGAACTGATGGTTTACTCGTTTCTTTCCGGCTTATTCTCTCTTGTGGCAATAGGTGCAGCAATCTCTAGTTCAGTAGGCCTGGAAGTGATCACCTCAAATCCAGAGTGTGTGGGTGAAAACTGTGGAAGCGAGTTAGTTCTCGCTCATATGGCCATATGGTTCGTTTTCTACATGGTAGTCTCCATAATCACGGTTTTTTGGAATGCTGCCATAATTGCAAGCGCTTACGAGCGAATAAGCTCAGGAAGTAACCCAAGCTTCTCCTACGGAATAGGACAAGCGATGAGGTGCCTTCCGCAGATTTTTGTGTGGGGCATCATTGCTGGAACAGTCGGAATGTTCATTCAGATTTTAGAGGGATTGGCCCACAGTGACGACTCTCCTCTTCCACTCAGGTTGATTGCGGGATTGGCTAGCTTTGTCATAGGGATAGCTTGGTGGGTCGTCACATTCTTCATGGTTCCAATGATTGTTCTAGAAAAATCAGGAGTTCTTAATGGAATGGAAAGAAGCACTGAGCTCTTCAGAAGAACCTGGGGCGAGGATGTGTCTTCTCACATAGGAACTGGGCTACTCATGTTTCTCTGTGTCCTAATTATTTGTGCTATTGGAGGGGTAGTTATGGTGTTGGGTGAAGTGGGTTTCATCTTGGGAATTATAATTCTCGCTGTTGGGCTACTCTTCGCAGTTCTATTCTTTTCAACTGTTGAAGCGGTAAACAGGGCATCCTTATTCTACTATGCAAAGACCGGTCAGGCACCACCAATGGCTGCAAAGATCGGAATCAATTGGTAGGTGATACATTGCCAAGTCTAAGCCCCGGGGCCGACATCATTGAGGAAGTTGTTGTGGCAGTCGCAGACAGCATCCCCCAAGGAGATGAGAATAGTCTATGGAGAATTTTCAGGAGGACGTTCGCAATCTGCATTCCGCTAGTTCCCATCATATACTTCGTCGTGTGGAAGCTTGGATACCTCTGAAATAGACGGTAGTTAGCCCCCTATGCAGTAGCAGAGGTACCCGAGCGGTCAAAGGGGCTGGGATGAGGTCCCAGTGCGTAGTGCTTCGCAGGTTCGAATCCTGCCCTCTGCACCACTATTGCACTACAATCCAGAGAGCCACTGCGAACAAAGAAGCTCCCATGGCTCTATTTAGGACGATTGCGGATCTGGGAGTAGTGAATGCCCTCCTGAGAACTGTACCAAATGCTGCCCATGACATTACAGCTGGAAGTCCGAACATCACATTTAGCAGAACCAGCATTGACTTTCCCATAAATCCAGATCCAAACACCGTTCCAAAGGTTGTCATTAGAACTAGAAAGTGTATCCAGGCCTTTCCATTAACGAACTGGATAGCCACTCCAGTAGTAAATCCTAGGCGCTGATTGTCGTGATGGCCTTCGTCCAAAGGATTGGATGTGGCGATTTTGTAAGAGAGGTATGCGATGTATGCCGCGCCTATGTATGCTAAGGTGTCAAAGAAGCTCTGATTGTCCTCGATGAAGACTGTTGCTCCTCCGACTAACAAGCCTAAAATCGACCACCCTACCGCCATTCCTGAAATTAATGTCAAAGTGCCCTTGAATCCATGCTGTGACCCATGCGCTGCACATAGAACGTTATTGGGCCCGGGACTGAAACACATTGGGATGATGAACACCAGTGTAGCTACCAGAAGTTCGACATCCATGGTTTCATCCTTTACAATTGACTTACTTCAAGGGCCTGATCTATATCGGACCAGAGATCTTCGACGTCCTCAATCCCTACACTCATTCTAACAAATCCCGGAAGTATTCCGGACTCAAGTCTGATTTCCTCCGGTACAAATGAGTGACTGGTGTTAAATGGGCAACTGACTAAGCTTTCGATTCCGCCGAGGCTGGTTGCTTCGAAAATTATTTCGAGAGCTCTTATGAATCGCAAAGCACGATTATCGCCCCCCTTGACTGAGAAAGAGAGCATCCCAGTCCCGTTGGGGACTATTCTCTGAGCTACGTTATAATCATCGAAGCTGGAAAGAGAGGGGTGATTGACGCTGTTTACAGAGGGATGTTGCTCTAATCTGCGAGCAAGTTCAGAAGAGTTTGAAGCGTGAATTGGCATCCTAGCATGGAGCGTCCTAATTCCTCGCTCCAATAGATAGCACATTTGAGGATCTGCAGCGCCCCCAAATCTAGATTTGGCTTCGAAAACCCCTCGAAGTAGTTTCTTGGATCCTACTACTATTCCTGCAGTAAGATCAGTATGACCATTGAGAAATTTGGTTCCCGAGTGAATTACTAAATCGAATCCCATTGAAATTGGTCTACATGCCCAAGGGGTGGCGAATGTATTGTCGACGATCGAGACCAAACCATGCTTTCGCGCTATAGATGCCATCCTCTCCAAATCGCAGACCTTCAAAACTGGATTTGTGATTGTTTCAACGTACAGTACTTTTGTATTCTCCTTTATGGCAGCCTCGAAGGAGCTTGGGTCCCTAATATCCGCCATAGTCACCTCGATTCCGTATTTTGGTAAATTAGAAGTCATTAGGCCGTATGTCCCGCCATAGATATCTGCTGAAGTCACAACGTGATCACCTTGAGTCAAGAGAGAGAGCAGAGTGGATGATATTGCAGCCATCCCGCTACTGAATGTCTCGCCATCTTCTGCTTGCTCAAGAGATGCAACCTTGCTGGATACTGCCTCAGAATTTACGCTGGCATATCTGCTGTAGAGCAGTGTATGCTGGCCTCCTGTTTCCTTCCACATTTGGTAGGAATCGTCGGTAAGTTGGTAGGTCGAGGTAGTGAAAATAGGGGTCACTGCGGAACCCTCTATATGATTCGTACCGGACCAAACCGCCCTTGTTGAGAAATTACGTTCCGAGAACTTGTCGTGCATGATTCCGGATTGGCAGGTAAGCAATAACGATGCTTATTACAATCCAATGGCGTCAAGCACCGATTGGAGGTCAGGGTCAACTACGACAGATTCAGCCTTGGCGTTCTCTATGGCAATTCCTGGATCCTTGAGGCCGTGTCCTGTCACAGTTACAACTACAGTTGAGCCTCGGGCTATTTGTCCTTTTGAATGACTTTTGACTATTCCAGCAATGCCAGCAGCTGATGCGGGCTCGACGAAAATCCCTTCAGTCCTCGCAAGCATTCTATGGGCATCGAGAATCTCTTCGTCGGAGATGGCGTCGATCTCTCCATCTGATTCTTCGGATGCTCTGATCGCTTGTTCCCAGCTAGCCGGGTTACCGATTCTGATTGCAGTTGCAATTGTCTCCGGTTCGTTAATGACCTCACCCTTTACAATGGGAGCCGCTCCCTTTGCCTGCCAACCCATCATCATGGGAAGTTTTTGGGATTTTCCTGCTTTCCTGTATTCGTTGTAGCCCATCCAGTATGAAGTGATGTTACCTGCGTTTCCAACCGGTAAGAAGTGCATATCTGGAGCGTCACCAAGTTGATCGCAGATTTCGAAGGCGGCAGTCTTCTGACCCTGAATCCTGTATGGGTTAATACTGTTCACAATCTCGATATCATCCCTCATCCCTAACTCTCTTACCAACTCTAATGCCTCGTCGAAGTTTCCCCTCACCTCAACTGTCCTAGCACCATGAATCAGCGCTTGAGCTATTTTACCGTACGAAATCTTTCCCTCTGGGATCAGAACTACGCATGTCAATCCTGCCCGAGATGCGTAGGCAGCTGCTGAAGCGCTAGTATTGCCCGTACTTGCACATACTATAGCCCTAACTCCATTCTCAACTGCCTTGGTAACTGCCATAGTCATGCCTCGATCTTTGAACGATGCAGTTGGATTCAATCCCTCATATTTCACAAATAATCTGAATTCTCCACCTAGTATTTGGACGAGATTATGGGATTCAATAAGAGGGGTGTTACCCTCGTTAAGCGATATTATGCATGTATTCTTGGTAACGGGAAGAAACTCACGATATCGTTGAATAACGCCATGACCACCCATGAATAGGCGTGAGGGCTTTCCTGCATGAACCTGCCCGAGGTTAGGAGTGTCATTAAGGCTGGATGTACACTCCGAGGAGTCATGGATTCCCAGATCTACTATGCTGCGGGAATGGGCGTTTACGTAATGATAGTGCTGTTTTCGACCAAGGTACCATATGACATGATGGTTGCTAGAGGGATGGAAGAAATCCGTGCTGTTTACTACAATAGAAAAATCGTCCATATGATGGCTGGAGGCGTGGGTTCGTTCTGTGTCCCGCTTTTATTCAATGACTATTGGTATCCAATGATATGTGGGATCATACTGACAGCATTCACATTCGCTGCTCACATTAGTGGTACGAGAATGTTCTGGTTCCAAACAAGCCAAAATCAAAATGACGTTAAATTCACACTAATGTGGTGGACCTCAATTACTCTGATTTGGTATATTGTTGATGACCCTTGGCTTGCCATAATCCCTTCATTATTCATGGCGTTTGGTGATGGAGTTACTGGGATTGTTCGAAATGCCGTAATCAGGAAACGTTCCAAAAGCCCGATAGGTAATGTATTCATGTTCATTGTTAGTGCACCACTGGGTTGGATTGTAGCGGGCATGGGCGATCCTGCTATTCCCGTTTGGGGCCTAATTGCTGCGGCTGTTGCTACTTTTGTTGAAAGATATGAGTTTGGACCGATTGATGATAATATTCTAATTACCATATTCGCGACGGCGGTTCTATTGCTGGGAATTGAGATTGGTCCTATTCTGTGAGCCTATCCTACCCGCGATTGCTAGGCATGAAGCTACCACCGGGCCTATCGCAATTGCAAATAGAATAGTACCTATCCCAAATTTCCCCCCTAGAAATATTCCAATTATCAACACAGATACCTCAATAGAGATCCTCACTCTACCAATGGGTATACCGGATACTCGCTGTATTCCCGTCATCCACCCGTCTCGAGGACCTGGGCCGAGGTTTGCTGTAAGATACATCGAGCTTCCTATTGCTATGAGGAGGATGCCGATGAAAACTTGTAGTAAGGAAATTGCATAACTTTCGGATTGGGGTATGAGGGGGACCGTGAGATCGATTGTAACGGCTATAATCATTGCATTCAAGATGGTTCCCAGCCCCGGTACCTCCTTGATTGGAATCCAGAGGAGTAGAACCAATGCACTGACTAAGAATGTCGCCTGACCGACTGTCAGATCAACTTGAATCGCTATTCCCTGAGCTAAAACTGTCCATGGGGTATTTCCAATATCTGCAGCAATTAACATTGCATCACCCAAGCCGAATAGGAACTCTCCAAGAATCAGAATGGTCATAGTGGATGGTTTAGGTTTGAGAGACATGGGATTCGGGGAGCTCCACCAAGTTGTTGGGACCTTTGTTGCCGGTCGAAGATAGTCGGAGAGGCCCATGGCTACGAATGGGGTTTACCCTTCAACCCAACTGGCATATTCATCTGTGGATTCTGCTAACCAAGCCAGTATTTGTGGTGTATCGAATGGGTGTCTTTTCTGGATTTCGCTTACAAGCTTGTCCTTGTTATTTATTGATGTCTTTAGTTGGATTCTCCACTCGTCTGAACTCTCAAGAGAGCCATCCCAGTGATATACCGAGGTGACTAGGTTTCTGTGAACACAAGAGGCGAGTTTGTCTCTGACGAAACCGGTCGCCCATTCTGCGGCAATGGGTTCTAGCCAATCACCGGGAAGAGTTGTCTGGACTAAACAAACTCCTCTCTCCATGTTACACGGGATGATGCATGACGGATTAACCCAATGGCATAGTTTGTATGATGAGACCTGTCGCATTCTAAAT
>PAVV01000006.1 GCA_002713185.1 Methanobacteriota archaeon | reverse complement strand
AGATGCTGCAGGTTTCACATCTCCATTATTCGAAGGAGGATCGCATCTAGCTCTGAAATCAGCAGTTTTTGCAGCGAAAACTGCATCGAAGTCCATATCTGAAGGAGACTACACCTCTCAAAGACTGTCTGAGTATACTAGGCTATGGAGGGCAGAATTTCCGCCATATGATAAGATTCTTAGAGGGAAAAGCGCTTTGTTCGACCTTTCTGATGATGAGATGTCTGTGATGGCAAAATGCTTCCCCAATGAGATGTCAAATATGGGGATATCAGGTAAGGCGATGGTTGGAATCAAGTTGTTACTAAGAAAACCAGGATTGTACTCAAAGAAAATCATCCCTGCTATGCTTGCATTCGGATATAGCAGGGCCAAGTACTATGGATGGTAAACACGATTTATAGTACAACAAAGTGTTGCGAGTGATAGAAATGCTCAATATCATCGGGACCATAATCCTCTTCCTAGCATTTGGAATCAGTATTTTATCAACAATAAAAATAAATCAATCCAACATCCGTCTATTAACAAATATTTCAGCAGTACTCCAATGTGCACCCTTCCTCATTCTCACTTTCTGTTTTCTAATCGAGGACTCCTCTAATCTCTTAGTTTCTCAATATGTGGGCGAAGGACTGCCCCTCTTCTACAGGATATCCGCAGTATGGGGGAGCAGGGCGGGACCTATACTGATGTGGGTATCAATTATGGGCATAATTACCTTGATCATGTCAAGACAAAAGGAAATCTCTAATCACACTATTCAGATAATGTATTCATGGATTACTATCTTAATCTTAGTTTCAATATTACTAGAACCCTTCTCTGCATCGACTCCAGGATCTAGGAGAGGTGAGATAAGTCCGCTGCTACAAACTGATTTGATGGTCATCCATCCTCCCATAGTTTTCTTGTACTATTCACTCTGTTTAGCTACAGCGACAATCGCAGTTTCTGGTGTGATTAGATCCGAACCGTCAGACAAGATCCATTCCTCAATGATTCAATGGGCACGATACTCACTACTAGCAGGCTCGGTTGGAATTGGGCTAGGGGGACTTTGGGCGTATACTGTACTTGATTGGGGAGGATACTGGGCATGGGATCCAGTGGAAACTGGGTCACTACTTCCATGGCTCGCGCTCTTGGCGATATTACACGCTCGAGCAAGGATTTCGTCACCTCATCCGTTCTCCTACACTCCTGCTCTTGGAATAGTTTCAGGTGCTCTTGTCTTTCATGCCACCTTGGTTACAAGAGCAAATGGAGTCTGGGCGTCCGTCCATGCATTTGTTGGTGATGGCGAGAACTCATTACCTCGAGATCCATATATCAGAGTAATCGAGATCGTTGATTTCAGTGCCATTGGTTTTGAAATCTTGACTTACCTTCTGGCTGTCGTCAGCCTTCTTTCTCTCTCTTTTATTCACCTGATTAGACAACAGTTGAGAGATATAGAGGATAGGGGATCCAGAACCTTCTTCGAAAAAAACACAACTTTGTCAGTCTCGCTTCTGGTTTACTTCACCCTGGTATCCTTGTGGATAGGATCTTCTTTCGTCATCTTTTTCGGTCTTTCAATTCTTTTGATGTTAGTATTTGGCGATGCAGAAAAACCATCCACTCATTGGGTTTCTATAGGAGTAATTTTGATGCTTTTCTCAAGTTGGGCTTGGATTACAGAGTGGTATCAATCACTTGCTGGAATAGCTCCCTTCCTCTTGATTTGGATTATTCCTGAAGAAGACAAGGAAGAATTATCATGGTTTTGGAAAAATATGACAGACCCCATTTCCAGATCCAAATTGTCCAGGTCTTTCCCTTGGNATCTTTCAATAGTTTTCCTACTGCTGACGTGGATTCTACTTACAGTTGAGATCGATGGAACAAACATCGCTGCTCATGAATACTATGGGGCACCTCTGATTTCTTTGTTGGCGATAGGATTGGCACTATACTCATGGGGCAATAACGTATCCGGAAGATTGGGACTTACATATTTGGCAATCGCAACCTCGATATCTATTGTATCAGCCATTTTCTCAGATTCAATAAATCTCCCAGGAAACCCTAATCTCCCCATTACGGAAAATATCTCAAGAGGAAATTTATCAGTTTTCATACTTACGTGGCTTTTTTTCGCGTTACCACCCACTTTAGTTAGAATGTGGAAGAGTGCTAGGAAACGAATCAAATTNTCTGGAAGAGACCCTATTCTAGTTGTACCAAAAACAAGATTATTGGGGACACATTTAGCTCACGCTGGTGTCCTGATTCTCCTGATTGGGCATGTTTTGACCACTACTCTAGTGGATCGTTCTGACCCTTCCAATTTCATTACGTTACAAAAGAATACACCTATGGAATATAGAGGGATGGATCTTGTATTTACTGAGGTCGAACTTATTTCCTCAGATGATGAATCATATGATTATCAAATAGCCGATGGATACGTCGGAGTAGTAATTGAGGTCAGAGAAGAGAATGAATTGATAGGAGAACTTAGGCCTGGGGTGTTACGATTCGATACGTCCTCACAAATTATACCTAGGTCTGAAGTTGATAGGATGAGCGGAATAACGGGTGACACAATAGCTATACTCGACCTTCTTCAGTCNGGCGAACTACTCTCCTCAATGATTNTATCCCAAACTGATCCCTCAAGACTGGATGATATAGAAGAAGTCAGAGTTACAATTCATCATTTGCCTGGGAGTCATCTGGTCTGGATTGGCTGGATTCTAATCATTTTAGGAAGTATATTTTCCTCNAAATATCTCAATAAATCGGATGATTCAGAGGAATAGAAAATTTCCTAAATCGAATTTTTTTTCAGAAAATTCACTCTCTTATCGAGAAAAAAAACCTCTATGATCTATATTTTCAGACAATTTGCTACACCGTTTGTATGAAAAAGGAAGAGCCGGTCCCCGGGCCGCTGAGGTGACGANATGGAAAATGGTTCGATTGTTCACATTGACTANGATTTGTATAATGCAGGAAATGGAAACCTGATTGAGACAACCAGAGAAGAAACAGCAAAGGAACACGATCAGTTCGATGAAAATNGGAATTATTCACCAATGGTAACTATTGTGGGNGATGGTAGACTAATCCCAGGATTTGAGGCTCATCTGACTGATGCAAAATCCGAAGAAGATTATGATTTCGAGATTGAGCCAGCTGANGCTTATGGAGAGAGAGATCAGAACAAGGTTGAGACAATCTCCCAGAATGTTCTACTTAGGAGTGTAAGGGATCCCAATACGCTAGGAATAGGTTCTCCAGTGGAGATTGGAGGTAGAAACGGTATCCTACAATTCATGAGTGCTGGTAGGGCTAGGATTGATTACAACCACCCTCTTGCAGGCGTAACTCTNAGATATAATTACACAATTGTAAAGGTTGTCGATGATCGAGAGGAAAAGGTCCAAACACTCCTTAGCATGAACACCGGAAGGGATGACTTCGAACTGGATTTTAATGGAGATGACCTAACAATAACTCTCCCAGAGGAAATCTCCTATGATCAGAATTGGTCATTTACAAAGTTCTCTCTAGTTACAACTTTGAGAGAGCATGTGGGAGTGGGAACAGTAGTATTCAGAGAGGTTCANGAGCCCAGAAAGATTGACGAAGAAGAATGATTAGACCAGTCTTGGTAGAATTACCGGAATCAGAAGAATTAGTAAAATGAAAATACTGCTCAGACTACTAATTCTGTCAGAAATAACCTCTATTTTCATTGGATGGGCTTTCCGACTAATCGTCTTCAAAACAGAATGTAAGCCATCCCTAACCAGATGCCCTCCATCAAAAGGAATCATTGGAATTAGATTTGCAAAGCCGAGTAGAAAGTTAATCCAGACTAACCAGAAAAGAAAGTCGAATAGCATCAACATTCCATCAGTCCCAAGAAAAGTAGCGACAGCCCCTCCACCAGCNGTGATCATCTCTCTTTCCTCCAATATCATGGTCTGACCATCATTTGCAATCGGGGTGTAAAGCATCAGAACTGGTCTAATNAGGGTTGCAACCACGGCCCACTCAGCTTCGTATTCACCTTCGACTATCCAAGCATAGCCATCTACTCCAGCTCTTGAAGAGACCATCCCAGAGACTCCAAGAAATGCATCTCCGGGCTCTATTTCCAGAGCATCCAATATTCTTTCTTTTTCTTTGATACACTCCTCATATTCGTTTTCTCCATCACAAGTATCGAGGTAGTACTGATATTGATCCCCGAGAGTCACCAAAAGCTCTTTTTCAATAGGACTAGATNCATCTGAATTCTCTATCACAGTTAGTGNAACAATATCTCCGGATGATAGAAGCTCCATCTGTTCATCGAAGTCAGCATAACTCTCGATTTGGTTTCCCTGAACTTGAGTTATAGTTTGGTANGGTAGTAATCCTGCCNTTTCCGCGGGTTGGTCCTTGATTATCCCTCTTGCATGGGTTCCTGCATTCTCGGNNACAAATCCACTTGATACAGAACATAGTAGAATTAGAACTATGTAAGTTGANANAAGGTTGATTGACGGTCCAGCAGCAAAAAGCCTCAATCTGTCTCTCTTAGGAGCTCTATCCATCTCAATCTCTTCGGGTTCTGCAAATGCTCCAATCGGCAAAGGGCCAAATTGTAGGAGTCCAAAGCTTCTGAGCCTCATTCCATGAGCTCTTGCCTGAATTCCGTGACTGTATTCATGGATAACTATAGCAACAATCAGAGCAAGTACAGGCCACCAAAATGGAACAAAACTAGTCACTCCGGGAATAAGGAGTAAATCACTAGCAGGAAGAGGATCTTCAGGAGGACTCAGAGCAGCGGATATAGCACCAAGGATTAACATTAGTACTACTCCGATCATTACAAAAAAGCATAGCCATATAGAAAACTCTCCGTATAATCTCCAGAATTTTCTNGGTTTGGATANAAACTCTAGGACTCCCATTCCACGACGGGTTCTAATCATCAGTATAATACCAAGCGCACGCGTTGCGTTCATCCTGTCTAAAATTCCTTCAGATTCACAGTATAACAGTCCTAGATACCAAAATCCAATGATTACCACTATCCAAAAAGGAACTCCAAAAGTGTAAACAAGGAAAAGAAGTAAAATTGGCAGAATAAAACTTCTCCGCTCCCTCTCTTCTGACATGAGCTNTGTGCATCGTCCAACACTCTTCAATCTGCTCTTCCAATCACAAGAGAAAATAGTAGCCACCTTATCCGAGAGNCATGACAAAAAATAGCTACGACTCTTCCAGGAGGGATAATCGCATCATTGATTCTCTTGTCAGAGAACGTGATAGTATCAGTAGAATTCTAAATCAAGCAAATCTTTCTCAAGTGAACCAATCTATACAGATATTAAACGAAAAGTTAGAAAAAATCGAAGAACAGTTATCAAGTCAATCTAGAGTTTAGAAACGTGATCAGATTCGGATTTTTCTCCGTTCGCTAATATGCTCCTAGCTCCGTCAGACTTACAAATCAGAGAGAGGAAACGGTGAACAGGCATTCCAGAATTCCAATTCAAGTACGGAGTTCCCCTACCGGTCAGTGGCAATGAGGGGATACTCCTTGACAGATGTCTTAACTTCCCTGTCAGACCATGGACTTCAACCTTCATTATCCTCCAACTATCTCCCCTGACCCCCTTAAGTCTGAAAGCATAAAGCGGAAGGAGGCCGCATTTTTCTCCTGTTACTTTCAAGGCCCTGTATTGGTCCATAGTTCTACCAGACAAGTATATCTTATCACTCTTGGAGGTTTTTACTTCAATTGGGAAGCACATGTCTCCTCTAAGAGCTAGTAGGTCCCCCGTTCCTTCCGAGCCGCTTCCTGGTGCTCTAACTACTAAGAAGGGCCTCTGTACAACCTGCATTGCTCTTGCTCGCTGAACCTCAGAGCATGACCTAGTAACTGCCCTAACTCCTTTAACTTCCCCAGCTAGTACCGCCCTCAGTTCTCTCTCGTAGTTACTTCCCACGATACCTTCCCATTATCAGGGTTATTGAGGACACCGGTCTTAACTACTGTATCTTTCCCTTTCTGTAGTCTCTGGTCCTATCTACACCGGGAAATTGGTCCTCGCTCTCTCTGTAGATTGTCTTCATATTGTTTAGGAAGTTATCCTCATGAGTCACAATGAGGACCATCTCCACTCCAGGATTTTTCTCAGCATCCATCCATGAAAGTATTATTTCCATTGTCATCCTAGCTCCTTCTCTGTGTGGATAAGCATAGACATCCATCCCCAAGGGGGGCAAAACCAAGGTTTTTCTTTGATCTAGAGACTCTACTGCTTCGAATAGAGCATTGTAAGAGTTTCTTAGCAGCTCTCTACGGAAGTTATCTTGTGTTGGCCTTCTGCAGTCTGGACCAACCACATGAACTAGGTTTGAAGCCGGAAGTTCAAATCCAGGCGTTATAACTGCTTCACCAACTCCACAGGGTTGCTGATTGAGTTTCCTCTTTTCTTTCGCAATACTTAAGCAAGCTTCTCTGATTCCAGGTCCTGCAGCCTGTTGCATTCTTTCGTCAAGACCCTCTCTACCGGCTAATCTGCTGTTTGCAGGAATTACCATCACATCCCCCTCCACTCTGACTATATCTCCATAGAGTACCCTCACCTGTCCATGTTTACAATCTCGAACAATTACAACGTCTGCCACAAGTTGACAGGAGGGGCCATCCGATATGTATTCATCGTAAGCAATTTCCAGAAATCGGGAACGTTAATGCCTGCTTACCCCATCGGATGTATATGTCGACCGGGTATGTTCTGCTTGATGTTGAACCGGGAACTGAGCATTCGGTTTTTGAAAAGGCATCTTCATTGCCATTTGTCTCAGATGCTCAGGTCCTATTCGGGGACCACGATATGATCCTAAAAATAGATGCAGAAAGTATAGGTGAAATCGCTAAGCTAGTTGTTGATTCAGTACGTTCAATAGAGGGCGTCACAAACACAAAGACACTAGCCTGTGCCGAGTTGTAAGTCTTCGTAATCCTAAATTTAGCTTACTTAGCCCCAGTAGCACGTTATTTCAGCTCATAGTTTAATATCTATGCAGGCCCTCAAAGAGCCGGAGGAATCCAAGAATGGCAGACAAGAAATATTTCGTGTTGATGCAAAACGGCAAGGACACTGCTCAAGTGTTCCACAGTAAGCAGCCCAGAGGAGCAGCTCTAAAGGCTGCTTCAAGAGGTGTGACAGACATCCACCTGAGGGAAAGAGGAACTAACAGGGTACATGTGTTCTCTGGATCTAAGTCCAAGGTTCCTAAGGGTGCAAATGCGCCTGATTGGCTACCTGATATGATCAACAAGGCCAACGTGAAGAAGTTGCGAATTGACCGATTGTGAGAATAGCCGAAATCGATGTTTTCATCCGGTAATCGTAAACGAACAGCGGACGCGCTGTGTTTCCGAAATTAACTACTTCATCATGATCGGAATCTCTTACGGGCCTTCTCGGACCGCTCTAACTCCAATTTCTTCGCCTCTTCTATTCTCGCCTTCTCGGCATCAATAGCGGTTTTTGCCTTCTTGTTGTTCCCTGGATCACTAGCATTAACAAAATCATCAGAAAAATAGCTGAAAACTCCAGATGTTAGATTTGCTATGGCCTTAACAGGATTTACCAAAGGATCGAAATATTCTGTCACTACTCTTTCCTTCAGTGGTATTACGGCATTATCTGTTATTTGTATTCCAGCCGGGCAAACTTCGGTACAACACCTGGTAATATTGCAGTAGCTTATCCCAAAGTCATCTTTGATTTCTGGAATTCTACTCTCTGTATCCAAGGGGTGCATCTCCAAGCTAGCAAGCCTCACGAAGAATCTCGGCCCTGCGAACTCATCGAACTTCTGGTGCTCCCTCATCACGTGACAAGTATTGACACAAAGCATGCATTCAATACAAGACCTAAACTCTTGAACTCTATCAGCTTCGTGCTGATTAAATACCCAGTCAGGCTCTTCTGGACCGTTGATAGGCTTAATTTTCCTGTCTACCTCATAGGCCCAGGAGGTATCTGTTACTAAATCTCGTACCAATGGGAATGACTGCATAGGACGAACATCCACAGGACCTTCGTAATCACCCATCTCATCCTTGATGTCATCCATCCTTGTCATACACATTAGTCTCGGTTTACCGTTCACTTCTGCACTACAAGAGCCACATTTTCCTGCCTTACAGTTCCAGCGACAAGCGAGATCCGGTGCTTCCTCTGCCTGAATTCTGTGAATCACATCCAGTACAACCATCCCCTCGTCTAAATCCACGGTGTATTCCCTCATTTCTCCAATTGGAGAGCCAGCTTCATCAGGAGAACCTCTGAAAACACTGAATGTTATCTTCTCCATTCTACTCCTCCTCCGACAAGTCTTCAGAGTCCAATAGATCTTTCAAATCATCAGGAATGGGTGGATAAGAAGTATAGTCGATTTCCATCTTTCCATCTATTTGCATGATTCTACTATTTACCTTCCCCCATTTTGAATTATCGGGGTACGGGAAGTCATCTCTCGTGTGCCCTCCCCTGCTTTCCTCTCTCATCAATGCGGATAGGGCGCACATCCTACTTACGTCTATCATTGCAGATATCTCCAATGCTTGGTGCCACCCAGGATTGTAGACCCTACCGCCTGGAGACATCGTATTTTTCCCTCTTGCCTCTAGCTCATCAAGATCCTCCAGAGCCTCTTCGAGAAGTTCGCGTGTTCGAATTATTCCAACTTTATTTTGCATCATAACCCTGAGATCCTCGACCACCTTTGCAGGATTCTCCCCATCTTCTCTGTCTAGAGGTTCAAGCATCTCCAATATAATTCTGTCAATTTCATCCCCATCAATCTCTTCGAATCTTCCTATTTGCTTTGCCGACTTCGCAGCATGCTCGCCAGCAATTTTTCCGAATGTAATTAGGTCGGATAAAGAATTCCCTCCTAGGCGGTTCGCACCATGAAGACCAGTCGCCGCTTCGCCTGCTGCGAAAAGTCCGGGAACCGATGTCTCTTGCGTGATAGGGTCAACTCGAACTCCGCCCATCACGTAGTGAGCAGTGGGGCCCACCTCCATAGGTTCCTTCGTAATATCAACCGCTGCAAGCTCCATGAATTGATGATACATTCCCGGAAGCTTCTTTTTTATTTCCTCTGACTTCCTCCAAGAGATGTCCAAGTAAGCCCCACCGTGTTCGGATGCCCTGCCAGCTGCCTTCTCGGNGTTGATGGCCTTGGCAACTACATCTCTGGTCAGCAGCTCCGGAGGTCTNCTTTTTGTAGCAAGTTTTCCTGCNACNACTTCTTTCACCCACTCGCTTGACTCGGACTCGGTATCAGCAAATTCTTCTTTGTACATTTCGGGCACATAATCGAACATGAACCTCTTGCCATCAGAATTTGTTAGAACCCCTCCCTCCCCTCTGACTCCTTCTGTGACCAATATACCCTTTACAGAGGGNGGCCATATCATTCCTGTTGGATGGAATTGAACGAATTCCATGTCCCCCATCTCTGCTCCTGCCCAATAAGCAAGAGCATGGCCTTCACCGGTATACTCCCAAGAGCCGGAACACACCTCCCAACAGCGAGTAATACCTCCTGTTGCCAACACAATCGACTTGGCTCGGAAAAGGTGGAGGGAACCGTCCGACCTGTTGTACGCGAAGCAACCTACTACTCTACCATCCTTCTTGAATAAGTGGCGGACAGTGTACTCCATGAAGACCTCCATTCCGGTGTGGATCCCTCTCTGTTGGAGNGTCCTTATCAGCTCCAAACCAGTTGCATCCCCGATATGAGCAAGTCTGGGGTATGTGTGACCTCCGAAATTCCTCTGACTTGTCTTACCCTCTGATGTTCGATCGAACACAGCACCCCATTGCTCCAACTCTCTTATCCTGTCTGGAGCTTGCTGTGCGTGGACCTTGGCCATCCTCCAATCTGAAAGATACTTTCCNCCCTTCATCGTNTCTCTGAAATGTATCTTCCAAGAATCTCTATGATCCTTGTTAGCTAGTGCAGCGGCCGCTCCCCCCTCTGCCATTACTGTGTGGGCCTTACCAAGCATAGATTTGCTGATCATGCCAACCTTGGCCCCGTTCGAACTTGCCTCTATGGCAGCCCTCAATCCTGCTCCCCCTGCTCCAATAACGACCACGTCAAAGTCCCATTCAGAGTATGATTTATCCATTTAATCACCTAAATTTTGAAGCTTGGATCACTCAGGTATCCTTCAGCGACNGCCCAGACGAACAAGTCTCCCAAGAATACCATCCCCAAGCTTGTCCAGAACCAGAATCCATGGTGGATNTTTGCNTTGGAGACGAATCTGAANATATTTCCTTGGATTTTCTCTAACCCTACGGTCCACCTCTTGTTCCCTCCTCCGACCAGGTGCCTAAAGGCATGACAAGAGGTGACATACATCGTAAGCAAGAAAGACTCGGCAGCTAGAACGAAAGTTCCAACTGAGAATCCATATGAGTNAGCACCTTCAGATTCATGAAATTTGAGAGTGTGTAGAACGTCGATGTACTTCATGACCAGAATGATTATAGCAAGATAGAGCATTATTCTATGGATGTTATTGAAAATGAACAACCCCCCTTCGCCTCTGTAGCCAAGAGATTTGGAGATTTTTGGTTCTGCNACCACACATGCTACGGGACTAGCAAAAAACGTCCTGTAGTAGACACGTCGCATGTAGTAGCAGGTACCTCTNAAACCAAATGGAATCCAGAGAATCAACATAGCAGAATTAGCCCAAGCAGGGACTTCCAAGCTCCATAGGTGAATTATATCAGGCGAGAAAATTGGGCTGGTCACACGATGATCATCGTAATGTATCGCACCATCAAAAAAAATCAATCTGATAAATGTGTAGACTAACGCCGCTGTGAGCGCTACTCCCATCCAAAGGGGTTCCATCCACCAACGGTCTATTCTATTTGTCTCACCGAAGCCTTGGCTAATTGGAAGTTTGAAACTAGACGCCATTTTTCAACTCACTACCCGTCCCGCAGGAGCATTCAACTCATCACAAAAGGAACTACCATTTTAATCCGAGTCTGTGAAGTTAATCCAATTTCGTGAAATAATATGCTTGGAGTAGTTACACACTCGCGCCTTTACAGAGGTTTTATTCTAGGCCAGAGCGGAATAATCCGCCTCTGCTTCTTCGATGTGAATCTCATCAACATCCATCTGGGCTAGTTGTAACTTACCTGAGAGCTCGTCATTTACTGCGTGCCAGTATGAGTAGGCCTCTAAGACCCAGATTCCTGACTCCCTAGTCCCGTTTCCACTCTCCTTGACCCCTCCAAAGGGAAGATGTGCCTCTGCTCCAGTGGTCGAGTTATTAATCCCCGTCATACCTGCCTTAATGCCCGTTTTAAAGCGATAAGCCTCCAATCTATCGTTAGTATAGCAAGCACTCGAAAGTCCGTAGGGTGAAGCATTAGCTAAGTACAAGGCATGTTCAAAATCCTTAGCCCTAACAACAGTTACAGCAGGGCCAAAGATCTCCTCTNGGAAGCATTGCATGTCTTCTGTGACCTCTGTGTACACGTGAGGCCACATGTAAACACCTTCAGATGCATCCCCAAGGAAGTTCGTTGGCTTGTTATCATTCGTAATCATCCCCTGTCCCCAGAGCTTGGTGGCACCGTCGGATTCACACATCCCTATATCCCTGAGAAAATCGTCTGCATATTTCTCAGAAAGCATTGGGCCGTAAAGGACATCATCGTACCTTAGTGAGTCGCCTATCCTAGTATCCTCGACTTTTGACATGAACTTGGACATGAACTCATCGTAGACGTCTTCGTGAACTATTAAGTTACCCAGGCTAGTGCAACGTTGTCCCGCAGTACCAAAAGACGCCCAATACGCTCCTTCAACAGCATTATCGATATTGGCTGAGGGCATTACAACCAAGGGATTCTTACCGCCGAGCTCTAGAGAGCAGGATACGAGGTTCCTTCCACACACTTCTCCAATCATCTTGCCAACAGAGGTTGAACCGGTAAAACTGATTTTGTTTACGAGCCCTTCTTCCGCAGAATCAACAAGGGCTTGTCCCGCACCGCTGCCCTTTCCATGAATGAGGTTGATTACACCATCAGGTAGGCCCGCCTCATGCATTATCCTAGTAAGCATGAATGATAATAGCGGAGAGTCTTGCGGGCTTTTCCACACGCAGGTATTTCCACACATTATCGCTGGAATCATCTTCCAGAATGGGACCGCAGAAGGGAAGTTGCTTGCATTGATTATCCCACACACGCCCAGAGGTCTTCTATATGTGAAAAGCTCCTTGTCCGGCAATTCTGAGTTAACTGTCTGGCCATACAGCCTCCTTCCCTCTGACTGGAAGAAAAGGCACGTGTCGATCGCCTCCTGTACCTCTCCCGCACTCTCTTTCAGGGTCTTCCCAATCTCTCTGGTCTCGACTCTGACAATGTCATCCTTATGCTCCATCAGTAATCTGCCCATGTTGCCAATTATTTGTCCCCTGGAGGGAGCAGGAGTCATTGACCACTCAGAGAATGCACTTCTTGCAGACTCCAAGGCATCATGTACATCCTCCTTGGTAGATAGGGGGAAAACACCGAGACAGTCATCTATCCAGGCAGGGTTCCTACTTTCGAAGGTCTCACCATTGCTAGAAGAGCGTAACTCTCCGTTGATAATGTTGTATCCCATCACGGTCGGGCTACCATTGGGATTTTCTCTTTGTAAAATCTCGAATCCAGTCTCTAGTACGTGTGTCATGATACTCGCGAACGCTACTTCTGAAATGAATTATGCGGATTACACCCCTGTGTTCCGATAACCATTTTACCCTGCGGAGAATCCTCCAATGCTGGGTTTAACTACCCCCGATGCACGAGAAGTGATGGCAGGGAGCCGATTATGACGTCAGAAAATAACGATTCACTTACCCTTAGAGTAGCTAAAGCAATCCCTAGCGACGTCGGTCACGGTAGGGCAAGAGTCCCTTTCGATAACGATCTGAGTCTAAAACCTGGAGATATAGTTGAGATTGAGGGTGAGAGGAAAACTGCTGCAATAGTTTGGAGATGTAGGCCTGAAGATGCCAATCT
>PAVV01000005.1 GCA_002713185.1 Methanobacteriota archaeon | reverse complement strand
CCATCGAAATCAGCGTTGTAAGGCGTACACACTGCTAGATTAAATCTGAATGTATGTCCTTCCATAACTCTAACTTCGTGGACCATCATTGACATTCTGTGAAGAGAAGGTTGTCTATTGAAGATTGCAACATCGCCATCGATTAAGTGACGCTCAACAATCATACCTGGTTTTGGATTGCCATTCATGTCGACAGTGGATAGGCGGTCTTCGACTCTAGTTCTCTCTCCCCACTCGTTATCTGGACTTCCACAATGTGGACATGTTACTTCCAAATGTTCTGGGAATGGCGAATCTGGGTTTGCCAATTCAAATAACCAGCGGTGGTGTAGAATCGCTCTAGGGTCATCCTCTGCTAGAGGATTACCATCAACATTCTCTCCACGTAGATTTGCAAGAGTTGCTGCCTCATCGATTGCGTAAGAGACCATTTCTTCGCCACCTGCAACCGCTTCTTCACGAGATACAAACTTCTTGACTACCACTCCTGGTAGGAAGTTTGGAGCAGGCAAAACTTGATGCAGGTCAAATCTTTGAGTTGTTTCTTCCATACATTCAGGGTTTTGGCAACGGAAACCAGCGTTAATTAGACGGCTTCTTTCGTTAATCCTACGTCGGCGCTTGTTGCCATCAATAACATAGTTAACACCAGGGTGCTTGTCAGGTCCACGCATAATCATCTGACGCATTTGTTCACGGTTACGAGTTGTTACACGAATTGGAACGGTCAACTCCTTAGCGACCTTTGTGGGCACTCCGACCTCATTTACCCCTAGGTATGGATCTGGTGAAATTACAGACCTTGCACAGAAATTTACACGCTTTCCAGATAGGTTGGAACGGAATCGTCCTTCCTTACCCTTCAAACGCTGAGTCAAAGTCTTCAAAGTTCTGCCAGAACGATGTCGAGCAGGTGGAATTCCACTTGTTTGGTTATCGAAGTAGGTAGTAACGTGATACTGCAGAAGTTCCCAAAGGTCTTCAACAATCAATTGTGGAGCACCTGCGTCACGATTTTCTCTTAGTCTTTGGTTGATTCTTAGAACATCGACCAATTTGTGAGTCAAGTCATCTTCAGAACGGTCTCCAGAATCCAGAGTAATTGAAGGTCTAACAGTAATTGGTGGAACTGGCAAAACCTTGAGAACAATCCATTCTGGTCTGTTTTCTTTGTGCATTCCAAGGAAAATCAAATGCTCTTTTGGAATTCCTTGAAGCCATTCACGAATGTCACGTGCGTTTAATTTCCTCTCAGTAGCCTTTGCGCCACCTTGAGCGATGATGTGCTCCTTGAAAGTCGTTGGTTTGTCTAAAACAATCTTACCTTGTTGTGCATCACAGTGCATACAGATGGTTCTTCTAGCTTCAGATGTTTTCTTTTCGATTTCTTTGATGATTTTTGAAAACTCTGTTGAACCGACACCGTGCTTTAGTATAATGTCGTGAACTCTCTTCCTGTAGTAATCCTGCTCAGATGGTTCGTCGTCATTTGCCATACCTGGAGCAGTACCACCAGCACTGTGCAACAAAATCTTACTGCATGAGTTGCATGTAGCCTTCAAAGCAGTCTTGATTAGATTTACGAAACCAATGTGGATAACTGGTAATTCAAGTTGTATGTGTCCAAAGTGACCTGGACTTTCGTCATACTTACAGTTGTCAGTTGGACATAGAAGTCCAGGTTCTATAACACCCATGTGAGGGTCCATCAAACCTTGGCGATATGCGTGACCATCGTCTTTGTATGTGTCAGCAGTCTTGACCTCGACTGAGGACATCTGACGGATTTCCTTTGGGTCCATCAAACTAAAGCGGATGCTTGCGATTCTCTTAGGAATCATTGTTGTACTATTTCGGTTCATCTGCGGTCCTCCAGTTCAAGGCGCATTGCCACTCCGAGACTCTTCATCTCGTCAAGTAGCAACTTGAATGCATACGAGGTTTGCACCTTGTAAACCTCAGCTCCATCACCAAGAATTGGCGATACATATGTTCTGCGTTTCGGATCATACCAAGCGATATGTCCTGATTTAGCGCAAACAAACAAATCGATTCCGTCAGATTCGTCCAAAAGACGGTCCTTGATAACCATCGAAGCACCGTGTGCAATCAAACAGTCACGTTCCATTTCTCCGAATCTAAGACCACCTTGTCGAGCACGACCTTCGGTAGGCTGACGGGTAAGAATCTGTACACGTCCACGACTTCTTGCGTGAATCTTACCAGATACCATGTGGTGTAACTTTTGGTAGTAAATACAACCAACGAAAATTTCAGCAGGATAGGTTTCTCCTGTTTCTCCGTTGACCATTACTTCTCTACCAGTGTGTGCATAGCCATTTCTAACTAAGCTGTCACGTAGGCTTCCTTCTTTCTCTCCTCTGAATGCAGTTCCATCGATTCTGCGTCCTTCCAAAGAACCGACCTTTCCACCGATCATTTCCAGAACGTGTGCGACTGTCATACGAGATGGAATCGCGTGTGGATTGATAATCAGATCAGGGACTATACCGTCACGTGTGAAAGGCATGTCCTCTTCATTTACTAGGCGACCAATAACTCCTTTCTGACCGTGCCTTGAAGCGAACTTGTCACCAACTTCTGGAACTTTGTGAGAACGGACCATACATCGAACTAGACGTCCAGAATCAAGAGATTCTGTAACGTAAACGTTGTCGACCCAGCCCTTTTCACCATGGCGTATAGGCATGGATGATTCACGGCGCTCTTGTGCTTGTAAGAAAGCACCTGCTCCTGTTTCTTCCAAGAATCTTGGTGGGCTTGTCTTTCCGACTAGAACATCACCACCTTCTAGGTATTTTTCAGGATGTGGGAGTCCATCTGCCTCTAGGTGGTCATAAGCACCAACTGGCTTTAGACCCTTGACTTCTTCAAGTCCAGTACCTGGGATTTCAATTTCTTCAACTTGTCCACCAGGGAACCTACGACGTTCTGCGTTGTATGTTCTGTTGAATGTCGAGCGACCGAGNGCACGTTGTATACTCGATCTNTTCATAATTACAGCGTCCTGCATGTTGTAACCATGCAAACTCATNACTGCTACAATGAAGTTTTGACCACCNGGNCGACTNTCGAACTTGGTAGTNTCCATTGCTTGAGTGTATGTGATTGAACGTTGTGGGTAATGCAAGATGTGCAATCTTGTATCAGGTCGCAATCTGTAGTTTGAGCTTGGTAGACCCAATGATTGCTTGACCATCGCTGTTCCTCCTGTAACACGAGGCGTAGAGTTGTGTTCAGGGTACGGAATCAAAGAAGCACAGACACCGAGAACCAACTGTGGGTCGATTTCACAATGTGTGTGTTCAGATGTGTAAAGTAGTGGTACGTTGAATACCGCATCTGCTTTGGTTCCGTTAGGAAGTGTAATCTTTGCCTGTAGATTAGCCTCAGTAGCTGAAGGCTCTCCGAGGTTCAACCACGTAATACTAGAGTGGCTTACTGGTCTACCTGCATATTCGTTTCCTTCAGGAACTGCTTCAGGCAGCACGAACGGACGAGGTGCGATATAGAGGTCTTCTTCCTCTTCTGCATCAACCCATTCTACAACACCTTCGTTGACTAAATCTTTGAAGGTTAATTCGCCAGAACCGACCATCTCAAGATGTTTCTGAGTAAGTCTTGGTGCTCCATCGTATAGAATTAGTACTGGCCTTAGAATTCGACCCTTGTCTGTATTGATGAAAATATCCTTGTTGACATTATCATATCTAATCGAAACTTCTGAGCGGATTGCTCCTCTACGGCGAGCATTCTTGAATTGAGTTACTAGATTCTTTCCACGCTTGTGGACACCGTATATGTCACCGTTAACGTGAATTCTGTCACCATCAGTCCAGTCATCTGGCTGGAATACATCCATTTCATCTAAGCGAGTTCTGATTTCTTCTTCAGGAACCGCTTCAGAGATATCGATCATTTGTGCTGCATTCTTTACAAGACCACAATTCTGTCCTTCTGGAGTTTCGTTAGGACACAAACGACCCCACTGCGTTGGGTGAAGGTCACGTGCTTCGAAGTGAGGTTGGCTTCTGACCAATGGACTTGTTACACGTCGCATGTGTGACAGTGCGGATAAGTAGGTAGTTCTGTCAAGAAGTTGACTAACACCAGATCTTCCGCCTACCCAATTGCCTGTAGCAAGTGCGTGCATGATTTTGCTTGTGAGAACGTCTGGTCTTAGACAAGATGTGATTTTCAATTCACGCTTTCTGTTGTGATGGCGCTCAAGTTGGTACTTGAGGTCACGAGCCAATTGTCCCATAGAAACACGGAACAAGTCTTCNACTAAATCACCAGCAAGNCGAACNCGCTTGTTTGCGTAGTGNTCCTTGTCATTTGGNTTACGGCTTGTAATTGCCATTTCAAGAACTTGGCGAACGATTCTTCCAAGGAAAATNGCCTTCTTCTTTCTGTCTTCAACTTGATCACCCAAGTGAGGAAGTAGTTCACGGTCTAGCAACTGGTTAACCCTAGCTTCACGGTATTCCTTTTGCTGTCCTGCAGCAAATTTCTTCTCCAGCCATCCATGTGCTTCATCCATTGAATCAACAGTATACTCNTCGTTATCCTTTACTTCGTTGATATTGGCAACGATGAACTTGAAGGTCTCTGTAGGTCCAGCAATAGCTTGGAACAGTTCTTGATCGTTTTCTATACCTAAAGCACGCATTAGGAGAACGACAGGAATTGCGGTTGTTCCTGCTGTACTAATCTTGACCATAAGCATACCATCACGGCGCTTTTCAACGGTTAGAGGTTTTCTCATACCGTCTCTTTGAGAGAAAATCTTAGCGACCTCGGTCTTNTTAGCATATCTCTTGTTAATCTCCACNGTAACACGGTTTGGAGCTAAATCTTCCATTGAAATCAATACTCTTTCTGTTCCATTGATGATAAAGTAGCCACCAGGATCNAGAGGATCTTCGCCNTTTTGGCGNAGTAGTTCTTCCCACATCTTTCTGTCTTCGTCAGAGGTAGTAGGGTGAAGTACACGGTCACCTGCTATGTGATTAGCATGAAGATTNCATCTTCGNCTGCGTACCATGATTGGCATATTTCCAACTTGTACACCTTTTTCAGGCTGGGTTGGAACTCCATTCTTGAAAATAGTAAAGTCCATTCGAACAGGTGACATGTAAGTTAACTTGCGCAACCTGCATTCCATAGGTTGTGAGGGGTGGTCACTTCCATCGGCTTCACGGATTGTTGGCTCGCCTAATTGGATATTCTTGACTCTGATAATTATGTCTTGGTCAATAACGTCCAGTTTGATTAGTCCACCTTTTTCATCTTCGACTTCTTCGTCTGTACCAACTCTGATACTTCGAACAATCTTTTCCATCCTGGACAAAGAATTGTCTCCAGACGGTATACAATCATCGTAAGATGCCAATTGGTGATTGACAAGGCTTCTTTCTCGGAAAAATGATTCAATAATCTCTTTCATAATATCACCTCAGCTCAGCTGCCCTCCACAATTAATCTGTAAGCAACAGAAACACCAGCAGATGGAGAAGGCCTGATTACCTTCAGAACACGATCTGCAAGCCAACCTGCCGGTAGTGGGACGTGATCTTCATCTTCGCCCGTAGCAGCATCGTGTGCTTTTTCTGTGGTCTCCTTAATTACTTGGACAACTGGATCGGTAATCAGAATTTTAGGAAGCAATTCTTTTGCAAGCCTAGATTCTCCTGTTTCTTCGTTAGTAGTGAGAAGGCCCCATGGAGCCAATTCCTCTTCTTCATCTCCTACTGCAACTAATTCTTGGTGAGGTACAAGCACATGGTTTAGCACGTTAAACTTGGTTCCAGCCAAGTCCATATCGTCATCATCTAGAGCTTTTCTGGAAATTGTGATTTTTCGGCTTCTACGCTTTTGTCTGCGTTGGCCTAATTCTGCTAGTGCGTTCATTGCGCCAGTGAATATTTCATCGTCTTTGGAGACTCCCAAAACGGAGGCGATTTCATCGGCAGGCATTGCCTTGATATCAGTCATATTGCGATCCGTCGCAAGTTTGTGAGCATATTCCTCAGCAATACCCATCTCCATTAATCGCTTCTTAGTTGCCGACTTTACTACCAAAAATACACACCCCGCTTAGCCCTGCCTACACCGGTCCTGTCTCTTGTCAGGCGGGCCTGACGGGGTTCGAACCCGCGACCGTCCGGTTAAAAGCCGGACGCTCTACCTGACTAAGCTACAGGCCCAAATGTATGTGTTGGGCTTCTTGGCCGACCTGTATAGGGTTCTTAAATCCTCCGCCAGTCAAAAAACTACGTAGAACGCACGACAGAGCGGGCCTGAGGAGATCCTCGTCGACAGCCCTAATTTTCTGCTCTGTATCATAAAGGCTTCGGCCTATTTCACTGAATCAAATTTGCAAAACGCTTGACAGAAGTCCATGATTAGTAAATAAGACATCTATAATCCAAGAGGAATTAAGTCATTGACCTCTAGGAGTGCTTGGACCCAATGAACGAGGACAGTGTTTTTTCTCCTGAAGATACATCTCAGGAAGTTGAAAGATTAGCCCACCCTTCAAAGAAAATGTTGTGGGCTCCCTCAGAGAGATATAGATTTGAAATCACGATACCACCTACTGTTTATCCACCTCGAGAAGATACAGATTTATTGGCAAAAAGATTGATTCATCTTGGACCAGGAAGAGGTAGGAGATTTCTAGAGATAGGTTGCGGTTCGGGAGCTCTATGCTTGTTAGCATCATCGCTGGGATGGAATGTTAGTGGTTGTGATATTAATCCATTCTCAGTGGCCGCATCTAGAGGAAATCTGGAATCTCACAATTTAGATGGGGCAATCATGGAAGGAGGGGTTGGGCCTGAAGAGTTCCCATTCAAGGGAAAATATGACCTTATCATCTGGAACCTCCCCTACATTCCTCTTTCCGAAGTTAATGGCCTACTTGGACCAATGGAAGAGGCCGCATTAATTGATTCTGATGAATTGGGTTTGGCAAACAGACTAGTTAGATCAGTTCACACAAACCAATTACTTGCTACAGATGGAAGAATTTTGATTTTGGGCCGGGAAGACATAGACATAGAATGCACTGTTTTTGCAAAAAGAAAGTGGGACACGATTAATTTTGATGACGGTGAGAAATTGGCAATTCATTGCTTATGGAAGCCATTTGAAAATGCAATGAATCGTTATGTGCAAAGAACCGGCTCCACCAATGATGATTTGATGAGTTATTCTGGAATTGGAAGCCATATTTCAACATCATGGCAAGATTCTGGAAGAGGGAGGAGAAACAGAACATGGTATTCTATAGAAAGTTCATATGCGGGCTCATGGATTGTCAGTGAAGGCAAAGATTTCAATCCGGGATTGATACAGCTTGCTGGAGGCCTCGCCGTGATTAATGCAATCAAAGATCAAANCCTCAAACTAAAGTGGCCAAACGATATAATTTACGATGGCAGAAAACTTTGTGGAATTCTAGTTGAAGGCAAAACGATTGGAGATGAAACTAAGGTAATAATTGGCATTGGAATTAATCTGAAAGATGCTGATAAATTTGACAAATTATCGATTGCCAGCTTGGATGAAATTTCTAATTACTCGCACGATGATTTAGACACACTATTGCACATTGAATTATCTTCACTTTTGGAAAGGAAAGAAAACCTTCCTCCTGTTGATTTTGAAAGCATCAGAAAACAAGTTATTGAATTGATGTCAGATTACGGGAAACCGAAGTATAATGGCCAAATCCATCTGGATTTCGAAATGAATGAACGCGGAGAGTTAGTATTAGGTCAAGATGTAATTGTTGACGGAGAAGAAGTAGAATGGATCTAATCTTCAAGCAAACCTTCCATTGGTTCGCTTTCATCTTCTTTATACATTTTTTTCAATATTCCAAATGCAAGAATTAACACTCCCACGGGGTAAAGTCCGTAATCAATGATAATCCCTCTACTAACTGAATAATCAATAACTGATTCCTCGACTCCTGAAAACTGGAATGTATGAACTCCAGAGGATTTAGCAGTGTACTCCCATTTAGTATCCTTACTATCGACGAATTCTGATTTTCCATCGGGCAGAATCACAACTGGTTTAACCTCGCCTTCTTGCACTTCGAGAGTTAGGACATCCCCTTCTGACAAATCATACTTCACTTCGAAAGTGTCACATTCTTCACCATCGCAGTTAATTGTTACAGGAGTCGACCATGCTTGAATGACCAACATTGTAAGAAGAATAGTAGAGCCAATAAGAATCATAACGTCTTCGCTCTTTACAGGCGGTGCCGCTCCTCCTGCTCCCATAATACGCCGGGGGAGGATTTAGCACTTCAACGCTTTCTAGGCTTACGCTTGAAATTCATTCGCTCACGCACTAAACGAATCTTCCCGCTTGAGGTAACGCTAACTACCCTACCCGTACTCAGTGATTCACGAATTGAATCGTAATCCTCTAAACGAACAACTAGAATACATTTTCCGTCTTCAAAATCATAAATTTTTACGGGATGTTCTGACAAGAAATTCTCCAATTCGTTTCTCGAATCGAATCCATCGCATTTACAACCAATCCATCGACGCTTGCCTCGCAACGCCTTTGTCAATTTCTTAGCCATAGCCAACCCTCAAGGGCACTTGTCTTAACATGATGCTATCACTCGCAGGTTTGGGCGNGCCAATGAGTGAGGAATCTGGAGAGNANGTTGAACANATTGGAATNATCCAACTGNTCAAAAATATGCTATCTCCNCGGACACTACCNCACATCATTATGATTGCATTAATCTCCACAATACTTCTGTTCCTGGTAGATTCACAGGAAGTTCTTGTTGCGATGTCATTTATCTCGCTGGCAATTTCGTACGTTTTAGTCGCCATATTTTCCAATTCTAAGATGGTACAGAATTTGACAAAATTACCAGAACAAAAGGGTGATTCACAATGGCTAGTTCGTTTATTCTTCAGTTTTAGGATTACAATTGTACCAATTTTGATTGCTGCGATAATTGTGGGACTATTTTGGAGTTTCACTGGTGGAAACGACAATGTTTGGGTATCACCTTTGCTGGCATCACTATTCATAGTGTGGTCAATAGCACAAGCTGCTTCATTCCGAACAGGAATGGTCGAGTGGTTAGCCAACGGCTTAGGAGATGCTAAGTTGCACACTTACCAGGAAAAGATATCTACTGCATCACAGATTTTTGTAGTGCAAATATTTGCTCTGGTTATATTGTGGCTAGGACAAATAATTACTCAAACTGAAAATATGACACTTCAAGATGCTATGCTAGGTGGATTTGCATTTATCATAATCAGTGTGGTTTTGCAAGCAACAACACTCTGGTTGACACGTGATGAGAGAGAAGCCTCAGGTAATGAAAAGGGTATGGCAGCATTTTCATTCAAATGGATGATAGTTGCACAATTATTCATCACATGGCACGCATTTAGCATTTACAGAAGAACTGCCATGAACCCATCTGAGATTTCCACTATAATCGAAGAAGGTTTACTAATGGCATTTACAGTAATCTTCGCAGTTTGGTCATTAACCTCATACACTGTCCGAGATGGAAAGCGATTAATTTCAGAACATGCTTCTCTTCCTCTAGGAATTTCATTTGGGTATGCATATGCCGGCTCTGTAGCATTACTAACTGGAACTTTTGACAATCTTAAAGAAGTCATGATTTTTGGACATATTCTTTCAATATGTACGATGATGCTTCTACTTAGGCCGACTCTTAGAACAAGCAGAATTACTTCGGAAATGTTCGTAAACGCTAAATCAGTAGATATACCGGAAAATAAAGAAGTCACAGATGATAACAATTCAGAGGAAGATGTTTCGACTTCAGAAGATGATTCCGAAGAAGAATGGCAGGAAGATGAAGAGATCGATTGGGACAAAGGCATTGATATCTCCGAAGACACAGAGTGGGATGATTCCGACGTCGAATTAACAGAATCAGATGAGGCTTAAATTGGATTTTTCTTCAAGCCCAGCGACTACTGCAACTACTCTAATCCTGCCTTGTAAGTCATCACTTACTCGAGCACCTAATATCACTTGAGCATTTTCATCAAACCTTGCAGTAAATGCATCAGCAATCAATCCAACTTGACCAACTGTCATCCCTGGGCCACCTTCGATTTGAAGTAAACACGCCTTGGCACCATCAAGAGATAAATTCGCTAATGGGGCACTCATTGCGTCTTGAAGAAGTCCATTTGCATCATCAGGGTCTCCTTGACCAACCATCAGTGTAGAGCCACCTGAATGGCCAACGATTGTCTTCAAATCCATCATGTCAAGATTGATCAATCCTAAGCGCATCAGTGTCCTAACTAAACCATCTACAAATTCTTCCACCCATGAAGCACCAAGGCGCCAGTCAGTACCTCTTTCACGGGCTTGCCATGCCAGACGATCTAGGTCAAGCCTAACACATACATCTGAATTGGATTCTAATTTGGATAGCCCTTCCTTGCTAACCTTCAATCTAGTCTCCTGAGCTTCAAATGGAATTGCAGCAATTGAAATGACAATAGCCCCTGACAAGCGTGCTTGTCTGGCAAACTCTGGTGCAGCACCCGTCCCGGTTCCTCCGCCAAGTCCAGTTAGCAGAACAACCATTTCGACACCGTCAAGTAAAGTCCGAGAGACGCTCGAGGCTTGTCTCATTCTTTGTTCTCCCAGTGGTGGTAATGCAGCACATCCCGCACTATCCAGATCTTTGCCGAGGCGTATTACATGAGCATCTTCGTAATCAAATGATGATTCGTCAGCATCGATTAGTACCAAATCGATTCCATGCCCTGTGCGCAGGTGGGCTCTTTTGGCCCAAGAAGAGCCCAAGCCTCCTACTCCTGCAATCAGGATTTGGGCTCCATCCATGGTATGCCCTTGCAGCGGAGGTTATTCAATCTCTGCCCACGTATCTCTGGTAGCGGCGCCTAGCATCTCTCGCCCAAGCATTGTCTGGTTCTATTCGCAAAACTTTGTCATACAATTCAACCGCTTTTTCAAAATCAGAAAAATGACGGCCATAGAGGTGCGCCAGATTGTTTAGAACCGGAATACATTCTTCATCTTCTGCTAACATTTCCAGAAGTATCTCTTCCGATTTTCCAAGATTGTTTCTCAACATCTGTTCCTCGGCTTCTTCCAATTTGACAAGTTGTTCATTTGAGAGGTCATATGTGTTCTCAAAAGGATGGTCTGACATGGCCAGTCCTCACTGTAATTGGACATATGATTTGCCTTTGGTTGTTTAGGCAAAAAAATGCACTAAAATGTTACACTGCATGACTCTCCATCGAAGATAAGTCAAGGAACGATTATAGGCACAATCCGAGTGGCGCAAATCACTGGGGTTGGCTATGCTAATGTCGAGGGTTTTCCAGCGAAGCATCTTGCCATTGTTGCTTGTGACTTTGATGCTGCTCCCAGGCATCACAAATGCCTATCCGGACGGCATCGGAGGAGAACAACCTCATGGAGACTATACCATCGCTGATGTGGCCAAAGAAGGATGCCTTTGTCACGGTGAAGAACCGAGTAACTCTGTAATGGTCATATTAGTTGATGTGCCATACACATGGGTTGCAGGAGCAACCTACGATATGCGCCTAGAAATCATCGGTGGCCCAGACACCAACATGGGCGGATTCTCTGCCCGAGTTAGCGCTGGAGAATTATCTGGAGATGGCGAGAATTGGGATGGCGATGTGTCGACACTAACTCACCAATCTCCAAACTCTCGGATTTTTACAATTTCATGGACAGCGCCTGCAGATAATTCAACTGGAACTACTGTAGACTTCTGGATTAGCGGGAATGCTGTCAATGGAGCAGATGGCCCAGCAGGAGATTACTGGAACCAAATTGTGTTCAATCTAATTGAGGTTGCTGAAGATGACAAGCGAGGCACTCGATCGCTAATCGCCGGTAGCGGAACCCCTGAGGCTCCCGAAAGCAAATCTGGTGAAATCGACATTTCCACACTGGGTGCTGGATTCAGAGCACACTGGCTAGGACTGCTTGGATTTGGAGCAGTAATTGCTGTGATTATTTTCTGTGGACTTCTACTCCGATATGGATTCTCAACATCATACAAGGGCCGTAGTAACCTTCTTCGCCTAAGGTACAAGATTAACAGAAGAGGTGACCAGTGATGGCTAAGGACACAATAACACAGTTATTGGAGAAGGTTGCTTCTGGTAAAGTCAGTGTTAAAGATGCAAGGGTAGCTCTCGAAGACGCATCTCTGACTGAAGAAGAAATGGATGCAGCAATCAACCATGGAGTATTCAACCCCGCAGAGCCCGGCACCATAATATCCGCATCTCTTGCACCATCTGGAAATTCTGCCTTGACAATATTTTTCTTCGCTTGGGGTATTTTCTGGGCATTATACTGGTTCGGAACAATGTTGTATGGACTGCTCAATGGTTCAGCCTGGGAGCAACAGCAGCTATCTTACCACATGGCGATGGGGCTATCCACTCTTATTATGATGGGAATCGTTTACCTAAAGTGGGTTCTACCTGATACGATTATTGTCAAGCACAGCCAGAACAAGTACATCCCTGAACATCAGAAGGATTGGAGAGAATACAAGTGGTGATACTATGGATGACAAGAGACTAAGACCAGCGCCATCACTTGAAGATTCAGTTTTGTCTTCGCTAGGGGAAGTTTCTGTAAACCGCAGGCAATTCATGCGATATGGTTTCAATGCTGCCAGTGGTGTACTGGCTGCAACTTTAGGAGCTCTAGGATTTGCAGCCATCCTAATGCCGCCTTCTGGTGGAGGCGGAGGAGATTCCTCGGTCCTTTATTGGGCAAAAGGACGTGAAGAAGAAGCATGGTACGGAGCAAAGCACCTTCAACCAATGATGAAATCCGACTTTGAAACAGAAGCTGGCAACTCAAATGTTGGCATGTCCGGAGCACAAGGAGTTTGGAACGGACTTCCTGTAATCGTCAACTATGTTCCACACGCTGAAAACTCAGGCAAGCCTGTTGCTGATAATTCCCCTAGATTCCAAGAAATGGCAGGATACGACATTGGAGGCAACTATGTTGGACACGCCACTGAGTTCCTCTTAGGGAACCCAGAGGTTTTCGACCCGAACAACAATCTGGTAATGAGTTTCGCCAGATGTACCCACCTGTGCTGTATTCCTGGATGGCAATTAGTATCTAACACTCAAACAGATGACAACTGGACTCCAGGAGGAGGAGATGACGGTGGAAGCAAAATGTTCTGCATTTGCCATTCCAGTAGATTCGATCCTACTGCGATTGAGGTTAACAGAAACGCAAACAGATCAACTGGTGCTTCATTCGAATACCTCGGCATTAGGAGAGCGGGAGGCCCTGCTCCCCTTGGACTGCCTATTATTCCAATTGTAATGAATGGAGACACCATTGAAGCGTCTTCGGATTATACGGGCTGGTTGACCTATTGCGACTGAGGTGATTAAGTGAGCACAATATTCTGGGTACTTTGGTTCTTTATCGCCTTCATCATTGTCCTTATCGCATTTACATTGCGTAAGGAGAATGAGGAAATACCACGAAGAGAAATTCTTCGTGCTGTTGAATCCAGTGGCAAGATGGGATTCGCAGAGAGAACTTTCCTATGGGTCTTCTCTTTCCTCGACACTCGATTTAGAATTCAAGACTATTGGAACATGAGCAAGGGTGCGTACTACAACATGCACAGACAGATGCCTCTAACCCACGCAGAGAAGTACAAACTGCGAATTATTTGGTACTGGTACCCTCTATATTGCTTGGGAGGAATTTCTTTCCTTTCCTTCATCATCCTCGTAATCACAGGAACTGTCCTAGGAATTTACTATGTCCCTGGTGGCGAAGGTGATCCATCGCCTGCTTACGCAAGTATGCAATTCATCATGACTCAACTTCCATTCGGATATATTATCCGTGCAGTTCACCACTGGGGAACTCACTTCATGGTAGCATCAGTATTCTTGCATATGTGTAGAGTATACTTTACTGGCGCATACAGAAATCCACGTGAGCTAAATTGGCTAATCGGAGTTGCTTTGATGGCACTTACAATTGTCTTTGGATATTCAGGCTACTTATTGCCATGGGATACACTAGCATATGGAGCAGCAGTTATCGGAATCAACCTAGCTAATGCGACTCCGTTGATTGGAAAGTACATCGCAACATTACTATTCTCAGGTTCATCTTTGTCTCACAGGACAGTTACTCGAATGTACTTCATCCACGTGTTCATATTACCAGTGATCGTTACGACACTAATCATCATACATTTGTTCATTGTATGGGTACAAGGAATTGCGGAGCCGCATTGATATTGGGGGGATAAAAGTGGGATTAATAGACAACTTTGGCGCTGTAGCATCTTCCTATATGGAGCAAAAGCAGCAACTAGAATCTGCTGAAGAAAGGCGTAAGCGTACTCGTTCAGGACACGGTTTCTGGCCGCATGAAGTACTTCGTGACACCCTAATCTTCGGATTTATGGCATGTGTTCTGCTATTCTATGCGTGGCTGATTCCTCCGCCATTACACAGTGCGGCTGACCCATTCGCACAAGCTGGATTCGTATTCCCTGATTGGTATGTTCTGTTCTCCTATGGATACCTAAGATGGGGAGAGTATCTACCTCAATTCGACGTTCCCTTAGGACCAGTGGGTGATTTCTTCGGACAACCTTCATTCCCATGGAACGCTGCATGGTGGGGAGCATTCCTGACTGGAATCCCAGTCGGAATTCTTGCACTACCTCCATTCTTAGGTGGTCGTGAAAAGAGACCTGTCGAGGACCCTTGGTTCGCTAGCGCAGGTGTAGTTTATCTTGCACATATTTGGTTCATTTCCGTTTTCTCAATCAACATCTTCTTGGAATTGTATGGTAAAAACCGGAGTGACTTCTGTAAATTGGATAGTCATGGAGATTTATTGTGTGGTACAAGAGACCCTTGGATTGCAGAATTATTCAATATGATACCGTGGGTGATGACTGGTATTCTGTTATGGATTATGATTTACTTCATTGCAAAGTGGCTATTCAACAATGCATGGGGTGCGAGATTTACTCCTGCACACGGTAAGAAACTCATCGTTGGTGCATTTATTGTAGCAACTGCTGCAAGTGTAGTCACCTACCCTGTATACGACAATGGATTCTGGGACGCTAGAGGTCTGCTAACAATCTCTGATTATGAGAAATTGGAAGAGATGAGATCTCAACCCACTGATGTCCAAGTCAATGAAAGAACAGAGTTCATGGATTTGCAAGGATTTGACGGAGATATCGTCCCCGCATCTGCATGGATGGATTGGACTATTTACCAACCCACGAGATATTATTTGATAGATTTCTCAGATAATAACGGGCATCAAGATCTAGATTCAGGAGTTAATGGAGCTACTGGTATTGAAAATTATACTGCAGATGAAACAATTTGGTCGAGCGGCTCATTCAGTATCACCGATGATTACTGGCCAGAAGATACTGACTTCAAGACAGTCCCTGTTGACGCTACATGTGCAACTAGGGCCAGTGAAGTCCTCATCGATGGAGGAGACTCTACATCGAGTATGATCCAGTCCAGCCTTGTAATCACCGAGAGAAGCAGTGGAGATGTTGTAATCGATACGGATTGTAACAGTGGTGAGGCTGGAATTGAATTGGAAGCAGGACTGTACGATTACGAGTTCAGAGTCGAATCTACTGATGGATTAAGAACGAATGATTCCGTAGTTGTTGAAACATTGTTCACTATTCAGGCATTCCAGCCTCTATTACTGTATGATGATGATGCTGGAAATGGCCTAGCAGGTATGACTGTCGACCTCTCTAACTCCCTAAACATGGAGTTAGAAGGAGACAACATGGGAGTAATTGTAAACCCTACCTACCACACCAATCCTCTAGCATTGGATGCTAAGTTAACCTATGCAATGTTCATTCCTTGTATCACCGCTGGAGCAATTGTGTTCGTGATTCTAAGAAACATGGCACGAGGATACGAGTTCGAAATGAACAAGTGTTACGGTTGTGACCTTTGTGACGATGCATGTCCAGTTAGATTGTTCAATGCTGGTGACAAGTTGAATATCATCTATAACTCATGGAACAATGAGGACGATGGTGTACCATTATACTCATGTCTAACCTGTACTGCATGTACAAACGCATGTCCGCAACTTGTGGACTACGATTCCTATGTGGACATTCGTCGCTCATTGATTGTCGGTGGCCCGGCTGCTGAAATTCCACACACTGTTCTACAAGCAGTTCTAGCTGCAGAAGCAGAGGAAGAAAGCGATGCTGATTTCGTTTCCATCGAAGACTATCCTATCGATTCAAACATTGGATACTATCCAGGTTGTGTCGATTATCTAGATCAAGAAATGGTCTTCAGTCATCTGAACGAAGGATCAATGGATCTAGGGGAGACAACAACAGCTGCGTTCACCCTATTCGAAGAAATGGGAACAGATGTATCCTATCTTGGTAGAGACTTCCTCAAGTGCTGTGGACACGACCAGAAATGGCAAGGTCTCGATGAAGTGTTCGAGAAGTTGAAGGCTTACAACCAGAAGAAGATTGAGGCATCGGGAATTGACACACTAGTTTCATCCTGTGCAGAGTGTTTCAGAACATTTGCTCGTGACTATGAACTTGAAGGTGTCAAAGTAATGCACACAACCGAATTCCTAATCGAGAATGGTTTCGATATGGAAATGAAGGCTGAAGATGACTTGACCGTTACCTATCACGACCCATGTCGACTTGGAAGGCAGATGGGGATCTATGACGAGCCACGTGAACTAGTGGCAGGCGTAGAAGGCGTAGAACTCGTAGAAATGGAGCACCATGGAGAGGATGCAATGTGCTGTGGAGTTTCAAGCATGATGTCTTGTAACGAAAACGCAAGAGCACTGAGAGTTTCCCGCATGGAAGAAATCCGAAATACTGGGGCAGATATGATGATCACATCTTGTCCAAAGTGTGTTTCACACTTCGAGTGTCTCAAGTTCGAAGGTGATGAGCGCCACGATATCGAGATTCTTGATGTGGTATCATTCCTAGCTCGCCAGGTTGAAGCAAAGAAATCTCTGGCAGAAGAAGCAACTATCCAATACTCGCAATGCTCTGTAGATTTCTCAGCCGAAGCATAATCTGCGATTAAGACATAAAATCGGGTCAAAATTGATTAACATTGATTTCGAGTTATGCATGATGAACTACGACAGTCATACCTTACTTGAACTGAAAACCATGTGCAAAGAAAGAGGTTTGCGGGTTAGTGGAAGCAAGGCTGAAGTCGTGATACGTTTGATGGAGGATGATGAATCAAAATCGCCTCAACCAGTCTCAATTCCAGTGCAACAAAATGTGCAATATGGGCAACAACAGATG
>PAVV01000004.1 GCA_002713185.1 Methanobacteriota archaeon | reverse complement strand
CCGACAGATGCAGGCGAGAACCTGGACACCGACGGCGACGGCTTCTGCGACAACGCAGATGCCGACGACGACGGAGACGGCTACTTCGACTACAACGACTTGTTCCCGCTAGACGGAACCGAGTGGGCAGACTTCGACGGCGACGGAACTGGCGACAACGCCGATCTCGACGACGATGAAGACGGATGCCTCGACGAGGACGACGACCTGCCATACGACGCATCCGACTGCAGCGACCTTGACGGCGACGGCGTGGGCGACTCAACCGACCCAGATGATGACGGCGACAACGTGATGGACGACGTCGATCCGTTCCCAGAGGACGGCTCAGCATGGGCCGACAACGACGGCGACGGAGACCCAGACTTCACTGGCGACCCGCCGTTCCTCGGAAACTTCGAGGGCGGCGCGATACCAGCAGGATGGTCCACATACGGATCAGCCCCATGGTTCGCCTGCGGCACCACAGTGAGCTGCGGGACCGCGAACGGATCCGCCATAAACGGATCCTACTCGGCCGAGTCCGGCGACATCAGCGACTCGCAGACCTCATCACTTGAGGTCACGATGATGACGCTGGCTGGAGACGTCTCGTTCTCATACGAGACATCGACCGAGTACTACTGGGACTACCTACGGTTCTACGTCGACGGCAGCCTGGCAATGAGCTGGTCCGGAGTAACGGCCGGAACCCACACCCATACCGTGGCAGCCGGATGGCACACCTTCGAGTGGATGTACTACAAGGACGGAAGCGTCAGCAGCAACGCTGACACTGTCTGGGTAGACGACATCACGATGCCTGTCTCGCAGACGCTCAACCAGAGCGACATGGACGATGACAACGATGGAATCGCCGATGAGTTCGATCTAGACCCATACGACCCTTGCGTGAGCGCTGACACCGATGGTGACGGCTCGCCCGACTGGGTGATGTCCGGAACTATCGACATGAGCGGACTTGGCCTTGAGGAGTTCATAGTGGACTGCGACGCATCGATGTGGATGGAGGACTGGGATGACGACGGAGACGGATGGGCCGACGAACTGGAGATGATTTGCGGCTCCGACTGGCTAGATGGGATGGATTACCCATACGACGGCGATGGCGACTGGATCTGCGATGCCATGGACCACGACCTGGACGACGACGGACACATGAACCCGCTAGAAGACTGCTCGTTACTCTACGAAGAGGGCGAGGACGCGGTCGTGGATTGCATAGCAGACGGATTCAGATCGGTCGACGCGGACAGCGACGGCGACATCACCTACATGGAGCTCATCCACGCCTTCTACTTCCAGAATGACTGGAGCGAGGACGAGGACGACGACTGGGACGACGACTGGGACGACGACTGGGACGACGAGTCAGGAAACGACACCGACGACGAGGTGGGAACGATGAGCCACGATGGAACGAATGACACCCACGACGACATGGACGACGCCAACGGTACGGACGACGACATGGACGACGCCAACGGTACGGACGACGACATGGACGACGCCAACGGTACGGACGACGACTGGGACGACGACATGGTATGCTACAACATGTGGACCCACACCGTCAACAACGACAGCGAGTCCGAATGCAGCGGATACGGATGGTACGAGAACGCATCCTTCGGCGGAGTCGAGAACTTCACCGGGTGCTACAACATAGTATCACATGTCGTGACTACCGACGACGCTGACTCCTGTGTCATGTACATGTGGGTCAGCACCTCCGGAGGACCAGGAGACGGCGACGGACACGACGACGGACACGACGACGGACACGACGACGGTGACGGCGATGATGGTGGAGAGCCAATGGCATGGCCTAGCGCAGAAGACATGGCGCTGTTCGAGGACCTGTTCTGGGACTACTACATCGCATGGGACAACGACAGCAGCGGTTCATTCTCCTTCGACGAGTACTGGACCATCGGAGTCGACGAGGGCGACATACCCTCTGAGCTAACCAACCCAGGCTGGTCTGCTGGATCCACTGACTGGGACCAGTTCCCATACGATCAAGCAGAGTGGTCAGACACCGATCTGGACGGAATCGGCGACAACACCGACAACGACGATGACGGAGACGGTGTTCCAGACAGCCAGGACGAGTTCCCTCTGGACGGATCAGAGAGCTCCGACCTAGACGGTGACGGAATCGGCGACAACTCCGACGACGACATAGACGGCGATGGTGTCGACAACTCCGACGACGACTTCGACAGCGACCCAGGGGCGGCTGCCGACAACGACGGCGACGGCCTCGACGACGCATCGGACGCGGACGACGACAACGACGGCGTTCCCGACGTTGCAGACTGGTCCCCATTGGACCAGGATTGCATCGCCAACCCGATGGGATGCGAGCAGTACGACACAGATGGAGATGGAGTCGGCGACAACGCTGACACCGACGATGACACGTGTCCAGCAGCTGCGGATGCCACCACTGGTGCCACTTGCAACGAAGGCTACTACCCCGGTGACGGAGTGGAGGACGCCAACGACGCATTCCACCTGGACCCATCCGAGACCACTGACTCCGACGGCGACGGAATCGGCGACAATGCAGATCCCGACGACGACAACGACAACGTGCCAGACGGGCTCGATGCCTTCGACTTCGATGCGACTGAGAGCAGGGACACGGACGGCGATGGAGTCGGCGACAACGCTGACCCGGACATGGACGGAGACGGATACCTGAACTCCGATGACGCATTCCCTCTGAACGAGATGGAGTGGATCGACACCGACGGGGACAACATCGGAGACAACTCCGATTCCGACGACGACGGTGACGGCGTAATCGACACAGACGACTTCGCACCACTGGATTCCAAGCAATGGATGGACACAGACGGTGACGGAATGGGCGACAACGATGGAGCGGACTACCCGAACGGGGACACCGACGACGACAACGACGGCTTCTCCGATGCTGAAGAGGATGATTGCGGAACCGACTCGAAGAGCGCGGCATCGCAACCATCTGACTTCGACGGAGACGGTCTGTGCGATGCAAAGGACGCTACCGATGACAGGGCTGAGAAGCTAGACGGACAGGAGGAACCAGGTTTCACGCCAGGCTTCCCATCCGTCTTAGCAGCCATATCCCTCTTGGGTGCAGCTGTCCTAGGACGACGCAAGGAAGACTGAGCAATAGCTCGGAAACGTAACCCCGGGCCGGGGACCTCCCGGCACCCGGCCCGGGGCCACAACCCAATGCTGATAAGGCTCCCTTGAGACAAGGGGCCCATGCCAGGCACAACTCGTGCGGAAATCAGGACTTTGAAGGTCGGACGGTACGTCGCAATAGAAGAGGATGCATACAAGATACTGAGCATGTCAAAGTCGAAGCCCGGTAAGCACGGTTCAGCCAAGGCCAGGATAGAGCTGGAGGACATATTCACAGGGCAGAAGCGGTCCCATGTCGGGACCGTCACGGACACCATCAACATCCCTCTCATCGAGAAGGGATCTGCAATCATCACCCACATCCAGGGTAGCGAGGTCCATGCAATGGACAACAAGACCTACCAGACCCTAATACTACCCATAGAGGAATCAATGAATCTGCAGTCGGGCGGCGAAATCCAGTGGATGGAGGCCATGGGCCGTTACAAGATCAGCAGAGACCACTAGCTGGGCTTTTCCCCAGTTTACCAACCCCATTTCGCGAGAAGTATAAGCGTCGCTCTCGGACGCTAAGTCCGAGAGACATGTCAGACGTCGAACGCTCAGCCTACAGGCAACCCGTTACGGCATCCGGACTGGAAGCCATAGAGGGCGAAACACTGACATGGCTCGATGAGGACATGTACAACAATCTGAATACCGGACTCCTTGAGCAATACCTAGAGGAGAAGAACCTAGAGGAGTCCTTCGAGATCAGCCATTGGGACACACGCAAGGTACTCATTGGGATCCTTGTGGGGGCCGTCTTCAGCGGCGTCACGGCCTACATAGGCCTGAAGATAGGGCTGGCGGTCTCAGCAGCTTGGTACGTAGCATACCTCCTTGGCATGGCACTGCAATGGTCCCCGTCCGAGGTCAATATTGCAACTAGTGCAACAACNGGCGCGACACACGCTTCAACTGGATTCATCTTCACCTTCCCNGCCATNTTCCTGCTTGCATACTCCGAAGACTACATGGTCGGAGACGGTCATCTCCTGAGCTCAGTAGATACCCTCAATCTCGCATTCATCGGAATCATCGCATCGATGTTCGCAGGATTCCTCGGAGTCATGTACTTCATAATTTTCAGACGGGTCTGGCTGGTCGAGGACCCCCTCCCAATGCCGGGCTTCGAAGCGACCCTGAAGATGCTCGACATATCCTCCGACGTTAGTAGCGGCTCAGCGGATGCGGCACGGGACTCACTGAAGACAGTAGGGGTGTGGACCGTACTCACGATGGGGCTAATGTTCGTCATAGACTACCCAATCCGCTGGTCTAAGAAGATAGCAGGAGTTCCCAGTAGCCTCGCAGACTGGCTCGCGATGACCCTATCCGGGGAAAGATGGGGTCTCGCCTCAGTATACACAGAGAGGTGGATCCACCAGCCCAGCGAGCTCGTCGAGGGCAAATTCGCTCCCAGTGGGGGCATCACCCACTACGATCCTGGAAACCCGATGTCGTACACGTTCCTGGGCATAGAGATCAGCCCGACTCTATTCGCAATTGGGTGGTTCATGAAATTCAGGGCCGCACTCCTCGTCAACCTAGGCGCGATCCTGGCATGGTTCTGGCTGATACCGCTTGCCGTAATTCAGGACGTTCCAGTCTACGACCCAGCCCAGGGCAATTACGTGAACATCACCGAGCTTGGCCCCACAGTTCAGTGGCAGGCATTCGGATCCATAGTCAGGACGGTCGCTATCGGCGCCATCCTGGGAGGTGGATTCCTCGGACTGTTCAAAATGACGCCCACTTTCATCGGCATCTTCGGAGACATCGCCCAAGCATTCACAGGAGAGCAGGGCGAGGAATTCGTCGAGGGCAGGGGTTGGTACGAATGGCCCCTCTACCACATTCCCATCTTCATGGCACTCTCCTTCTTCGCCATCTCCCTAATTTTCGTCTTGGGCGGTTACCCCATCTTGCCCTCGCTGATATTCTCAGTAGTCCTCCTCTCGACGACTTTCCTACTTGGAGCGATTGCAGTGAGGGTGATGGGCGAGACCGGAATAGAGCCTGTCTCCGGGACCTCTTTCATAGTCTTGCTAATGCTCCTAATGATTTTCCTAAACATGGACGTCGGCCTCACTAAAGAGGAATCAATCCTCATGGCATTGGTTGGCACGACTGTATTCGGGTCTGCCATAAGCATGAGCGGAACTGTAATCGGGGACTACAAGAATAGCCTCTACATCGGGAATAGGCCATATCACATATCCAAGGGGAACATCATGGGGGTCGTTCCAGGGGCCATATTAGGTGCTGGAGTCGCAATCTTCCTCTCAAAGCTCCTTGCCGATGGCACCATAGAGCTCCTCGCGCCACAGGCAAATGCTTTCGCCTACTTCACAACAATCCTAGCAGAGGGGCAGGGGAATTGGACCGCATTGCTCCTTGGAATGGCCCTAGGCGCCTTCGCAGAGTGGGCGACTGGCATGGGCACATCCTTCGGTTTGGGGATGTACCTGCCAACTCCTGCAACATTTCCCATGCTGATAGGCGGGGCCTACCGTTCGTGGTGGGAGGAGCGCAGGATGAAGCCAATAGTCGACTCCGTTCGCGAAAAGGAGGGGGGCCCTGCAGCGGAGAAGAAGAGCGCACAGATGCTTCTGTTCACTTTCATGATTGCAGCCGGAGCACTCACGGGCGAGGCATTTTACGGTGTCGAGGCAGCAATCCTAGCTGTCTTGGATGAGAGTGCACTTGGATCGAACTCATGGTGGCCTTACGCGCGAATAACCGGCTTCGTGCTGATCAACATTGTTTTCGGAGCACTGATATACATACTGTTCCGAAAGGCAGGAATAATCGGTTCAGGAGGCACCGGACCAAATAAAACCTCCAACGTCGAAGGTAAGGATTGGTGGGCAGAGAAGAATGCCGAAGGAGAATCACAGACCGTCCTAGACGCCGAACTGGCGGACTGAATATGTCCGGACAAAGCGCAATCCCAAACAGTGCGTGGATCATACTTTCAATAGCCGTAATAGCCGTTTCAAGCGGGGGTATCGTCCTGCAGGAGATGTCCCAGGTCGAACCTCTACTTCGCGCGTCATGGAGGATGCAAGGTACTGCCTTGGTCCTCCTTCCCGGTTTCGCATACCAATGCATTCGCGCAAACGGCCTTTCTCTCAGCAGAAATGACTTTTTTCTGGTAGCGGTATCAAGCCTTTTCCTCGCAATGCACTTCGGTAGCTGGGTATGGTCGCTTGACAACACCAGCCTCGTCCATAGCCTGCTCTTCGTAAACACACATCCACTGGTACTGGTCGCTCTAATGCCGATAATGGGACAAGCGGTCCGAAAGGGGCATCTAGCCGGCGTCGCCTTGGGGATATCAGGAGCTATTCTGGCTCTCAAGGACGTTGGTGACGGCGGGCAAGTCACCCTGGTAGGGGACTTCGCTGCCTTCATCGGGGCAGTCACAGTGGTAGGATACATCCTATCAGGAAGACACCTGAGGTCAAAGAGGGGGATGCCAATATTCGTCTATGCCTTCCCGGTTTCATTGGGAGCTGGAATATGGCTTTCCGCCGCGTCAATCATCATGGAAGGATCCTCATTCTCATCGATCCCCCCTGAAGGTGCTCTCCTAGGTTGGATAGACCCCCACTGGCTGGTATGGGTCGCTTACCTCTCAATCGGCCCCGGTCTTTTCGGCCACACCGGGATTAATACCGTTTTACGGTGGATTCCACCCATCGTCGTATCTATCGCATTACTACTGGAACCGGTCATTGGAGCAGTGATCGGGTGGCTTTGGACTGACGATGTCATCATTGGGGGGCCAACTGTCATCGGTGGAGTGATGATGATTGCCGGGGCCATAACTGTCACCCTTCAGGAGAATAGCAATACTGAGGGGGAATCGGTTTCTTAACGGACTCAGCGTGCGGCAACCATGACACTATTCCCAATACTCCTGACAAATGACGACGGCATCAATTCTNCAGGACTACAGGACTTGGCTAAATCCCTGCACGCAAAGGGNCACCCTCTGGCTGTGCTAGCACCTCTTACAGAGCAATCGGCGGTAGGCATGAAACTAACTCTCCGAGATGACATGGCGTTCGAAGAGCACCATGAAATCGCTGATAGAATCAGGGTAGACGAAGAGGTNCCTCTCAGGATATTCTCTCTCGATGGGTCTCCCTGCGACTGCGTAATAGTTGCTTTAGACGGTGGGATGAGGGCATGGGCCCCAGAGATAGAGCCTTGGCTGTGCATTTCAGGAATTAACAGAGGCCCGAACCTATCAGTGGACGTACTTCACTCAGGAACCGTATCCGCAGCCCGAGAGGCGTCGCTCTATGGCCTCCCGTCTGTATCCGTTAGTCTGGCTACCTATTCCCACCAAAACTACTCCGATTCAATAGAGGCAACTCTTAGTCTGGTAGACCGTCTTTCTGAGGTCTTGGAGAGGCCTAGAAACATCCTTAGGCCCGAAGGGTCCAAAATAATACCACCAAAAGGAACAGATTCTGACAATATACAGGCTTGGTTCCTTCAGGGAAATCTATTCCTAAATCTGAATATACCAGAGGTCTGGGGGGGATCTTTGCAAACTGTTCCTCTTGGAGCTAGATGGTACTACAATGCTACTGACATGTTAGACNAGGACTCAGCAGGTGTCGCTTTCGAGGTAGGCGCAGCCAGAATAGTGGACGAGGACATCGAAATGACTGATTGTAACGCAGTCGGAAGCGGCATTGCGTCGATAACACCCCTAGCGAGCTGGCCTCAGAATCACCCATTAGCCGTCCCAGACGAAGTCCTAGCTGCCTCTATCCAGATGGGGGCCGACGGACTCCCTTCTTGGCTCTAGATCTTGTTGTCTAGTAGATGATGCAAAATGGAAATACAGGAATGGCCCTGCAACCATCTTTCCCCCAATGAGAAAGACTGCTCCCCAACAAGAACTTCCCAGTCGGATTCGGTTAGTGGTGAATCATCTGAAAGAACGAAGCCTACTTTACCATTAGGCAGCTTTTTGGAATCTCCAGCTTGATCCAGAACAACGGGAACCACTCCTCTATCCTTCCACTCTGATAGTGTGTGACTCATATTTCCCCCAGAGTGTAGAATGCCCTTAGAAAACTCAACAAACCTGCCTATAGGGGGCGTAGGATGTTTGATTATAGCCTTAATCTGGCCTGCAATCGATCTCTCATCCGGCCTGACTCCNCTTAATTCGGAACCATTGAACCAAATTCTTCTATGCGGCTCCCCACTACCTAGAAGATGGAGAATTATGTGACTATCATTCCTTATGCCATGTGATACGAACAGAGCAGTGTTTACGGCCCTTGCCAGGACGTCTACTCTCCCTCCCGAACCAGCCAGATCATTAAGATTCAAGGTCCCGATACTAGGCGCTTTGTGCCCAATTATCGCGAACCATCTCTCCAGATGATCACCCCAGATCGATCTCTTCATCGAGCCCCATCATAGATTGCATCTGACGCCTCATCTTCCGATCTCCTCTGAATCCTCGCATCATCTTCTTACTCTTGTTCCATTGATTTAGTAATTCCTTCACTTCCCTTTCCTCACAACCAGATCCTCTTGCGATTCTCCTAATCCTACTGGACTTCAGTAGCAGAGGATCGTCTTTCTCCTCCTGCGTCATTGAGTCCATAACTATCCTGTATTTGTCCANATTTGACTGCATTTGCCTTTTCTGAGCAACACTCATGCTACCCATCCCGCCAAACATGGTATCGGGTAGGTGGGAAAGTACCTTGTCCAGTGTGCCGATTTTACTCATCATCTCCATTTGGGCGTACATATCAGTAAGTGTGAACCTTCCAGACATCAGCCTCTTGGTCAATCTCAATGCTTCCTCCTCGTCAAGATCCTCTGGAGCCAAATCAATTAGTCCCTTGATGTCGCCCATACCCAACAATCTAGAAATGAAACGATCAGATTCGAACTTCTCCAAGTCGCTAATCTTCTCTCCCTCTCCGACAAAAACGATTGGGGCTCCAGTCGTGGCTACAGCACTAAGTGCCCCGCCNCCCCTTGCCGTTCCGTCAAGTTTTGTTACAATCGTCCCTGTCACTCCAACTAGCTGATGGAATGTTTCAGCCATAGGCCCTGCAGCTTGACCAACCTGCGCATCGATCACCAGGAACCTCTCTGAGGCATTTGCTACATCTGCGATTTCCAGCAGCTCATCCTTAAGCTCCCCATCCAGACTATCCCTTCCAGCAGTATCGATAATGACTATATCTGCAGTGCCAACTTTTCTCAGCCCATTTCTGACTATCTCAGAAGCCGAGGTGTTCCCTGGCTCACCATACACTTCTACGCTGGTTCCTTCAAGCATCTGGCTGAGTTGCTCAAATGCTCCTGGCCTGTGTACGTCCGCCTCAATGACTGCTACCTTCGCACTGTGATTCCTCCTCCACCACTCTGCAAGCTTTGCTGTAGTCGTCGTTTTTCCTTGACCGTATAGCCCTACCATCAANACCGTCTGGTTATGTGGTCTAATCTGACGTGCTGGGCCGAGAATCCTTACTAGCTCCGAATAAACAAGATTCATGGCATGGGTGTCTAGTTTTACACCCGGGCGCGGCTCTTCCTCCAACATNCGCCTCTCGATCCTCTCCGTCAGCTCCTTTGCCTGACGAACATTGAAGTCAGCCTCCAACAGGGCCCTTCTGAGAGATTTACTAAGCTCNCTGATTGTCTCCTCGTCAACCTTCCTCTTCCCCCTNAGAAGGCCAATCGACCCCAGTACCTTCCGCTTGAAGCCCTCTAGTGCCACGAGTTCCGAAAACAAACGTGTGGTTTGAACGTTGTCAGAGCAACAAGCATAGACCAATCCCATTTCTTGCGCTGGACTGAAAGGCAGACCTTCCTGGGCTTATCATGGCCGACGCCCCCATAGATATGTGGGAAATGCAGCTCGCGTTCGCCATTGGGCTGCTAGGAATCTATGCTGGATGGAGAGGAACAATCGCCAAAATGACTGGTTTTTATGATTTGTCAGGTGCAGTAAAAACCCTACTTTTTGGAATCTTGGCCGGTGTTCTTGCCGCTTCGGCTATCGATAATATGATTCTTGTGAATATCCGGTCTTCATCTCAGAATATTCTTGCTCTTAGCGCAGTAGCTATCGTGATCGCACTGGCGGAGTCTTCTTTCGCACTCCTCGTCCTAGGGAGGTCACGGACCGTAGGTCTGCGAGCCTCTGCACCATATGGTTGGACTCTAGGTTTGGGGTTCGGAGCAATGCGATCATCTCATCTGAATGTTAGGTTGTTCGACGACAGTACTTGGGGTGGGGTAACTGGTTTCGAGTTTCAGAACATATTGTTAGCTTTCATCATCACAATTACTACATGCATAGGGCACGCTTCCATAGCTACATGGCAGGGTTCAAAGATTGTAGAGAATGTCAGAATTCGAACTCTCCCGACCAGCACNNTGTTAAGGGCCACATTGATAATGGCCTCAGTTATGGCTATATTCTACCCNCCAACTATAGCANTAATCTTGCCNATTGTGGTCTGGTCATGGTTCCCCGCNCATGANTCATGGCTACCATCGGGACTCACTCCTGCGGCAAAGCAAGCATTTCGAAGGACGATTCGGCAGTCTGAAAATATCAAGTCGATGTCAGAGTCGCGAATTAGGGGGAAATTACTCGAATCAGAGGAATAAGCGCAAAAATAGGCCTTTTTTGCATTTTTCCATTCTTGGCGCAGGATTATATCCAATCTACCGATTCATGAGTTTGAATGCGAGTAATTATCGCAGGGGCCGGTGAAGTCGGTCGTGGGGTCGCGGCTGCACTGAGAGGGGAAAAAAGGGGTGTTGCCCTGATAGATCCAGATCCCAGTGCTATCAGTGATTCACAGTCTTTGGACTGTCTCCTGATTACAGGGGACGCACTTTCAAGAGAATCCCTAGTCAGAGCCGGAATTAGCGATGCAGAGATTATTGTCTTTGCTACAAATGACGACCATATCAACATCCTAGGATGCGCCTTTGCCAAGAGGGTATTTAGCGAGCAGGTTGGGGATAGAACAGCATCAGGGCTAATTACAATTGCAAATATTAGAAATTCGGAGATTACCGAACCATCCAGAGGAGCCGGCCCATTAGAGAATTGGGCTAGGACTAACTTCGTAGTCTCCCCATCTAAGGATGTCGTTGATCAGCTAATTTCAGGCTTGGTCGCACCTTCTCTGGCGGATGTAATACCGTTGGGAGAGAATGCTTGGATTGTAGTCTCTAGAGTTTCTGTTGAATCGCCAATCATCGGTTCTACCGTCTCAGACGTTAACTCAGAAGCGGGAAAGGATCCAAATCATCCTAGAATAATAGCTCTAACTGCACCTGAAAAAAGGGGTAGGATAGTCTCTGGAAATGAGATTATCCAAGAAGGAGACATGCTTGTCTTCGTTACAAGCTCCACTTATTCATTCAATGAAATAGCTAGAATTGTCGGAGACTCAATCTCAGATTTACCCGAGAAGCCATCCGTTGCGATATTTGGAGCTACTGACTTTGGAAGTAGCCTAGCCGAGCACTACCTGAAGATAGGCTCCAACGTCGTAATAATAGAACCAGACCTAGATGCTGCAAATTCAGTAGTTGGTTCTAGGATAGGTGTGAATAAGAGATTAGATGTCATTCATGGGGATCCACAAGACGAAGATCTCCTGAGGGAATTGGCCGTCGAGGACCATGATATTGCAATTTCTACTCTTAGTGACGATAACCTCAACATATCTATTTCAATGCGAACTTTTGACAAGGGAGTCTCAAGAACCGGTTTGATCCTCAAAGATCGAGCTCTGGTGGAGGCTATTCAGAGGATAGGTCTCAGGCCCGTAAGTAAAAGAAGAGTTGCTGTGAAGTCAATTCTGAAAGCAATCCACATGCATGTTCCGGGACTATATGAGCCAATACCAAGAATCCCCTCGCTAGTTTCCATGTCCGCAGAAATGGCTTCTGGAAATAGCATTCTCGGGAAGGAGCTTGACGAAGCAGAGGAGATTATTGGTGCAAATCTTGTTATGCTCGAGAGAATGGATGATGACGGGGTCTTTCAGAGAATATCTGAGGATAGCATAGGCCCATTGCAAGAGGGAGATAGGATATACCTTATTCTGGAGATCAATGATGTAGGCAAGGCCGAGGAATCTCTACGGAGCTAGTATGCGTTGGGACGTAGTGAGCCTGGTTCTGGGTTGGACAATTGGTTTGATCTCCATTCCACTAGTATTTGTCGGATTGTACAGTTGTTATGCCGAGGGGATAGAACCAGCAATACGAACATTTGCAATCCCATTGTCTGCTTCATTGCTTTCAGCATACTTCCTAGTAATTCGTTCTGGGGTTTCTGATGCTTCTTCTAGGGTCAGAGACCGTGAGGCTTTCGCTTCTGTGGCATTAGGTTGGATTCCCGTCGTTATCGTTGGGGCCATGCCCTTCTGGCTTGGTGGCATGTTCCATGGACCATTCGCAAATTACTGGATTAATGGTGAGGAATCTTCATTGGACCAGTTGATGTACGGCATTCTCCATTCGTGGTTCGAATCTATGTCGGGATTCACAACTACCGGAGCATCTCTAGTTGACCAGTCAACTAGTCCGGTTTGCTCTGGTGAATTCGAGGGGGATTGTCTGGGAAGTCAGAGGAAGAGCCTCATACTATGGAGGTCAATCTCTCAGTGGATTGGCGGAATGGGAGTAATTATGCTGGGCCTTCTGATTTTCTCTAGAGCTCTAGGAGGGGGGATGGCACTGGCTAGAGCGGAGTTGACGGGGCCATCCGTGTCTAACTTGGGTACTACCCTTGAAAGTACTGCTAGGAAGCTATGGGGGATTTATGTCGGTCTTACTTTACTGCAGGCCGCTTTACTTCTTCAATTCACGAAGATGGGTGCATTCGATTCGATCAATTATGCCCTTACTACGATGCCATCGGGAGGTTTCGGAACCACTGACGAAGGAATTATGCATTTTGATGACGTTTTGATAGAGTCAATAATTATGGTATTTATGCTGTTAACCTGTATCAATTTCAGTCTGCTATATTTTGCTTTCTCTGGGAGATCAAATGAGATTTGGAAGGATGAAGAGTTGAGGACGTATCTGTTAATTATCTTCATCGCGATGTTCGCTATGTCAGCCAATATCTACAGGACTGACTCGTTAGATTACGGTCTATTGGAGTCAATTAGGCACTCATCTTTCCAGGCCATTTCAATTTCAAGTACCGGTTATTCTAGTTCCGATTTCTCAAATTGGCCTGTTTTCAGCCAGTTTGTACTCCTGCTTCTGATGATTGTAGGTGCTAGTGCCGGATCAACCGGAGGGGGGCTCAAGGTCCTTCGAATCAGGATCGCCTTTGAATTGGCTAAGCGTGAGGTAATGAAAATTATCCAGCCTCGGAAGGTGGTAGCAATAAGATTCAATGGTTCTGTAGTAGATGAACAGAGAGTATGGATTATCCTAGGAATGGTTAGTTCATGGATGGTTTTGGTCACAGCATCTATGCTGACAATTTCCTTCCTCGAGCCTTCCCTTTCCATGAAAGACGTCCTCTCCGTCTCTATTTCTCTTCTCGGAAACACCGGACCGGCTCTCGGCGACTTCGGACCAGAAGGCGCAGCCGCAACTTGGGCTAGCATGAGCATCCCTTCCCTATTGGCGTCTACGATACTGATGTGGCTCGGCCGTCTTGAGCTCCTCACTGTCCTAGTATTGCTCCATCCAAGGACATGGGAGTCCGACTAGCCGAACTTATCTAGAGTGGACTGTGAGGGTTCCGATTCATGATCCGGAACCACTCCTTCCGCGCTCTCGACCTTCCTAATTTCCCAACTAGGGCTATCCGCCGCCGTTTCGTCAAAAGACTCCACGATAATCCTGGATTCTTTGCCACTCTTGGGCAGGCCGTGTAAAGCCAGATGGTCCTCTGCCGTTAATCCAATTCTTTTTGCAACGGTGAAATCCCGACTAGAACCACCTAGACTACTATCGTGAATCGCAAGAAGATGAGGCCAGATATCTTCTCTGACCGAGGATTTGCTGGAACCTAGAGATTCGGCAATTCTTGCAATCAAATCCCCCTTTCTCCAAGTCTCTCCGCCCCTTCTTAGAAAGTCAGGGAAACTGATGTAGATCTTGCCATCACCTTTCATAGGGGAGTAGGCTACTGCTGCCTGAGCAGGTATTGCCGACCCCCAGTACCAAGATCTGAAAGCACGATTGGAGTACTTCGTCGCCAAATAAGAATCAGAGCAACTCATCGCTTCCGAGATCTTTGCCAAGCCCGTCTGACTCATTATTGATTGGTTGTTCCATGCAAACCAAGCAATCATTTCGTCCGGATCCTTGTCTGAATTTCGGAGAACCCTCAAAGCGTCTGAACCCGAAGTCTCCGAATACACCTTTTTTAAGGAATTGAAAACATTGATTTGGGAATCCCTTGAAACTGCATCCTTCAATTCCCTTACTTCCTCGATCCCAATGTGACCATCGCTTGAACTAGACAATGATTGCAGATCTTTTACCAGGGCCCGAATGTCGCCAGGATTCTGCTGAACCAGTGAATCTAGTGAACCAGGATCAATGCCAATCTCCTCTAGGTCGAGAATCTTATGTGCAATCTTCCTAAGGTCTATATTACTGGCTCTGTCGAAAATTATATTCTCTGACATCCTTAGTACTCTGTCTCTATTAGCTCTCCAGCTCCTCCCGCTCCCCCAAAGGCGCATCAGGTCATTACAAGTCATAATTACAGGTTGATGAGTATTTTTTAGTAGGTTAAGCAGCTCAGCCTTTCCTCCAGAGTCACCCTTCAGAGATCCTCCATCTTCTGAGGAATCCATGGTCCTTTCGATTCGATCTTCTGAAACCTTTGCGAACCCACCACTAAGATGGTCAACTTCATCAAGTAGAATCACCGTTCTATTCGTTGATTCAGACGTATTCCCTTTCGAGAATTGGTCAAGAGAAACGTGCTGAGATCCTCTAGTGGCAGAGCTCCTAATTGCAGCCGCATTCCTCTGTTCGGAAGCATTTAGCTCCACTATTGTCCAACCCATTTCTTCGGCTATGGCGTAAGCAAGAGTGGTTTTGCCGACTCCCGGAGGCCCGGATAGAAGCAAACCTCTCTTTTTTGGCCTGTCAATGGATGCCCAGCTCTCCAGCCAACTCCTTACCCTCCTAATCTTGCTTTCGTTTCCTTGTAAATCTGAAACCGATTTCGGACGGTATCTCTCGGTCCAATCTAGTGGGATACTATCTCTCGGCATGGAATCAAATATCTTCGGCGACTATTGAAGATTGGTACTAGAACAAGGTCCCTAAAGAATTTGAATAGAGCGTTTGAATAAGTGAATCTACTCCTACTCTAATCTGCTTCTGATCATCCCTTCTTCGGATGGTCACAGTCTTGTCCTTCAGTGACTGATGGTCTATTGTAGCGGCCCATGGGGTCCCAATCTCGTCCGCCCTTGCATACCTCCTCCCAATCGATCCGCTGGTGTCTAAATTTGCAATTATTCCAGTTTCGGATTTTATCGAACTGAAAATCTCTCTCGCCATCACATCCATGCCATCTTTGTCGAATAAAGGAAATATTGCAATATCGTAGGGCGAAACAGCCGAGCTAAGTGAAAGAATGGCGTAACTCTCACCTTCTTTTTCCATCTCCAAGAAATTATGATCCAAAATGTGCCAAATTATCCTATCGATACCGAATGCAGGCTCGATGACGTGAGGGGTGAAGTACTCTCCATTGATTACAATATTCTCGGAACTTCTCTGAACCATTGTTTCCTCAATTACGAATCTTTTGCCATCACTAAGCTCTAGTTCGAATGGAAAACTCTCCGGCATCTTCTGGAGGTCAGAGATTGCGGATGAAACATCCGCGGCCCTTTCTCTAAATTCAGGCCCAATTACTGATCCCACTGGCTTGAGGGATTCTCTTTCCTCTCTAATTGGTGTATCATATTCCCTCCACCCCCTCAATAGCTTCGATCCGGATTTTTCCTGATGAGATTCGAGGTCGTGACAGGTTCTATTTGCGATCCCGACAGCTTCAATCCACCCATGTTCTCCCAGAAGTTCACAATCCCAGCAGTCTGATGCATAATGGGCCATTTCGCTATTAGCATGCTGACGAAATCTAATCTTCGTCAAGTCCACGCCAACCTTTTCCAGGAATTCTGCTGTCATCCCGAGGAACCATGCGACTGTAGGATGTTTCACTATGCCCGTTTCAAAGGCTTCTTTGATTTTGAGATTTTTTTCGCCAGCGTAATCCCCTTCTGGGTCCGGAATCATGCAAACTTCCCACTGCCATTTACCTAGATCCGTGGAAGGGGGCAATTCAGGATCGATGAAGAACTCTAACTCGGCCATATTGAACTCCCTCAGTCTAATCATGCCCTGTCGAGGGCTAATCTCATTCCTGTACCCCTTCCCCGTTTGAATCGCTCCAAAAGGCATCTTCTGCCTGAAGTGCCTGTACAGTGCAGGAAATAGCATGAACATTCCCTGTGCTGTTTCTGGCCTCATATATGCAGTCCTAGACCCACCCATGGCGCCAATGCTAGTCTTGAACATCAGATTCATCGGAACCGCCTCTTTCCAATCAGACTCTCCACATCTAGAACACTTGATTCTGTGATCAGAAATCAATCTGTCCAACTCAATCGCTTCTAGATTTTCAGGACTGTGATGGAGGTCTTCTAGTAAGTGGTCACTTCTGAATATACTGCCGCAAGATCTGCATTCTGACATCTTGTCGTTGAATTCTCCAACATGTCCGCTTGCAATAAGTACTGACTCTGGAGTTATTGTAGGGGAGTCAACCTCCACTATGTTAGGAATTGAAAGCCAATGCTTGATCCAAGTATCCATCACTCTTCTTTTGATTGTAGCCCCTACTGGCCCGTAGTCTACCAAGCCAGAAACCCCGCCATACAACTCAAAAGATGGTAGAACAATCCCCCTCCTCCTGAGAAGAGATGTCAGTCTTGACATTCTTTGCTTGTCAACCATTATTATTCCCACAATCAATCGTAGTTTTCAAGCCATCCTCATTTGTAGATAGTAATTAGCTATTGCACAACCCGAATTAAATTTTCAATATATTATCATCAATATTGAACATTTTGAAGAGAAGCATTCATTTATTCCATCGATAGCCTGAAACGCAAGGTGGGTGCAGAAAATTGCCTGAAATAACGTACGTATCAGACATTTCTGAATCTGAGGAGATCCTTTCCAAGCTTTCTGCTCCTGTGAGAAATTGGTTTACAGACAAATTTCCAGATTTTACTGATCCACAAAAGGTCGCCATTCCACAAATCCTTGATGGAAATCACCTACTTCTTTGCTCGCCAACTGGATCAGGGAAGACCCTCACTGCTTTCCTATCAATAATCGATGATCTAGTTCGCAGATCATTGGAGGGATCACTAACTAATTCTGTACAATGTATCTACATATCTCCAATCAAGGCTTTGGCAAATGATATTCAGAAAAATCTGATCGGCCCACTTACAGAGATAAAGGAACGATATTTACCAGGAAGAGCCCAAGAAATCAAGGTAGGCCTCCGCACAGGGGATACTCCCCAAAAGGAAAGGGAGAGGATGCTCCGAAAGCCACCCCATATCCTAATAACAACTCCAGAATCATTGGGCCTAGCCCTAGCTTCCAAGCGTTTCAGACCTCTTCTCAATGATCTTAAGTGGTTAATTATTGATGAAATGCACTCCTTGGTCCCGACTAAGAGGGGCACCCATCTATCTCTCAGTCTGGCATTAATGGATACCGTCGTAGAATCGAATGTTCAGAGAATTGGTATTAGCGCGACAATGGAGCCATTGACAGATGTTGCAGAGTTTCTCGTAGCTAGCGATCCCAGGGAATCTTCTAAATCCCAGAAACAGAGCGTTTCAATTGCGAAAATTTCCGGTTCAAGAAAGCTCGATTTGGACATAGTTCTACCAACTCCCAGATTCACTTCAATACCCGTTAAGGAAATTCTCGACCACAATATCGATCGAATCAAGGAACTAGTTGAGGCTCATACAACAACTCTAGTATTTGTAAACACTAGGAATATGACCGAGACGTTCGTTCAAAGACTAAAGGTTGCAGGTTTGGAAGGGGTCGAGGGTCACCATGGGTCAATGGATAAAACAATCAGACTAGACGTGGAGCAACGTCTAAAAGAAGGCAGATTACGATGTGTCGTCTCATCATCTAGCTTAGAGATGGGTATTGATATAGGCTCAGTGGACTTGGTGGTCCAAGTCGGATCTCCTGGCTCCATCGCTACTGCTTTGCAGAGGATTGGGAGGGCCGGTCACCAAGTAGGCGGTCTTCCTAGGGCAAGGTTTCTGCCTACCTCTTCCCATGATTTATTAGAGATAGTAGCTGTACAAAACGGAATTTTGTCTGGGAATATGGATTTGTTAAAATTCCCGCAGAATTGTCTAGACGTTCTTGCACAGTTTTTGATAGGGCTGACAATAATTAGAGAATGGGATATAGATGATGCCTATGAGCTAGTTCAGGCATCATGGCCATATCGGAACCTCCCATATGATGACTATATTGAGGTCTTAGACCTTCTTGAGGAAGAAAGGAGGTTATGGGTTGATTGGGAGGAAAATAGATTCGGGAAGAGAGGATATGCCCAGATGATATACTATACCAACATAGGAACTATTTCTCCAGACAATAATTACCTCGTTTTCACCTCTGATGGGACCTTGGTAGGCCAGCTTTCATCCTCATTCGTCTCAAGTCTAAGGAATGGGGATGTTTTCCTTCTTGGTGGATCGACATACAGAGTCTCTAGCGTTATCGGAACCAGGGTGAATGTTACTTCCGCAACAGGTTACAGGCCTACCATACCATCTTGGACTGGGGAAGCTATGAGTAGAACAAGCGAGCTCAGTAGCGAAGTTCTCGATTTATTGAGCATCCTATCTGTCCAATACAGAACTGGCAATTCAATCACCCCTTTCTTGGTAGATATTCTAGGTCTAAACAAACCTGTAGCCAATGCTCTGACGCAATTTTTAGACGAACACTCCGCCACTACCTTCCAAGTTCCCTCTAAGGATCGAATACTAGTCGAACAGGTCGAAGCACCACTCCCAACCTATGTGGTTACTACTTGTAGGGGTAGGGCGTTCAATCTGGCGCTGGGTTATCTCTTTGCAGGGATGGCTTCTAGAGATAATATTGCAATCCATGAACTTTCATTTGACGAAAATGGATTCATGGCGAAGCTAAGCCATGAGGTAGAAGTTTCTTCGATCCCTGCAGTATTCCGTAGTAAGAGTAGTGAAGATGCACTCAACAAATATCTGTTGGAGTCCCAACTTTTTGCAAAAAGATTCAGGGAAGTCTCCTCAAGAAGTATGTTGAACCCAAGAAGAATCGGTGCTGAAGAGGTTAGTCCGAAGCAATTCCAGCAAAAAGCCGAGCAAATCATGAATCGACATAGGACAATGGAAGACTCGGTCATCGTAAGGGAGGCTATGAATGAGATACTCACGACTGACCTAGATATGGACCAATTACGTCTCTTCATTGGTAGGATGGATACCGAGGACGTTCGCATTGTTCATCGGAGAGTAAAAATCCCGTCCCCGCTAGGGTTGACCTTATTCATGTCCTCTTTCGAGGATTTGCTTTCTCTTAGGACTCGTGCCTACCTCATCAAAGACGTTGATCCAGAGATACTCAGGAGGCTTCTTGGTGCCAGATCATTAGCCACTGATCTTGATAGGGAAAAACTTCAGGAATATTACCAATCCAAGGTTTCCGTTCCAAAAAATGCGAATGAGTTACTCAGGCTAATGGATATGGGAGGGGGTCTGGAAAGACAATTAACTCACCCGCTCTATAGTGATAAGTTGAAGGATATTGAATTTGAGACAATGAGGGAATGGGTGCACGAACTCGCTGAGAGGGAACTGATCACCAAGGTCAGGGGCACCGGTCTAGACAAGATTGATGGCAAATGGTTCTCAATGAGGATGACTGAAGTCCACGGGACCCTAGGATGTCTTGCTGTGGCAGGGGCCGCAGAAATGGAAGATTTGAGGGAATTATACACTGGTGGTCTGACATATGAAATTGGAGAAGAATTCGTTGGAGGCAAACCATCTGAGTGGCGAAAGAAGTCTCTTTCTGACCCCATGGATTGTCTNAGGCTCAAACTTCTGGATATGTTGGGTTCTGANGGTCCACAGACGATAGATTCTCTTAGNAACCGTCTCCCTTTCCCATCTGCCCAAGTAGAGTCAGTTCTCCAAGAACTTGAGATGCGCAATCTAGTTTCNATAGGNTTCTTCACNAGGACAGATGAAGGCGAGTTCATCCTNAGAATAGACGAATATCGCATNACTGGGGGCGAAGTGAATGTAATTGACTATCGTTCCTTGCANACCTTGATTCTAAACAAGTCATTTACNAAATTCNATGAACCATCAGATGCAATNAGAAATTTATCATTGGTTCAAAGAAGNGAAGAATTGCTTCATAGAGTNAAAAATTACAGGTTTAGAGATTGGAAGGACATCAAACACGATTCAGATGTCTATAATGGAAGACTTCTCCACAACAGGGTCGGNTATACTCTTAGCGAGAAACTACCAATGCTGATGGGCCTTCGAGGGGATCCNTGGTTCGGACCTTTAGAGGAGGAACTTCTCGAAAAGATACCAGATGAGGGAATCTCNAGGAATGANTTGTTTTCCGACTATCCTAAAGGAAAAGAGAACGCTCATATCCAAAGAAGTCTGAAATCTGCACTNGCTAATNTGGAGAGGCAATTAGTAGTGGCCAAGCAATATCTAGACGTACCCAACAGAAAGAGATCGATGGCNATTTTTCGCAGACTCCATGGCAAAATCAAACCTCTACCATTCAACAAGGCATTATCNCAACTCATTTCCAGCATAGGCCCAGTTCGTCTTCATACTCTTAGGTTATTTGTTTCCAGACCCGTGGAGGAGTTGGCAGACTCGCTAAGAGAATTAGAGAGGAGAGGCTCCATAGTCAGGGTTGTCGCCCTCCAACCCGACCCAACAGATTATTACGCTTCACCAGAAGATTCTGAAAAGCTGCTTTCCCTAATCCCAGAGGACAGGAAGATGCGGATTCTTTCTCAGTCCGATCCATTCAGTAGTAGGTTTATTCAAGAAGTTAGNCTTCTCCTAAAGCAAGGCTGGTATTATCCAGTTTTCAAGGGCGTTGACCCAATCGGTCGAGTCCTAATGTTTGTAGTAAATGACTATCTGGAAATTAAGGATATCAATATCCCACACTCATACTTGGACGACTTCAAGGAAACCTTCGCCGAGCTCTTAGAGAACTATCGAGATAGGCTTGTAGACGTGTCGGTTCTTCATTCATTTAACGGAGTTCCAGTACATGACTGCGATGAAAATATTCAGCAAATCCTCTCAGATCTAGGATTCTCNTCCATGGGGGATGGAGAGAGATACATCAGGGGAGGAGTTGTAGAGCCAAGATCCAGAAACCAAATCAACAGGATGCTTTTCTTTCATCACTCCCTACATCAGAATAGTAGGTGGGAGAATGAGACGATGGCACTGGAGCACGCTATCGAGCTTAGGGATGACTTCTCATTGAGGGGTCGCTGTGAGATGTTCCGGGTGAATCTGGANTCTATGGTCGCTGCTCACCAGCTACACCAAGGGTCAAATCTCCGTGGTCACCTTGTATGGGCCAGATATCCACATTTCCAGAGACTTTTAGCGATTAGAAACGTGCCAATATTCCCCGAGGACGAAGAAGTAATCCAATTCTTTAGAGAAAACAATGATCCGGATCTGTACATGGATAGAAATGCAATTTCTAGATCGGAATTTAGGAAAATTGTCTCCCCTATGGTGAGAAGTGGCCATCTAATTCAGGATTATAGAGGTGGCTTCAAAACTGTCGAGCCCCTACATAACGTAGACCTGTGGGAAATAAAGAGAGATTACTTGAGGGAACTGGTTCAGGATTATCCAGTCATAACTCTGAAGCAGGTTGAGAGGTTGGCCGGATCTTCTTTTACAGCCGAAGAGATTAGCGACGTCATGCATGACTTCGAGGAAGATGGTACTTTGATCAAGGGATTCTTGGTTGACGATCTTCAGGATATTTGCTGGGGTAGGCTAGACATGTTAGAGGGCCTAGGGTCAATAAATCGTACTCGCGACCTGGTTGTCCCCCCATCCGATCCACTGATACACTATTTTGGAAGTCTTCTAAGGGAGAGGTTCGGTTTTGGTTCTGCTTATCTCGTATTTCACAAGGAGGAGCCAATNGCTGCATTCAAGGCAAATACTAGAAACGATAAGATTGAGTTAACTGATTTCGTTGGNGATTCAGAACTAGAAAAGGAAGCAATCAGAGTGATGAAGGAATTTGCTTGGGAGCATGATATGCCACTATCCGGGAAGCTCTTTAACAGAATCAGATCAAGAATTGTCTGACTCTTTTTTCTTCTGTCCAGTAGCCACCAATATTGGCCTCATAGTCTTCATGATATGTTTGTGGAGCTCTGGAAGGAGGTCGAAAAGTGCTATTGCCATCAAGAACATTGCGAAAAGACTGGCGACCTTCGCAGCATAACTATGTGCGAAGTCAAACATCCCTATCCCTGCCAGCCTCCAGTTTGGATATGTGTCAGTAAGCCAGACAATCCCCGCATTTCTAAACACATTTAGTACGTGGATTGTGGGGATTGCAATCATTAGAGCTCTAGCCCTACGCTTCCAAGAAACTGAACTCAGAGCGACTATCGCGCCGATAAAAACAGCCATCGATTGTAAAGCAGAACAAGCTAGGATAAATGAGACCACACCTTCTCCCTCACTATTGGCCATTGGAGCAAAGAATCCACCCTCGCCCAATGGCTCGCTTAGGAAAATTCTACTTCCTTCCCATTCAGATACTGGAATAGCTTCTTTCTCATACCTCTCTATCATCATTGGACCAATTTCATATCCACCCAAACCTACGAAATCTAGTAGAACATTGGCGCTAACTGCGGTTAACTGCACAAATGCCATATTTAGGTATGGAATCCCGAAAACCAAGTAGTATGGAATCATTGACCATACTACAAAACCCCTAAGCCAAATGATTGTATCCACACTAGAGCCATCATTTTTCCATTCCCATATTGATGCCGCAAGGCCCGCAGGTAAAGCCGAAGCAGTCATAAAAATTAGAACCGGATCTGAAATCTCGACGTAATGGCCCGAATATAGATAAAAGAACAGTCCAATCAGCGGCCAGCCAGAAGCTGCAAAAAATCTGGAATAATCTTGCGAACTCTTATGGAAACCTATGCCCAACAAGAACAGCCCTATGGCCCCAATAACTAGTTGCAGCGTCACTTCTGACATCCCAAGAGTAGAGGAAAAATCCTCTATCATCGACGCAACTGGGTCCTCCACGACCCGACTGCTTTCATCAACCCGTAAATATGATGCCCCCATCCGAATCGACTAGTATGGGTTTCGACTTCGGAAAATTCGCTGACGATTATGTTGCCTCCCTAATGAATACTCTCGAAAATTTTCCAAGATCCAGCGTCGAAAAATTCTGGTTTTTGGTAGAGGATACCAGATCAAGAGGATCAACAGTTCACTTCATCGGAAACGGCGGTAGTGCAGGAACCCCATCTCATAGCGCTGGTGATTGGTCGAAAGAACTCAGATTAAAGACGATATCACACGTGGATAACGCTTCCTCACTTACTGCATGGGCCAATGATGCAGATTACGAAAGTATTTTTGTCGGACAGTTAGAGACATTTCTCAATCTAGGAGATTTAGTCGTCGCTTTCAGCGGCTCTGGTAACTCAAAGAATATCTTGAACGGCATCAAATTTGCAGCTCAAAAAGGTTGTAAGACTGTAGGCGTCACTGGAGATTATAATGGAATGGGAGGGGGCGAGCTAGCACAAATAGTAGATTTGCCAATTGTTATTCCTTCGGATTCAATGGAGAGGATAGAAGACATGCAATTGGTGATTAATCATATTATCAAAGAGGCGGTTAAGTCCAATAACGGGCTGTGAGAAAATGCACCTCCCCCATAGACACGACTCTGCTCTTGATGATGAATTGATATTGCAAGACCTCCCATCCGGGGAGCAATGGTCTGGTAAAATTGCATTTCTCGATAGGGATGGTGTCTTGAATAGATGGTCTGAAAATTACATCAATACGCCCGATGAATTGCTACTCCTTCCAGATGCAGCAAAATCTGTTGGAATGCTGAAGAGGGCGGGTTTCAGAATTTGTGTAGTGACCAATCAGTCGCCTATCGGGAGAGGGATATGGGGGCACGATGTCCTCAATTCAATACATCATAAACTCCAGGAACTATTGGCGGGGGAAGATCCAGATGCCATAATTGACTTGATCCTATACAGTCCCTATTCGCCAGAGGATGAATCATGGGCACGAAAACCAAACCCTGGAATGCTTGAGGTTGGAAGGCAATTATTGGATTCAGCTCATGCATCGGAATCCCATGGCATCCAGTTGTTACTAGGTCCAAAATGGTTAGACAGGCCTGATGAAAGCTCTTCTTTCCTAGTGGGCGACCAGCAATCTGACATTTTTGCTGCAAACAGATATGGGGTAAGGGGGATTAGATGCGATACAGAAGTTGGCTTAGGGGGAGTAATTACACAGATTTTGGAAATTCAGGAATGATCCCAATGATGCTGCGAATCGGATTAGACGATACTGACCATATAGAAATAGGCTGTACAACAAAGACTATGGATGATTTCATTAAATACATAGCATCAAATCTTGATGTTACGATAATCGAGAGGAGACTAGTCAGACTATGGCCCTTTGCAAGAAGGAGGACGAGGGGTAACGGGGCCTTGGGAGCAATTGTAGAAATCAACTCTTCATCATTCGATGAGTTTGTGTCAACCTGTAAGGTATGGTTCTCCCAATTGATAGATACCATTAGTAAATACCCAAATTCTGGCCTTCTACCCTCGCCAGTCATGGTAATCTCTACTGGGATCGTTCCAGAGGAATGGTATTGGGATGCAGTAAGGAACGAAGTTGACCATAAATTGATGATGGATAATGCGCTCGAAAACAAATGCGCGGTTCTGTATTCTCAAACATTTTTTGGAGTTGTAGGCGCCTGCGCCGCGATATCTTGGAATCCAAGGCATTATTCTTCATGGGAGTTAATTGCTTGGCGTAAAGAAGAAGCCATCGGAAGTCCAAGAAAGGTTAGTAGCGAAGCAGTATTTGGGCTAGAGGATGATCATAAAGATACATTCCTCAATAGGGATCCAACAAAAGGAAAGGGAATGATCGCACCGAGAACCCCATGTCCAGTTCTATATGGTATACGGGGTACTTCTGAGATCTCCGTTTCTAATGCTCACCATTGGTTACAGGAAAGATCTGATGTGGAGGAGAGCATCGTTTTTGCAACACATAGGACGAATCAACTAAGCGATGACCACATCGTTTCGATACAAAGTGGCACCGTAACTAGCATTGCCAAAGAGACTAAAGGAGGACATGCGANTATCNCAGTATTTTCATCCGGGAATGCCCTCAATTTAGTAGCATTTAATGAGGGAGGTCCAGTTAATTCGCTGTTGAGAAAATTGGAACCCGGAGACTTAGTAAGCTGGGCCGGGTTAACCGCTCCCGACGGTTCTATTCATCTCGAAAGACTAAGATTGGATAACGCTACTCCGAGGATTTCGAGTAGACCTATTTGTTGCTCTAGAACCATGAGGAGTGCGGGGAAGGGCCAGAAACTCAGATGTGATGACTGCGGGAGGATGCAGAGGAAGATTTGGTTGTGTTCCGATAAGCTAACCCATTTCGGTCATAAAGAAGGGTCTTGGGTAGAACCGTCCGCCTCAAATCGGAGACATTTGTCAAGGCCNCTATCTCACGGTAATCCGGGGACAATATGATACATTACAGGGGTATCCGGATATATGGCGACAGCTATGGAGGTATTGCCCATATTGGCTGTTATGATCGCCATAGCCGGGTATCTGATATGGACGATTACTAACATCAGACAACGTAGATTGAAATTTGCCGCAGAGGGCGGAGATAGCTACAGAGGTGAGGCAAAGCAACCAGAAGCTCTAATGAAACCCAATGAGGAGGCACTGGAGCAAATGGGGGAATTACTGGAGCAAGCAGGTCTGTCTTTTCCAGAAGAGGAATAGGCGTAAGAATAATTGCCAAAACCCCCTGCGAAAATTGTGTCTAAAGATTCTGGCAAGGTAGAAAGGATGCCTCGGAGGGAACCTCCTGAGTTCGAGAATTCCGACAAATCTCTGTTCGGAGCAATTCTTGATGACGGATTCTTCAATGTCGCATTAAACGATTCAAATCAGTATGGCCCTCATGCCATGATAGTGCTTCTATTTGCTGTGGCTACCGTTACGGCAATAGTACTGTTAATTCCAACCTTATTCTGAGCACCTTGCCCTTGCAATTTTGATAGCGTTTTCTACAATTTCTCCTGATGATCCGAGGTGTGACCTCGGATCGAAAAATCCGGATAGATCATGCCCTAACAAATTCATTATTGAATCAGAAGATCTACATGCATCTTCCAGTTTTGTTCCCTCTTGGAGTGCCTTCATCGAGGCGNCTCTAAGCTCTTCATGCGCCTCATCCCTTGGCATACCTCTTTCAACCAATTCCAACATTACCTTTTCAGCCATAATGAGGCCTCTCTGAGATTNAATATTTCCCAACATCCTTTCTCTATCGATAGACAGGCCCGAAAGAACCCTGTTGCATTTAGAAAATANGTCATCTAAGAGGATCATCGCATGAGAAAGTGTGAACCTTTCACTGGAAGAATTTGCTAAGTCCCTTTCATGCCAGAGGAGTGCATTTTCGTATGATGGGATCATCATGGAACGAACAATTCTAGCTAGGCCGCAGGCATTTTCAGCCGTAATCGGATTCTTTTTGTGTGCCATTGTGGAGGAACCTACTTGCTTCTTCAAATCGAAAGATTCTGCTACCTCGCCAATCTCGGTCCTCTGGAGATTTCTAATTTCTTGGAGAACCTTCTCTATGCTAGTCGCGACATTTGACATCCACCCTACCCATTCAATGTATCTATCTCTTCCAACTACCTGTGTTGTGGCAACTGGGACCTCAAGCCCCAGTTCTCTCAGAACCAGACCCTGNAGCTCAAGCGCTCTTTCTCCCTGGGCTGCACCGGAACCAACTGCTCCCAGAAACTTCCCTGTTATACATCTTTGAGTCATCTCATGCAGACGATCCAAATGTCTCCTGAACTCGTCTACCCAGACAGCAACCTTCAGTCCGAAGGTAATTGGGACTGCAGCTTGACCATGCGTCCTTCCTAGCATTACTGTGTCTCTTTCTCTTTCTGCGATATCACACATTGTGAGAATCAATTTTCTTATTGCTNCATCCTGAAGNGATATGCTATCCTTAATTTGTAGAGCGACAGCTGAATCTACAATGTCATTACTGGTCGCTCCGAGGTGAATGCACCAACCGGAGTCCCCCGCTACTTCGGCCATTGCCTTGGTTAGGGCCATGATATCATGTTTCGTTTCAGCCTCAATTTCATCCACTCTATCCGCAGTAACTATGCCTGGATCAGCAATTTCAGCTATTGCATCATAGTCCTCAGGTGATACTTTTCCCATCTTACTGTGAGCCCATATCAATGCCCTCTCGACCTCAAGCTGTCTAGCGTGCCTACCCTCGCGAGACCAAATTTCCTTTGCGACATCTCGTCCATACCTGTAATCAAGAGGCGATATTGGCATAAATTTTCAGACGTGCGACTATGTTTACCTGTTTGAGCCTAACGATGATATCTCAATGCGCAGGAATCCATTTTGAATATGCCCCTTGATCCTTGCCAATGGGGCTTTCCGGTATACTCTATCTCACATGTCATATCCGGGGAATTAACCACGAAGGTTTCGAATTCACCACCCTCTCCATCCATATTGAATCTGTGCCTCCTAGACAGAGTTCGCAAGTCCAATAGCGATTCTAAGTCCAACTTCTTTCCCAGCCATTCTTGTCCCAAACCCTCTGTGGAGACAGATGTGAATACAACATCGAATCCGTGTTCTACCAGAGACTGCATGTGACTTTTCCCATTCTTGTGCCATAATGGGCAGAATGAACGTATCCCCAATCTTTCGCACATCCTCTCAATCCTTGTTTTCTGGTAATCTGAACGTAGCGCACCTACCACTAATCCATCTATCTCTGGCCTCTCTTTTTGTAACACCATATCTTGCGGTACTTCAACCCAACTCGGCCAAATTTCCTCAAATGCCTTACTGGTATCCGAATCTCCGCTAAGCACTCTTTCTAAATCAGATACCTCTTCTTCCTCTATCCCGTGACTAATCACCGGAAGCCATGGAATTCCCATCGAACAAGCCTGCAAACCCGCCACCCAGGTATTTCCCAACTGGAACATCATGGAATCTTCCCCTTTTACCATGACAGTAGCTATCGATACAATTTCCCATCCCTGCAAACCTGCCCACCACGTAGCATAGGCAGAGTCCTTTCCTCCTGAGGATAAAACCGCGACTCGCATNTTTCCACCAATTTCAAACCCCGCAGAATGTATACTAGATTGAGTCTTCTCTCGACCAAGATTCATAAGAGTCCATTATGGCATGGGGNCGATAGCGATGCAGCCTAGCGGACGAGGTTACGATCATGGAGTCTCTACGTTTTCCCCAGACGGCAGACTTTACCAAGTAGAATATGCGAGAGAATCAGTAAAGAGGGGGACTACAACAGTCGGCCTTGTCTTCAAAGAAGGAGTGGTACTAATTGTGGACAAGAGGGTCCAGAGCAAGCTNGTGATAACNGATTCTATTGAGAAAATGTACCAAATCGANAANCACATTGGAATTACTACATCCGGTTTNGTTGCCGATGCTAGGCAGCTAGTAGACAGAGCAAGGGTACAATGCCAAGTTAANAGAATGACATATGGTGCAAAAATTCCAGTTTCTACTTTAGTTAAGAAAATGTGTGATTACAAGCAATCNTTTACTCAATATGGTGGAGCGAGACCATTTGGCACTGCTCTCCTAATCGCAGGATTCGATGATGAAGGGTTCCATCTCTTCGAGACGGACCCTTCTGGCGCCTATCAATCATATAATGCTGGAGCGATCGGAAGGGGTCGTTCTACTGCCATAGATTACTTCGAAGAGAAGTGGAAGCCCAATATGACTCAAAATGCTGCNATCAAGTTAGGCCTTGAAGCACTTAAGGAATCACTAGAAGACGATTTGAACAGGGAAACTGTCGAGATAGCATGTGTTGACAAGGATGGNTACAGGAAGTTGGATCGAGAATCAACTCTGAAGCATCTCGATAAGATGTCTTGATTTCCGCCAATGTCTAAGCCGCACCCCCAATGGGAGTCACATGGTCAGCTTAGATGATGCTGTATTAGCCCGTCTAGAAAAGGGAGGGAAAAGATTCGAGATTTTAGTAGATCCTGATTTGGTTGAGTTATGGAAACAGAATCCAGAAGGAGTTTCTATGGACGACCTCCTAGCTATCGATGAAATTTGGTCCGATGCGAGAGCAGGAGAGAGGCCCACCTCCGAGGCTCTTGAGAATGCTTTTGGAGATACAGATGTAGTTGATTGCGCTTCGAAGATTCTTGTTAATGGTAATATACAATTAACCACGGCGCAGAGGAAGAATATGGTCAATGAAAAGAAACGGCAGATAGTAAACGAGATTGCCTCTACTGCTACAGATCCCAAGACCAAACTTCCACACCCTAGGACTAGGATAGAAAATGCTCTTGAGGAGCTCAGATTTCCCATAGATCCGTTCAAATCAGTGGAAAGTCAAGTCGAAGATGCTGTCTCTGCCCTTAGACCTGTTATTCCTCTACAATTCATTACCGTAAGATTGGCATTCAAAGTACAAGGTAGAGACTATGGGGCAGTAAGTCAGTTGCTCAGAGACTCGATTCAGAAGGAAGAGTGGTTGAGTGATGGCACATGGGTCTGTGTCGTTACATCTCCCGGTGGAATGAAAAATGACTTAATTGGAAAGGTTGCATCAAAATCTCCCGACGTTGAAGTACGTGAAATCGAGTAATTAAGTAAATCTCTCCAGCATCAACGGTTATCAATAGCAGGCCAGTCGCGCGGCTCGATAACATGACAAAAAATAGTGACGCGACGGGGTCGCGAAGTGTGCGAGGCCAAGNCCTCGTTGTTCCCGGAGAGGATCTGGGAGAATCTGAAGGGCAAGAAGCCGGCCATGGAGTTCTTTCCATTTCTGGGCGGCTAAAAGCAATAAAACAAGGAATAATTAGGAAAAAAGGAGCTTTGGTTTCAGTTGAGCCAAAACACACGAGATACATGCCTCGGCCGGGTGATTTGGTGATTGGTTTTATCGAGGGCTGTACAAACAACATATGGTTTATCGAACTCGGTGCTCCTTTCAACGCGATACTGCCAATGAGTCTCGGGCCAGGAAAGGTAGATTTTGGAGGCACTAGGTCAGTAATGGACGTAGGCGACGCAGTCCTGTGCAGAATACAGGAAGTCGAGGAAACACATTCTAGTGTTGTCACTATGAAGGGCATGGGCCTTAGGAAAATTCGCTCGGGAACCATAGAAGAGATTGATCCACACTTACTGGGTCGGCTAATCGGTAAAGGTGGAGAATCACTAAGAAGACTGAAAGAGGATACAGAGTGCCGGATTGTTGTAGCGGACAACGGTAGGATGTGGATAGACGGAGAATTTGAAGGGATTCTAGAAGTCAGAAAAAGACTGTTCGAATTATCAGCGAGTGTCAAAGGGGGTGTGAAATAATGGGCGGATACGGAGATATTCAGATGATTGATGAGAACGGCTTGAGAATGGATGGTCGTGGCCCTGGAGATGTCAGGGAGATATCTATTCAGACAGGGGTAGTACCTGTTGCAGACGGATCTTGCAGGATGACTTGGGGGACCAACGAAGCGATTGTNGCTGTCTATGGGCCAATGGAGGCCCATCCTAGGAAGATTCAGAGACAGGATAGAGCAGTCCTNGATGTAGCNTACAATATGGCTCCATTCTCAACAACGGATAGAATAAGNCCCGGTTTCAATCGAAGAAGTAGAGAAATCAGCAAAGTAACAAAGGATGCTCTCGAAAGTGTGGTCCTTCTCAACTTGTACCCGCGCTCAAAGATTCGCGTGAATATAGAAATTATTTCTGCGGAAGCTGGGACAAGATGTGTGGGNCTGACTGCGGCATCCGTTGCTCTTGCAGACGCAGGTATACCCATGACCGACTTAGTAGTCAGTGTAGCCAGCGGTAAAATAAATGATGTTGTAGTCTGTGATCTGAATAAGGAAGAGGACAATTATGGGGAAGCTGACCTCCCTATGGGAATTCTTCCAAATACGGGNGAATTGGTTTTCTTACAGATGGATGGCGATCTCTCTCAAGATGAATTCAAAGAGGCATGGGACTACAATATGGAAGCTGCATCATCGATACACGAAAAGATGGTCGAAGCGCTAAAGGAAGGTGCATAGTATGACAATACCTATCGTACCAAATCTACTCAGAGCTCATCTTTCCGATTTAGCCGAAAAAGATACTAGGATTGACGGCAGGTCTAGGTGGGAGGGTAGGAAATTGGAGGTCGAACATTCCATTCTTCCGAGAGCCGAGGGCTCAGCCAAGGTTAGGATGGGCGACACGATCGTCTTCGCAGGAGTAAAGTTCCAAATCATGCAACCATATCCAGATCGTCCAAATCAGGGTGGTTTGATGTGTTCTGCCGAGGTAAGACCAGTCGCAGGTAGGCACTGGGAAGCAGGCCCGCCAAGTGAAGAATCAATAGAGCTTGGAAGAGTCGTCGATAGAGGGATCAGGGAATCAGGTTGTATTGATGTCGACTCTCTTTGCATAATTCCGGGTGAGAAGGCNTGGCAAGTAATACTAGATTTGTTTGCCGTNTCGGATGATGGAAATCTNTTCGATGCNTTCGCTTTAGCTGGAATTGTAGCACTAAGGAATGCAATAATACCCGCGGANAGATTCGAAGTTGGGGAGGATAAGAAACTAGAAGTCTCTAAAACCCCTATTATGTGCTCTTATCACAAGGTTGGTGGACGTTTTGTTTACGATGCGTCTTCAAGAGAAGAGCTTGGTGGTGATGAGAGGATCCACATCACTCTAGGTGATGGGGACAACGTCCATTCTCTACAGAAGGGTATAAAGGGAATTTTCTCAGCGGACGAGTTTGCNGAAATAATGGAAAACGCCCGTCAGAGGACCAAGGAACTTAGAGATATAATCAATTCAATATAGGTGCAATAATATGGCAAAGAGAACCCAGAAAGCTGGAGCAACAGCTCGTTTCGGACCTCGATACGGAGTCAGCGTTCGTAGAAGAGCGGGTTCTGCAATTTCAAAAAAGTCCAGAAAATACACTTGCCCCAGTTGTCATTACTCTAAGGTCAGAAGGAAGGCAGCGGGGATATGGGAGTGTAGGAAGTGCAATCATACATTTTCTGGAGGCGTCTGGGAACCTTACACCAGGGCAAGCGATGCAAACAAGAGGATTGTTCGACGTTCNCTTGAAGGGGCCACTGCTACCGANATGACCGTAATTGCCCAGCAGGCTGCTTTAGAATATGAAAGAAAATTATCCGAGAGAGATTCAGATGAAGGATCAGAAGAGGAATGAGANAGTCGAGCTCAGCCTAACGTTGGAGCATCCGGATTCTCACGCATTATCATCTTCTCTGNTAACNGAAGCCGATTTTAACAACACTGAAAGTCAGGTCCAAGTCTCGATTTCTTCTGATTCTTTTAATGACCTTAGGGCAAGNTGGAATTCACTAATGAGAGCTTTAATTGCTTCCGAACATTCCCTTATGGCAACAAGGGGGGGTGGCAAGGATTAGCGAGGAAGTTTCTGCTGAACAAATTCAGTCCATTGCCCGNGAACTNCAGGCAATTAGGAATCAGATTCAGACNATTTCATCACAAATCTCGGAGTATGGCATAACCGTAGAGGCACTTGGGGAACAGGATTCGGGGAAGCCAGTTTATCGCTCACTAGGAAATCTACTNCTTGAGGTTGCAGATAGGGAGAAACTTTTGTCCGAATTAACTGATGCTAAATCGTCCCTAGAAGAGCATTTGAAGAGACTAGTCGAAAGAGAAGAAAATCTTAGAGAGAGTTATGAGGAAAAAGCTGAGCAGTTTGAGAGGGAGTGACCTTTATTGGCATGGCCATCAGAATCATCAAAAGACCTTTCATCCGAATCAGAAATTTTTCGGTCTTTCATTTCCGAAGGTAAGACAAAGGAAGCTTTGGAGATCAGCGAGATAATATTGGCGAAGTCAAGGAATTTGAAGGATCGAGATTATGAATCTGAGGCATGGATTCGTATGGAAAGAGCACTACTAGGGGCCTGTCNCCCTGAAAATATTGGTTCGGAATTAAGATGGTGCGTCGATCGTCTAAATTCTATTTCGTCTGGTTCTGCTCTCCATGGAATCGCTCTTCTAAATTTAGCCTCCTGGCATCTAAACTCCTCAGAAGAAATGATGGCATTAGTAACCCTTTCAGAAATATCTCCCTCACTGGGGCACCCAAATGATATAATCGGACTTTCACGGTTAGAATCTGGTAGAATTCTTGTTTCAATCGGAGACATCGACCCTGCAATGAGGCATCTTTGGACGGCGATGAGTCGACTCTCTTCGGAAGGGATGTATGCTGAATCTCTGGTTTGCGCAATGGAGTGGCTTGACATCGCTCTAGATGAAATCGACCCCAAATCNCCTAGGATGGAAAAAAGAATCTCTGAGGCAAAGCCTAGAGAGGAGCCAGGATTAACTAGCTCACCTTCTAATCCGGAAGATATCAGGGAGGTTATAGATCTCATAATGCCACTTTGCCTAAAAGATCTGTCAGGNGAGAGGAGAGATGATATAGGCTTGATAATTGATGCAAGCGACGCATTAGGAGAAAACTCTTGGAAGGAAGAACTGCGAAAAAGAGTCTCCGATNTTCAAGATACTAGACTCATTGCGGAGCTCCAATCGTGATTTTTAATCATAGCCAGCTCATTAGGGTCCCATGCAGTACCTTCTGGGATTTGGAGGCACCAACCAACCTCCCCAATTGAATCATCATGTGAAAACCATGGCTCAGGATCCACCATTCCATCTACGTGGACTAATACCACGCACCCATTATCAATCAAGCTGAATTCTATAGCCTTCGCAGTGCCCAAAANCCCCGCTTCTTCATATAGCTCCCTTAGCGCAGCCTCATCTGGACTTTCGTTATCCAAAATACGGCCACCTGGAAGCTCCCATCCCCTATTTCTATTCTTCACCATGATCCAACAATCTTCTTCCTGTTCTGCGGCCAAGGCCCAAACAACAACAAATTCAACCTCATTCATCTAATTCACCGAGTAACTGCTCCACTATTTCCTTTGCGCCCTCTATCCCTTCATAGGAAAGTCTTCTAGCAAGGAAGAAGGCCTCCGACATCCTGCCTTGTCGACGAAGATAATCAATTCTAGTGAACTCATTTTCTTCAACATCAATTATTTCCTCTTTTTCGTCCTCTATCTGTTCCTCCGGCTTAGTTATATCTCGCAATCTTTCTAGGAAAATCGCTCTGTCCGAAACNTCAGGTTTCTTCCAAGGGGCGCNNCCCNTTCCTTCGAANAANCCAANCATNCTCTCCTTGAANCGGTCTCTTGACGAATTACCGNGCGAGACTGCNTGCGCCTGATCATAGCAAAGCCATGCCTCGTCGAACTCTTCCCTTCGTTCGTATAATCGNCCCAGTTCTTCCCAAGCTTCNTGATTATTGGGTCTGTGTGCAAGGATAATTCTGGAAAGATNAATGAAATCNTCCTCTAAACCCGCCTCNCTCAATCTTTCTATTCTTCTNGAGAAAAGNATGTTTGCTCTTTGATNAGAAATATCCAATGATTTGAGTCTCTTCGCCAACTCNTGTATTTCCGTTTCGTNATCCTTAGCTTTGTTCCACCATTCATCTGCATCTAATGGGTCCTCGGACAACGCAGCTTCTAGGAGATCTTGNCATGATTCGATGATTTCTTGCCCTGATAGCTGCATTACTAGGTCAGACTCCCTACCAAGAACTGAAAACAAGTCCCCCAAAACGGATAGAGCACCTTTCGTATCGTTCATCTGAACTTTAATTTTAATCAGGATTCTCCAATTATCGCCATTTGTAAAATCATAAAGTACGCTCTGTCGGGCATTTTGTTCTGCCCAAGCCAAGTTCGAGTTATTCTCCTTGTGTAATTTTAAGAATTTCTCTGCTTGGCTCCTATATCTATTACCTAGACTCCTTCTTGGATGTTGAAGGGAATCTGAAATCTCCATATCTCTTTTTACCATTTAGAAAACTCACAGAACTGATTCGTAAGGGGACCTGTCAATTCCTGGATCAATTGTTGCATCCATTCCAATTTTGCTCGTGGTTCCATCGGAGGACCTACTGGGGTCCAAGCTCGATCCTTTCTGATCAGAAAGTATGATCGTATCCTTATCTGGCTGCCAGCGAGTCATTAGGGCCCACTCAACTCTTGCAGGGTCCGCAATATCTATGTCTCTATCAACAACAATCACCTGCTTCATCGATTTGTGCCCGTCTAAGGCTGCATGAATGGCCCTAATTCCATCACCTTCTATCTTAGGGTTAATCTGTACTACCGAGGAAAGCCAACCACTGCCACCTTCAGTGAGGTAAACATCTGAGCAATCAACTACCTTTGAGACTGCAGTTTTGATAGTGGGGGCTCTGGGCATCCCCATAAGAGTCATGTGTTCAACTCCGGCAGGGATAAGGGCATGGAAAATAGGCTCACTCCTATGGTGTATTGCATCATACTCAATTATCGGCTCAAGCCTGATGTCATCTACTGTGCCAGTTATGTCCACGTATGGGCCCTCTTCTCCTCTTCTCCCTGTTATTCTTGCCTCCATGGCATATTCTGCCTCCGCAGGAACGAACACGCCATTGCTTAATTCCACAATTTTTAGGTCGGTTTCGTAAATCCTTTGGTGAAGCGCGGCGGCAACCTTCAACTCATCCAGAGGTTTATCGAATGACATTGCTCCAGCAAGAAGTACTACTGGATCAGGTCCGTTAACCACAGCGATGTCTACATCCTCGCCAGCCTCCTCTGCACTATCCACCATGGTCCTTAGGTGACGAGGAACTAACCTCACACAAGTCTCTCTGTGATTTTTCGTTAATTGTCTATGAAAAGAGGTATTTCTCTGGCCTGCATACTGTGCAATGATTATAGAAGAAGACTGGTATCTCCCCCCATCTTCCGGATAATGCCATGGAATCGGTATCCTCTCAAGGTCTGCGATCTCCATTGTATTCTCCAATACAGGAGCTTCACTAGGATCGACAATTTGCGGCTCAACAGGATTTTCCATGGCCCAAGAAAGAATATCAATCAATTCTCCGGGAGAAATGTCGAACGATTCACAGAGTCTTTTCCTTGTGAGTATGTTTATTGCTACTCTATGGCCTGGAACCTCTTTTATATTATTGAAGATAATAGGTGCATTTCCGTTAGCTACTGAAACCTCTCTAATTTGAGAATCCACACTGGTCGGATGGTCAATGATCATACTGTCTTCTACGAGTTCTCTGAACCCCATATTAACCCCTGAAAAACTAAGCCGCTTGAATGTTGGCTCAAAATCATACTCTGGAACGTCACATTCATCATTACACCCGTCAGTATCATAAATGGGGGGGAGGTCGCCAAGCCGTCATTTTGAGGTGTACACTTGGGACGAGGCCTATTCTCCGGTTCGAAGATGAAGTCAGATCGCAAGAGATACCGTTGGAAAGAAAGACAGTTTCGTAATCGCCAAGCAAAGAGAAAACAAGGCGGAGTTCTGAAGCATGATCCACTGAGAGGTAGTCCTCAGGCAAAGGGTATCGTGATAGAAAAAGTAGGTTTTGAAGCCAAACAGCCAAATTCCGCAATTAGGAAGGCAGTCAAAATTAGCTTGATTAGAACTGGTAACAGACTCACCGCATTCGCACCTGGTGACGGAGCAATATCATTCATTGATGAGCACGATGAAGTAATGGTAGAAGGAATAGGTGGGAGCAAGGGACGTTCTTATGGTGATCTTCCCGGTGTTAGGTACAAGGTTATCAAAGTCAATGGCGTCTCTCTTGATGAAATGGTCCGTGGCCGTAAGGAAAAGCCAGTTAGGTAAGGGGTGATTAGTTGGAAGAACAGGATGAAATCATTGAAACTCCGATTGAGAAAGAAGAGGAAGAGGCACCCATTGCAGGAATCGGTACTATGGTTTTCGGGAAGTGGGACGCGAGTGAAGTAGTTTGTAGCGACCCAGGAATTTCTCGATACATCAATCTGAAGATGATAGGTGCCCCTCACACTGGCGGCCGACACGCTAATGCATGGTTCGGAAAACAGGAGCTTTCAGTCACTGAGAGATTCATCAATAATCTGATGAGATCAGGAAAGTACAGCGGCAAGAAGCAGTATTGTGCAAAATCCCTTGAAGATGCTTTCGATACAATGAATTCAAAGAGCGGAGTTAATCCTCTGCAGAAATTCATCGATGCTATAACTGAAGCAGCTCCATGTGAGGAGACAACAAGGGTGAGAATAGGAGCAGTGAGCCAACCTAAGGCTGTCGACTCTTCCCCCAGTCGTCGGCTGGATCTTGCACTGAGGAACCTAGCAATAGGGGCAGCTTCAGCAACTATGAAGAGTAAGAAGACTCTTACTGAGGGTATAATTTCAGAGATTTCAAAGGCTTCTGAGGGGGATGTCAACTCTTTTGCGGTTGGAAAAAGGCATGAAGTAGAAAGAATTGCTGCCTCGGCGAGGTGATGGAAAAACCGTCCCTTCAACTCATATCAAGTAAACTACTCAATCGTCTTTATGAACCGTTTTCAGGTCGGCATCTTATCGGAGTGAGACTATGGGTCGTAAGGAAGACAATATTAAGCGTGCCACAGAGGTAATGCATGAAAGAGAGAGAATTCGGAATCTAGCCATAGCGGCACACATTGACCACGGAAAAACTACACTTTCAGACAACTTGATTGCTGGTGCAGGCATGATGTCGGAGGAGCTGGCAGGCAAGTCGCGAGTTTTGGACTTCGATGACCAAGAAAGCGCTCGTGGAATAACCATTAATGCAGCAAGTGCCTCTATGGTGCACAGCGTAGAGGGTGAGGATTACCTGATCAATCTGATCGATACTCCAGGCCATGTAGATTTTGGAGGGGACGTAACACGTGCCATGAGGGCAGTTGATGGATGCATCATCCTAACGTGTGCAGTAGAGGGCGCAATGCCACAAACCGAGACGGTTGTGAGACAGGCCTTGAAAGAAAAAGTACGACCAGTTCTATTCATCAACAAAGTTGATCGCCTAATCAACGAACTTCAGGTAACTCCTGAAGATATGATGGAAAGGTTTCAGGGACAGATAAAGAAGGTAAACAAGCTAATCAGAGCTTTTGCTCCAGATGAGCATAAATCTGATTGGCAGGTAGACGTCGCTAAGGGGACAGTAGCTTTTGGTTCAGCGTACCATAATTGGGGGATTACAGTTCCGTTTATGCAGAAATCGGGGGTAAATTTTCCACAAATATTCGACTATTGCAATAATGAGGAGCAAAAAGAATTAGCGAAAAAGGCCCCAGTCCATGAAGTCCTCCTAGATATGGCAGTTGAGAAGTTGCCATCGCCCCTTATCGCTCAAGAGTACAGAATTCCAAACATCTGGCAGGGTGAATTAGACACAGATGTAGGCAAATCAATGGTTAGCTGTGACGCAGACGGCCCACTATCGCTCATGATCACTAAAATTTGGATGGATCCTCATGCAGGAGAAGTCGCAGTAGGCAGGGTTTACTCTGGAACAATAAAACAGGGCGAAACAGTTTGGGCGATAGGTGCGGCAAAATCCGAGAGAGTACAGCAAGTTAGTATGATGGTTGGCGGAGATAGGATACAAGTCCCGGGAGTTTCAGCAGGCAATATAGCAGCTCTTACAGGAGTCAGAAGTGCGGCCGCTGGAGTAACAATTTCCAAAGAGAAGGATGCTACTCCATTCGAGGCCATTAGGCATTATTCAGAACCAGTAGTTACAGTAGCTATTGAGCCCAAATCTATGAAGGATCTACCTAAATTCATCGATTCACTGAGGGGTCTTGCTAAGGCAGATGCATCACTATCCGTTTCAACAAATTCAGAAACAGGCGAGGCCCTTCTATCTGGGATGGGAGAGCTTCATCTGGAGATCACGATTTATCGACTCGAGGAAGAACAGGGGATAAAGGTCAACCAGAGCAATCCGATCGTGGTTTATCGCGAATCAATTTCTGATGACAACAAAGGTCGACCATTCGAAGGGAAATCTCCAAACAGACATAATAGGTTTTATGTCGAGGTAGAACAACTTCCTGCAGATGTAGTGAATGCTCTCAGAGAGGGTCATTTCGGGGATGGTCCCGTACGACCCAAAGATGCGAAGGAGACCGGAAATAAATTTTCTGAGTTTGGAATGGACAAGGATCTAATGAGAAAAATTTACGCAATTAATGCAACCTCAGTTCTGGTGAACGATACAAAGGGTATCCAGAATCTGCACGAGACTAGGGAACTAATTATAGAAGCATTCAATGATGTTTGTAAAAAAGGTCCAATTGCTGATGAACCTCTCACTGGGGTGATGATGAGACTAGTAGATGCTAAGCTACACGAAGATGCAATCCACAGAGGGCCAGCACAGACTATTCCCGCAGTCAGGAATGCAATAAAGGGTGCACTTATCAGAGCTAAATCAGTCCTCTTTGAACCAATCCAGAAAATTAGAATCGATGCTCCTACTGAGTGGGCGGGTGGTATTACTAGACAATTGATTACAAGGAGGGGAGTCATTGAGGACATGCCTGTTGAAGGAGACGTGACCTGTGTAATTGGAAAAATGCCCGTTGCAGAGTCATTCGGTTTCTCCAACGATATCAGGGCCGCAACCCAAGGGAGGGCAGTTTGGAATACTGAGAATGCTGGCTATGAGCAGGTCCCCATCGATCTCTTCCATAAGACAGTGGGGGAAATTAGGGAGAGAAAGGGCTTGAAAGAAGAAATCCCTGGAGAGGCCCAGTATACAGATTGATTAGCTAATCCTAATCAATTGGAAGTCAGTCAATTCTCTCAGGATATCTACGGCCTTACTTTCTTCTAACTTGTCCAGACAAGAATGAGCAATCGAATGGTGATGTAGTGCCCTTTCCCTGGCATAGTCTACAGATCCGCTCTCTTCTAGCTCTCTTACGGCATTTGCCAGATCTTTATCCGACCCCTCGCCCTCACCAAATAATTTTTTGAAATTATAAAGCTCAGCTTCTGATTTTAAAGCATGAATGGCAATCAGTGTCATTTTGCCTTGTAGTATATCTGATCCTGCCGGTTTACCGAGTGTCTCGGTATCCCCAGTAATATCGATTAGATCATCCATCAACTGGAAGCATAAGCCCAGATTAAGCCCCCATTCAGCCATATTTTTGACTGTATCACTATCTGCCTTCGATAGTATCGCTCCTGTTCTGGCACATGTCTCAAACATAGCACTAGTTTTACCAGCGATCATCCGGATGTACTCATCTTCCGAAACTTCCTTTCTTGTTTCAAACTCAATATCTTCCTGCTGTCCCGCTGCAACTTTTCGGACCATCTCGCCTATTGATGTGATCAATTGGCCCAAATATTCCTGTGGAATATCTTTAGATTCTGCGAGAATTTCAAACCCTACCGCAAGCATAGCATCACCTGCATTGATTGCCGTAGCATCATCAAAAGCGACATGTACTGCGTCCAAGCCTCTTCTTATTGGGTCCTGATCGATAATATCATCGTGAATGAGCGTGAAGTTGTGGATAATTTCTATGGATGCTCCGAGGGTGTAGTGTCCATTATTCGCACCTCCAACTGCCTCTCCTACTAGCCTTGGTAGTATCGCCCTGAGCCTCTTACCTCCGCCCATGAAAAGATGAGTCATTGCTCGAAATAATGTTTTTTGAGACATCTTGCTTATACTCTCCAAAATCTCGCTCTCAACTATGTCCCGATGCTCGGTAAGGGCCTCAAGAAGGGCCTGACCAGGGATTACAGAATTCCCACTCATACTTACTTCCCCACAGAAGATTATGTCATCCCTTTTTTTACTTGCCATCAATTCTGGTACGGACTCGTTTGGAATGGCGTAGTTTTCCCAAATTAGCTTAAACCATGGGGCTATAACCTGGTCTGACCATCCATCCCTGCCTTCCATCATGCTCTGAATCTCTTCTCCATTGACCCATCTGACTTCTGAAATCTCATTACTATTGGGTTCAACCTCTACATCGGCAAAAACAACCATGATGTAATCAATCTCTCTCTCTATCCAATCATCGTCCCATCGACATGCATACTCCATCCTTCCAATATGATGAAAGTCCCAACTATCCGTTACGCTCGTAGATATCCCCAATTCTTGTTCCAGCTTCCTTTTTGCAGCGTTTTCAGCACCCACTTCTCCAAAATTTTCAGACTCAATGTCAAGAGGATGGCTACAACAACTGTTCGCCCATACTCCGGGGAATGTAATTTTTTCACTAGATCTTTTTTGAATTAGTAATCTAGATTCTCTGTCAAATATAAGGACACTGAAGGCTCTGTGGCGAACCCCTTCTCCGCTATGGCAAGAAAATTTTGTAGCGGAACCGATAACTTTGTCACTCTCGTCTACAACTAGACACATTTCCCCCATCATCTCAGACTGTATCGAGTCGTGATTGTTGAGATCATCTAGTCCATCCGCCATATATGGATGGGAATGGAGTCCGTATATGAAGACTCAACCGTACACTATTCTAGTGCCTCTGGTTTCTCCATGCTCAATTAATTCGAGGATTCTTTCAGGTTTTCTTCCATCAATTATCCATACATTGTCAACGCATTCAGAAATCATGGTTGCTCTCTCTATCTTCAATGAGATACCACCTGTTACATCTATTTCTTCATCATGTTTTGCCTTTGCTTGAGAATTGCTACTCCATTGTTCGATAAGTTCAGAACCCTCCTCACCCGGAGGTGCTGACATTACTCCCGCAGCATCGCCAATCAGGAAGATGGCATGAGTCACACTTGGGAGATCCTTTGAGATTCTTAGCATCAGATCATCCCCGGATAGAATCCCAAACTGTTGCTCATTTCCAGTTTCCACTACATCTCCAAATGTTATGGGGATTGGTTGGTCAACCCTCCTTTCGAACATCCCCAACTCACCTTTGAATTCAGTTCCAGTACCCTCTGCCCATTCAGAGGGAGGGAAGCTTTCGCTATACAAACCCTCTATTTCGAGCTTAGATGCTACCAGATTTGATAACTCGCGCATATCAGACCTAATCATATTGACAGCCTTTCCTTGTTCTTTAGAAATTGAAGACTCCAATCCCCCTGCAATATCCCATTTTTTCGCTATCAGATGTCCGAATGATCCAGCTCCATGGACTAAAACTATCGCAAATCCTAGATCCGCAATATTAGATATTGCCTTAGCCAGGTTTTCCATCCTTCCCTCATCAAAAGTCTTCATTTTGCCTTTATCTGTAATCAATCCCCCACCTAGCTTGATCACAATTCTTGGGGCCATATTGAGGCAAGGTCCCAACTCTCATATTCTAATATTTTCAAAAAACTGTACACAGTTTTAATCAGTAGTACTGGTTGGTGGGGTTGTGGAGAGCACTTCCGAGATCGAAAGATTCCAAAGGTGGCTTCAGTCAGAATTGGCCGAAGCATCCTCTATTGAGGACAAAGGAGAGAGAGAAAGACGGCTCTTACAGATTGATATCGCCATTTCAGAAACAATAAGATACAGGGGAATTTTGGAGAATTTAGAAAAATCAACCTCCTCACCATTTGTTTACAGGGCCAATCCTGTTAGAAAACCTAGTAATTCTGAAGTAAAACCAATTTCGAAAAGTGGAGAGTGTCACATTTGCGGAGCCATCAAGTCAAATGATCTCGAATTTTGTCCTGTTTGTGGCGAATTCTAGTCACTCTTCCTCGAGCCAAGTTTCTCTGAGTAAGGAGAGCTCGGGATCATCTGACCCGACTAATGAGAGATATTCTCCAGCTACACTGTCAGTCAAGTAAACAGTTACGCCAGCGTGCCAAATTGTCTCTCCAGAGGCCGCCATTCTAGCTGTATCGACTTCGATTATTGAAGGATCCTTGTGATGAAATCTTCCAGCCTCAGCAGCAGCTCTGATGCTTGCAGATAGATGAACATGGGATCTATCTCCAGGACTGATTCCAACATCTAGTAAATTCCCAGACTCTTCTGGATCGCATGGATAGTAAAGTGAGTCGGGAATGTCGGTCGAAGGGAGATCCAATTCAATTTCTACAGTGTGACCGTATGTAGCCCTCATCATGTTGCCCCTTACCTCATATCTGCCTTTGGGATCGGTCTCAGAAATTGCTGAGAGATGATGGGGCCTAAGCCAATGTTGCCTTCTTCTTCCGTCCTTGAATTTTCTGACAATATCTCTGACGTCTATCCATCCGTTAATATCCATTTCCAAATCGAATTTTTCGGGCGCATGCCTTAGTACCAATGCTAGTTTCCTTGCCATACTATCTCTTTCTCTCGTGCTCATAACAAACTTGCCTTCAGAATTACACGCCGGACATAGGTCATCATCTGAAAAATATCCATGCACTGAGCATTCCCTAATCATGTTACTTCGCCGGGGTAGATTATTCATGAACCCCTCGGTCACTAATTGAATTATTTTCTGGCAATCGTTATGTCCTGATAGCCCGACGAGTAAATATGAGGGCCGTAATTGCAGATTGGAAGAGGTCGCCCTTTACAAGGGCTCACAAGGGTCAGCTTTCTTCAGTCAGGCCCGATGAATTGGCCTCTCAGGTACTAAGAGAACTTCTAAGAGAGGTTCACTTTGATTACAATCTAATCGAGGACATAATTGTCGGATGTGCATATCCCGAGGGGGAGCAGGGTTACAACATTGGGCGCATGATGACTTTCCTGAGTGGACTTCCACATCAGGTCCCCGGCTCTACAATCAACCGTCTCTGCGGATCCTCAATGCAGGCAATTTTGTCGGCCGCCTCCAGTATTTCTTCCGGTTGGGGCCAGTGCTTTTTGAGTGGAGGAATAGAGTCCATGTCCAGAGTGAAAAGGAGAGGCTTCAATTGGAGCCCACATCCGAATTTGGAGGCCGAATATCCCGATGCATACATCAACATGGGGGAAACTGCAGAAAATGTAGCTACTTTGTATTCTATTTCTAGAATGGAACAGGAGATATTTGCCTTAGAATCTCATAATAAGTCTTCTAATGCAGCTACAAATGGTCACTTTGATGAAGAAATAGTTACAATTTTATCTGATTCTGGAAAAATAGCTGAGGATGGCTGTATCCGTTCTGAAACTTCTCTCGAGTCCATGTCTAAACTGAAACCAGCGTTTTCTGAAAATGGGACTGTTACAGCAGCAACGGCCTCGCCTCTCACTGATGGAGCGGTCTTTGCTTTGATTTGTAGTGAAGAATTTGCAGAGAAACATTCGTTGGATCCATTAGCAGCCATTATTTCATCCGCAGTTACTGGCTGTAATCCTGATCTAATGGGGCTAGGGCCCATTTCAGCAACTAAGCAAGTCCTTGAAAGGACTGGTTGGAGCATATCTGAGGTAGATATCTTCGAGATTAATGAAGCATTTTCTTCTCAAAGTATTGCTTGTGTAAGGGATTTGGAAATTGATCCAGACAAAGTGAATGTCGACGGAGGGGCAATTTCCATCGGGCACCCTCTCGGAGCATCTGGGGCAAGAATATCATGCAAAGCCGCAAGCATATTGAAAAGAACTGGAAAAAGGAGAGCCATTGCGACAATGTGTATTGGCGGGGGAATGGGGATGGCAATTGCTCTGGAATCTCTTTGAGGTAATTGAGATCAATGATGGTGTTTGAAATGAATCAAACCAAAGATACCGGAGTGGACAGGATAAGTGACTGTCTTGATGGTAAAAGAATAGCCCTTGTTATCTCTGGGGGAATAGCAGCAACTGAATCAATTAAAATTTCTAGAGAAATTAGGAGATATGGCGGATCAGTCTATCCGATTCTGACTAAGTCTGCTGAGAAAATAATTACTCCATTAGCTGTTTCTTGGGGAGCTGGGGGAGTCTCTGTAACCGACGAATGGGATTACAAAATGGCCCAATTAGAATCTTTCGATGGCGTTCTACTGGCACCCGCGACCAGGAACACCATCGCTAAATTTGTCCATGGGATAATTGATTCTCCTGCACTCATGTCCCTTTCCGCCGCGTCAGGAAATCAGACTCCTATGCTATTTGTTCCTTCAATGCACAACGATCTTTTTGATGACCCTGTAACAGACGAATTGCTGAAATCAGTAACTGAAAAAGGCGTTGAAATCTTACTTTCTGATTCAGTCGAGGGTAGGAGAAAACAACCTGATCCGGTTTCAATAGTTGCAAAACTTTGCCACATAATCAACTCCAAACTATCTGCAAGAACTAGAATTGCGATAACTCTTGGAGCCACAAGATCACCTATCGACTCAATTCGTTTTATCCAGAACTCTTCTAGTGGCAAGACCGGTTGGTCAATCGCAGAATACCTCTACAGAATGGGCCATGATGTAATATGTGTGGTGGGAGAGACGAAGTACGAACCAAGTTTTTTATTGCCAGATATAAGAAAAACTTCCGACCCAGACAGAATTCTTGAATTTTGTATTGATTTGGCATCATCGAGCAATCCTCCGGGCTTGTGGATTCATTCCGCAGCAATACTTGATTATCAGTCCCAAAAGGAAATAGGAAAGAGGAAAAGTGATACTGGCGAATGGAATCTCACACTATATCCTTCAGTAAAACACCTCGGCGAACTCTCAAAGTATACCACAGGTTCAATGAGAATCGGTTTCAAGTTGGAGGACGACTCAGATGAGGAGCACCTAATTCCTAGAGCTTATGACCTGATCTCGAAATATGGTTTGGATGCCGTAATAGCAAATCTAATCTCCGAAGCCTCTGGATCATTGCCACTTAGATGCAGAATTGTTTTCTCCGATAATGAAGTTCAGGAAATAACTACTCTTCAAGAGTTATGCGAAACTCTTGAATCAATAATTTCAGAGAATTAGGTAATAATTGAACGAATGATTCAAGCCGCCGGTCATTGGGGAACCCATTGTGTCAAGACCGTCTAAGGCCAAAAGGGGAATCCCGCCAAAGTCAGATTTTAACTCATGGTATCCATCAATCGTCGAGATAGCCGATTTAGTGGATAAGCGGTATCCGATAAAGGGGATGGATGTCTGGAAGCCGTATGGCCTTTCGGCCATGTGCCTCATTGATTCACTTGCAAGGTCTGAGATGCGAAGGACAAACCATCAGGAATACCGCTTTCCTTTGCTAGTTCCAGAAGACCTATTGGATAAAGAGAATAGTCTTGTTTCTAGGCTAAAGGCTGCAAGGGAGGCAGGAGTAGATCCCTCGGAATTAAGATTAGATGAAGAAGAATCAGGATTCAAAAAAGAAGTATATTGGGTTACTCATGGTGGTGAAAATGAGTTAGAAGTGCCCATGTTTCTGAGACCTACATCCGAGACGCCAATGTATTCAATGTTCTCTCTTTGGGTGCGAAGTCATGCCGACTTACCTCTGAAGACTTTTCAAATCGTCAATACTTTCCGTTATGAAACAAAGCAAACTAGATCCTTCATCCGAGTTAGAGAAATTCATTTTTTTGAGGCACATACCGTTCACGCTGATCAAAATGGTGCTGATTCGCAGATCGAAGAGGACGCTGAAATGGTTCGGAGGATTTTGCGAGAATTATGCCTCCCTTCCATAGTGTGTAAAAGGCCTGTTTGGGATACTTTCCCGGGTGCTTGGTATACCAAAGCAGCCGATGTAGTCATGCCCAACGGGCGTACCCTTCAGGTTGCAACCTATCATCACTATCGTGATCAATGGGCCGAAGCCTTCGATCTAACTTACGAAGACTCTGAGGGAAATACCAAATCTTGCCACCAGACAACTTTTGGAATGTCAGAGAGGTTACTGGGTGCCGTAGTAGGAATGCATGGCGATGATAATGGCCTAATAATGCCACCATCAGTTGCCCCATTTCAGGTAATTGTAATGCCCATAGCAGCTCACACCGATCCAAATGTAACTGCTGCCGTTGAAGAATTGTCCGAGAGACTGACGAATCGCGGTTTAAGGGTGGAAATAGATTTCAGAGATGTCAGGCCGGGTGTAAAACACTTCGACTGGGAAATTAAGGGCGTCCCTCTGAGAGTAGAGTTGGGGCCAAGAGACCTTTCTTCGGGTAAATGTATAGTGTCATTGAGGACCGGGGGGAAAGTGGAAGTTAGCTTGGATGATGCCCCTAGCAAAATTTTTGAGCTATTGGATTCAGTTTCAGATGAACTTAGATTAAGGGCTGAGAAATTGGTTTCGCAACTCGTAAAACCATTTCCTCTTGAGAAAATCCCTCATGACGATTCATTCGAAGATAAAATCGAAGATGGAATAGTTTACGAGCTCCCATTTTCAGGTAATGACTCAGATGCCGAGATTCTCGAGAAGAAGACTGGATTAACTCTTCTTGGGGAATCTGATCGCGAATTTGACTCCGATAAGCCTTGTGTTATTACCGGCAATTTAACCAGCAAGAGGCAGTTCGTCTCCAAGATGTACTGAGCGCCTTCTCCAAACTAGGCCCATAACTACCAATGATAAACAAAGTCCTAGCAAAATCAGATCCCCGAGTAGAGGGGAGCCCATGGGCTTAACCCAAGATTCAATCTGGTGGATTCCATCCCATGAGTAACCTTCCGTGAAAACAAGCTTAGTTTGACCGTAGTCGTCATTACATATCTCCCTCATATCCGCAACGCCTGTAGAGCATAGCACAGATCCAATTCCGAATACCATATTGTAGAGTGCGAATATTGAACCAAATAAGCCCATCATAATTAGCACATATCTGGGTCTTCCGCGTTTTGAGGACTCCATAGCCTTATTCAAAGGAATAATTGGTTGAAAATCAGGCAAGCTAACATCACTAGTAATTGGAGTAGCTTCAGGGAGTGGCTCATGGGTAGAAATCTCTGGTGCTAACACGCCCATTTCTTCAAGTGCTTCGCTACCGTAAATCCTCTCTGCCATGGAATAGAGACTTGAATCACCGTCTATCTCCTCGGGGTTAATCTCGCCCGAAAGAAGCCTTCTCACTGCGTCTGGATCAGTCATAACGATAGATTCTCGGCATCAATACCCCTATGAAATGAACCCTATAATGAACGCAATTATTGCATATTTTTACGGTTAATACATTTCCTAACGGCCGAACATATGGAAATCGCATCCAATCCCATCATAGTCATTAACTCAGATGTGCCACCACTTTCTCCAAATCTATCATTCACTCCCACCATTTCAACTGGAATCGGTTTATTCTTTGCAGTCCACTCTGAAACAGCACTCCCGAGTCCTCCAATTACCGAGTGATCTTCTGCTGTAACTAGGCAACCACATTTTTCTGCCAGGTCAGTTAATAGCTCCAAGTCCAGAGGTTTAATTGTGTGCATATCTATTACTGAACAGGCTATTCCCTCATCTTCAAGAATCCTTGCAGCTTCTATTGACCGTTCAACCATTACTCCACACGAAATTATTGCAACATCCCTCCCTTCAATAATGGTGCTACCTTTACCAATTTCCAAATTTCTAGCCGAATCCCCATCATAAATCCTAGATGTTTTGTTTCTTGCAGTCCTCATATATGATGGACCTTCGTTATTGAGTAGCTTTACTGTGAGCTCTTCTGCCGAAAAATCATCACATGGGTGGAGGATGGTCATTTTTGGAATTGATCTGTATATCCCCAAATCTTCGATAGACTGAGCACTGCTTCCATCAGAACCAGTGTGAATGCCACCATGACTCCCACAGATATGGACTGATAGCCCCGGCCTTGCAATTCCATTCCTCACTTGTTCGAAAGCCCTCTCGGTAAATATGGCGAAAGTGCTAGCAAAAGGGATTTTTCCGGAAGAAGCCAATCCAGCGGCTACTAGCATCATATTCTGCTCTGCGATCCCGATGGATACAGTTCTTTCAGGAAAGCCTTCTCTAAAGTGGCATGACTTTGTAGATTTGCCCAGATCTGCTTCTAGGACAACTACCCTTTCGTCTTTGGCTAATCTTAGGAGGCCCCTTCCATATCCATCCCTAGATGCCCCTCCCTCGGACGGAGCACTCATGATAGTTCCTCCAAAGCAATTTTCAATTCTTCATCGTTTGGTGCCTTTCCATGGAAAGAGGGATTGTCTTCCATAAATGAAACTCCCTTCCCCTTTATGGTGTGAGCAATAATTGCACTCGGCGCTGACTCATTCTGATTTGCCCAGTTTATTGCCTCAATAAGTTCTGAGATGTTGTGACCGTCAACTTCCAAAACATTCCAGCCGAAGGAGGCGAATTTTTCTCCAATGTCTCCAACTTCCATCTGAACCGCCATGAAATCATCATTCTGAATTCTATTTCTATCCACAATTACCCTTAGGTTGGAAGCATTGTGATACGATGATGCCATTGCTGCTTCCCACACTTGCCCTTCTTGAGTCTCTCCATCCCCCAGCATTACCCAAATCCTTCTTTCACTGGAGTCCATCTTTGCTGCAATGGAACAGCCCAATCCGAAAGATAGCCCCATACCCAGACTTCCGGCTGAAAAATCAACTCCCTTGGTCCAGACCATGTCTACGTGACCTTGACATGCAGAACCAAGAGTCCTAAATCCAAGAATATCTTCTACATCAAGAACCCCCATCTGATGAAGGAGGGAGTACATTGCGGGACTGGCATGCCCTTTACTCATGATGAACCGATCACGATCAGGCCAATCGGGATTGCTGGTATCGAATCGAAAATCAGTCCCGTAAAGTGCAACCATGGCATCTATTGCTGATAGTGAACCACCTGGATGACCTGATTTAGCTTCATGCGTCATCCTCAAGATGTCTATTCGACATAATCTAGCCATTTCGGTTAGCTCATCATGACTCTGGCTCGCAACGTCCCCCATATAGCATAGTGACAACTCGTGGCTATTGATAGTTTTCAATGTCAAAATTCTAAACTACTTAGAGAGTGGTTCAAATCATACCTTTACTTCGCAATAAATGGTTATGATACAGGAAAACTTCTCAGATGCCGATTGGCGTACAAATCTAGCTGAATTTCCTGTTCCAATTTCGGTTGAAAACGATCCATTACTTTCCAAAACATTTTCATTGATTCTGGAAGGTAAAAGAATTCCTAGAGAGCTGGGTGTTGAGTTACACAGAGACGCTCCACTCCCCGGGCTCGCGTCTCTGGCAGACTCAATTAAGATGTCTAGATTCGGAAAAAATATATTTTTCAACGAAAATCTCCATGTTAATACGACCAATGTATGCGTACTTGCATGTCGATTCTGTGCGTTTAGAAGGGGCGCTAGAAGCGACGATGCTTACTCCCTATCGCCTGAGGAATTCATATCTAGAATTAGTCCGTTTTCAAATATAATAGATGAGGTCCACGCAGTAGGGGGCCTTCACCCAGAGTGGACTGTTGATGACTATGTCAAAATATATGAGATGTCGAAGAAGGAATTTCCAAGTATCAGTATTAAATCTCTAACCGCCGTTGAGGTGAAACATCTTTCGACAAAGTCCGGGATCACAGTTTTAGAAACGCTCAGAATTCTGAGAAATGCTGGTTTAGATTCCCTTCCAGGGGGCGGTGCCGAAATCCTAGTCGATAAAATTCGTGATCGGATTTGTAGAGGTAAAGAGACTTCTTCAGAGTATCTGGAGATTCACGATATGGCACATTCTCTGGGCATCCCAACAAATTGTACAATGCTTTTCGGGACGATAGAGTCAATCGAAGACAGGGTTACTCATTTGGATAAACTCCGGATCCAACAGGACTCATCCTCTGGCTTCCAGTGTTTCGTCCCATATCCTTTCCTCAAGGACAACACCAGACTTCCAGAAGCTAAACTAGCTAGTGCTGAGGAAATAATTAGAGTCATTTCTTTGTCTAGGATAATGCTAGATAATATCCCCCATATCAAGGCCTACAGGATGAATATTGGTGATCACCTTGCATCTATAGCGATAAATTCCGGAGCAGATGATATTGATGGTACAGTTGGCCACGAAGAAATAATGCATGAAGCTGGCAGTGAGACTAGAGTTGATTATGATGGAAAAAAACTGGCAAGGCTGATAGCTTCATCTGGACAAAGTCCGGTGAAGAGAGACTCAACATACTCTTCATTCAAGAACATAGAATCCAAACCAGAACATATCAAGCGGTCCCTCCCCATAGTGGCAAGTGATTGAAATGTCTTGGGAGGAAGTATTGGGCAGGGTATCATTCATCAATTGTGATCCCGTATTCCATGGTATCGGTGAAAAATGGAATGTTTTGGCAGCCCCTCCATCATGGTTAACCGGTCATTTACTTAGGAGGGACTGTATTACTGCCCCAATTCCCACTGCCGATTTCGCACTCCATCATGACAAATTGGTTCTTCTTCCAAAAATTGGAATAGTCGGTAGGGAAAAAGTTGGTTCCGTACTTCTCTTCGGAAATAGGGAGATAGACTCAATGAGAGATATCGCATTACCATCCGATTCTTCTACTTCTAGAATGTTAATGCATTGGATCTTGGAAAATAGAAAACTAGATCCTAGACTTGTAGAGATGGGTCCTGACATCGATTCAATGCTGGAAAGATGCGATGGAGCCTTAATAATCGGAGATAGGGCAATTTCCGCATCTCTACAGTATCCTGAGTTAGTAAAGATGGACTTAGGAAGGGAATGGTCCAAATTAACAGGTTTCCCAATGGTTTTCGGAGTGTTCGCTGCAAGAAAAGACTCCCCGATAGACAAAGTAAACGAAGCATGTGAGGTCATGATAGCTCAATATGATCAATTTTTATCAGATCCTGATGTGAGGAAATCAGTCATCGCCTCTGCCTCAAAAAAAGTCGGATTGTCCATAAAAAGGATAGAGAGATACTTTGAGTATGAAGTATCCAATATGCTCGAGGATGAGTCAATAAGCGGACTCAATCTTTTCCTGGACAGAGTCTACGGGATATCCACCGAGGGTTCCTGGTTGACGTAAATTATCATGAATAATCAAGCTTCTTGCCCGAAACCCAGTTTAGGAGATCAATTGCAACCTCGCAAGATTCCGCAATTACTGGCTCTTCATCATCTACGAATTTCTCCAATGTAGACATTGCAGTCCTGTTTCCTATCGCACCCAGGGCCTCTGCAGCCTCATGCCTAACCATCAAATCTTCTTTTAGGTCCTCCAATCTTTCTATCAAACATGGTACCGCTCGATCATCTTGCATCTGTCCAAGAACATAGGCAATCTCGTGCTTGAGCAAGGCAGAGTCAGAGTCGAAGGCTTTTGCTAGAGCGTCAACAGAGTCTCCCCCTCCGATATTTCTTAAGGCGAATAATGACCTCATCCTTTGGAACATTCTCTCGTTCTCATCACACAAAATTTCCCGTAATTTAGGTACTTCTTTGAACTCACTGGCGGGGGCCGGATCGACAGACCCAAACTCGCTTACTTCTGGTTTTTCACTCACAAAATCACTCACCTATGAACTCAATTTTATCTGTATCGAAGTCCGCCCTCACTAGACCAATTTCCTTGCCCCTTTCGAGAAACATCCTAACGGCCTTTCTACCATCTTCTCCATAGTCTATGGTTCTCTGGTTAACGTACATTCTTACGAATTTCTCATTAGTTTCTGAATCTATTCCTCTTCCCCACTTCCTTGCAAATTCCAATGCCGTATCTGGATTCGACAGTGAATACTCGATACTTTTCTTGATATCCGAAGATATGGATTCACACAATTCTATGCCGAGATCTCTCCTAACTATATTGCCTCCAAGTGGGAGGGGGAGTCCAGTTTCTTCTCTCCACCACAGGCCAAGATCGATTACTAGCTCGGCACCCTCTGCTTTCCATGTTAGTTGACCTTCATGAATTATTACTCCTGCGTCTAATTCACCATTCACTACCTTTGGCAGAATCTCATCGAATGGGACCTCTATAGCCTCGACTTCACCAATAGCCAATAGTAATGCTAGATATGAACTGGTACTCTTACCGGGAACCGCTATCACACATTCTCTTAATTCTTCGATAGACATTTTCCTATTCGAAATTACAATTGGGCCATAACCCTCTCCCATCGAGGCACCACAATTCATCAACGCATATTTTTCAGAAACATTTGGAAATGAGTGTATGCTCAATGCGGATACTTCGAAATCACCGTTTTCCGCATGAGAATTGAGAGTATCGATGTCTACCAGGGCATGCTCATAAACTCTCCCTTGTGTATCGAATGATCCCTCAGTAAGTGCATGGAACATGAATGCATCATCCGGATCGGGAGAATGCCCAATCGTAATCTTGGTACTCACATCTTCCATGTGCTATGGGCTGCTGTTTGGTTGAAATGCATTTGCTTTGTGATTTCTGCCACGCAATCATGAATAATGATGACAGATTGGCGAAAATATGCCAGATCATAGCAAGTTATCCACTGCCTCCGGCCAATTAGGTCCTGTTTGTGCCATTACTGGAAAAGCACTCAAGTTTTCCGAGGCTATAGTTTTGGATAATGAGTACGTATGTTGGGAGGCCTATGTAGAAAAAACAGGCGCTTCTGCTTCTTCCGAGGGAAAGGAAGTAGGTGGTTTGGAACTAGATTGATTGAAAACTTATTTCCCGACTGCAAACATAGGCATCATGGCCGAGGGCTGGAGCAGGTTCGCTCTCCGGTTTTCAGACTACTACGATTCTCTCCCTGTTGAATCTATTTGGGTGCCTCCAAGATTAAGAAATCGCGAATGGATGTTTATTCCTTGGGGAGGGGCTCCACCGATAAGGCATACATCTTTTCCAGACAAGACGGCTCTTCACACATTTCTCCGTAATAGATCGCCACATTCATGCTTTCACAGTACGGCATACTACCAAGAACCTTCAAGACGAAAAATGGTAGAAAAGGGTTGGCTCGGGGCCGATCTTATTTTCGATTTGGACGGAGACCATCTTCCGGGTGTGAGCGATAACGATTTTCCGTTAATGATGGAGACTATTCAAGGTCAAGCTTGGCGACTTTGGAACGAGTTCCTTGAACCAGAGTTCGGATTCAAGGAGGAACATGTGCAGACAACATTTTCCGGACACAGAGGATTTCACATCCATATCAGGGATCCCAAATCTATGCATCTAGATTCCAATGCTAGAAGGGAGATTGTGAACTACATTCGTGGTGAAGGGATAGATATCCAATCTACTATTCATGCTAAATCGGGCTGGGGAAATAGAGCCTTAGATGGAATCGACTCCACTCTAGAAAAACTATCCAAACTTTCTTCACCCGGGAAAGAAAAGGCCTCAACATCGAAGGAGCTTCATAATATCCTTACCACTAGGGCTAATTCACCAAATGTGTCATTGAGGTCAACCTCGATTTCTAGTATCCTAGAATTATCTGAGCTAGCACAGTCTCCTGATAGAATAGATAGGCTGAAGGATAACCCAGAGTTAATGGTATTCGGCGAAAAATGTACACCAATATTCTGGGAACTGGTCAAGGGCGACTCTTCCGTAGTAATGGGTACCGCTGGAGAGACTGACGAGGTAGTAACTGTAGACACAAAGAGGGTGATTCGTTGGGTAGGTAGCCTCCATGGAAAGTCAGGTATGAGAGTAACAGAGTTTCCATTGTCACGGCTGGACCCAGATTGTAGCAATCCATTCGATCCACTTTCGGAGGCGGTTGTATTTCGTGGCGAATCCCTCAGGGTAAATGTCGTCGTAGATGATGCGGTAGCAAGAATCAATGACGAATCCCTCGAAATCAACGCAGGAGACCAAATCGAGGTTTCTGAATCAATGGCTATGTTTCTTTGCTTGAAAGGTTGGGCTAATCTAAGTAGTTAGTCCGCATTATTGATTTCACACAATAATTGAAGCATTGAGGATATTATTCACAGAATATTGAATAATGGTGGTCTCGAGTAGAAGTTGTGGTCGACCCATTGGATGACGTAGACTCTCTCGAAGAAGCTTTGGACGAGTTACCCCCTCTACCGCCGGGAATAATGCCTCCTAGCCCCCCCAATGCACCTCCTCCACCAGAATTCGATTTACCTCCACCAGATCAACCACTACCTCCACAATTCGGTCTTAATCCACAATCAGCTAGTGATGGAGACCTCTTGGATGCGGCAAGCTCGCTAGAAGACACACTCGATCCCCCTCCTGTTGAGTCACCTTCAGACTTCAAATCTGTATGGGAGATGAGGAAGACGACGGATCCATCAGTATCTAGCGATTCTAGAGATAGCATATACAATCGTATCAATAGGATATCTTCTGGCAAAGGCGACAGTTTGATGGACAGGTATGCTGATAGGTTTGGTTCTGATTTAGATAGGGAGATTATAGTGCTTAGGAAGAAAGACCAAGATGATTTGACCTCGATCAAGCCTAAAGTAGAGCTAATTTCCACCCCGAGTAACACCGAGATGACCCTCCCTGAATTTCTCGAAGCTATGGATGATGATGATTTTGTCAGCAGGGTTGCTGAAAAAACTGGAGTTTCAGCTGAAAAGATAGACGAGTTAGATATGGATTCTATGCAGAAATTTTTCGATAAAGCAGATACTGACAACTCTGGGTCGTTGGATTTTGACGAATTCGTGAATGGTATTATAGACAGCTTCAGGAGCTATGATGAGGATTTCACTCATTTCTTCAATGTAGTTAACGGGCTTTTGGGAGAACTGCCTGATTCCGTTGCCAATAGTTTCATTGAGTCCGATGACTTTGAATTATTCAAAGAAATTGGTGCTGACCCGGGTTCCACGGAAGGGTCGGTCAGGGGTAGTTTCTTCACGATGGTTAATGAACTGCTTGTTGACTTGCCTGAGCCAGTAATGAACAGGTTCACTGATTCGCAGGACTTTGAATTGTACAAGTTAATTGCTGAAAGGTATGGTGAATGAGTTGGGTTTGTTAGAAAAGGCTGATCAGCTTAAGTCAGAAAAACCTACGACTGCGGCCCCTGAACCCGTGACTCCTACTCCGGAGCCAAAGGCAGCTGAACCAGCTGCAGTGGCTCCTGCAAAACCTAAGAAAGAGAAAAGGAGGAGCAGACGAAGGGAGAGGAAGCCAAAGCCACCAAGAGAAAAAAAGGTCAGAGTCGCTAAGGTTCTGCCAGATGGGTTTGAAGAAGCGTCTAAAGGTCAGAAATCCCTACGAAAATTTTCTGACTTTACTATTTCATGGGGTTGGGCAGTCCCGATAATAGCTCTATTTGCATGGGGGGCAACTTCTGACCTGACATATCTTATTCTATTGGGGCTTTTACTAACTGTCTTCAATGTGGCAGTCATGCCTTCACAAACATCTCGAACCATGGGTAATTGGGTTAGTAGAACCACATACATCAACTCAAGCTCAGAGGTGCCGCATTTCTCGTATATTTTCCTAAAGAGCCTTACATTCCCATTAGTCCTTTTCGGCCTGATAATGTTCTTCTTCGTCCCCTCCACAGGAATTTCAACATCTGCTGGCAAGGTTTTCCTAGCATTAGGCTTCTTATCGATTCTTCCCCCATTAATCGATTACATGTTCTACAGAATGAAAAAGGACAATCTAGGGCTGTGGGATACTCTTTATGGTGGTGTATGGATGGTTCGCACAAAGAAGGCCGCCCAAGCAAAAGGCTGGCTCAAGAGGCTTGAGCAACTAGGTGATTACACCGAGGCCCAAGGTTGGTGGGCCGAAAAGGAAGCCGAAACCGATTCCGAAAATTAGAATCTATTGAATTAGCTCAATTTTCTGTCCTTCCCACCAGATCATGATTCATTCAACAAAATACCCCCGCTGATTAGCATAATATTTAGTCCAAATATCATTAATACGGTAATAATATGGCAAAGTACTGCAAAGAGGATCTGATGATTTCTACTTTTCATTTCGTTGTATGGGTAAATCTTCACTACCTCATCACTATTCCCCTTCATTCCAAAAACCGCTCTAAAATAGGCTGCACGTCTTGCACTCTCAAAGCATATCAATACGCCTATGAATACCAAAATAGTCCCAATTGAAAGCCCAGCATAGTAACCTATTCCAAGAAATCCGAAGATTCCGATTGGGAGGAACGTTAGGTGGAAATGTACAATATAGGCCGGATAAACGGCTTCATTCAGATAGGAAAGCCAATTGTTGGGTTTGTTAAGGAATTTGGATGCCCAACTGAAGATTAACAGGCACCAAAACCATGCATGCAGGGATTGGACAATTGTAGCGATCGTGGTACTGAGAGTGAACGGGGCGTAACCATCCTGGGCCCAACCACCTTGCATAACATTAGGTACTTTAGAAAAACCTTCCAATAAACACCACAGGATTACTAGAATGGGTGTGACAATAGTGATAGGAACTCGAATCCTCTCCAAAGCTTCGTAATACTCTTCCTTAGCGGAAATCAGTAAATATCCAAACAAGAAAAACAGTAAATAGCGAGGGAATTCCCACCACATTCCAACCTCACCAAATGCCCATGGTTTGAACAAAATCCCATTAATTGCCAGGATTATTGATGGCATCATCAGTATTCCCATTCCGTAACGAATTCTGAGAATTGAACGAACGCATTCAACTATCCTTCCTTCTGGATGATTATTTACATGGGCGAATAAAGGTGATAAAAGAATCGAATAAATTAGCAGATTATAGACGAACCAAAGGTGCCCATAAGGCATACCCTCCTCACCGGGAAATATTACGAAAAAACCGAGCAGGGTTTTGAATGGCGAAAAAACCCCGAAGAAAAGGAAATATGTTACAAAAATTAACGGAAGACCTAGTCGAACAATTCGTTCTTTGACATAGGTCTTCAAAGTCCTTTTTCTAAAAGCGAATGCCGTACCCATGCCTGAGATGACGAACAAGGCCGCCAACCTCCACTGGTGCATCACTCCGAGAACTATGAAAAGAGGTATGTTGAGCAGGTCCATGTTGTTTTCCTCACCATCTATCTGATCAAGTGAGAAGACTGCGTAGTGAAACCAAATAAGTAATCCAAATAGGATGACTCTAAGCCAATCAATATCAAACTGCCGAGCTTTTTGTATTCCAGGATTAGTTTGCTCCGACATCTGCATGAATTGTCCACGAAAGCTCGTTGAATAAACGAATCTGCGTCAGTACTCGCGTATTCTTTTTCGCATTTGTTCTCACATAGTCACTGGGTGTTACCATCCTTTGTAGCGACCTTTTTCAAAAGTGCTCGAAAAATGAAAAATCCAATCGGGAGGGTCAGAATTCTTACGCCAAGATCAGCCAGAAAAAACTCTGCATTCAACATGGGGGGGAACTCTGTCGCATTTGCCCCAAGTAGAGATAATAATCCTATAGTGGCCAAACCGACTATGGGGAGTCCCAAAATTACAGAAATAAGAGTAAAGCTATTTTCCCACCATGGATGTTCTCCATTAGCCCTAGATCGGGTCATAAATCCCCTAATTCTGTTAATTACATTAATTCTTGGGATAAAATAGAACACAGGATGAGTCAAGCCATCATTCTCTTTCTAGGCTTTCCTTGAACAAACTAAGATTCAATCTCCTACTTTCTTTCCTATCAACAATAGGCCAAGGGTAGTCCTGACCTATGATGCATCCAGATGTGTTTTGCACTTCGATCGGAGCCAAATGCGGCTCGAAAATAAATTTCGAAGGGAATGATGCCAGCTCCGGTACCCAGTGTCTAATGAATTCAGCCTCTTCCGTCTCAACATTAAGACTAGATTTTGAGTCGGGACATGGATTGTATACTCTGTAATAGGGCATAGAGAAGGGTGCTACGCCAGCAAGCCATAGCCAGTTTCCGTTGTTGACTGCCCAGTCCGAATCCACAAGCTTCTTCTCAAATATGTCCCTACCGTACTTCCAGTGTTGCCACAGTTGTCCTCGAGTCAGGAAGCACGAGACAGCATGTCTACCAAGGTGGTGCATCCATCCCGTCTCATCGAGCTGCCTCATCATCGCATCGATGAATGGGAACCCAGTCATACCGTCCTCCCAAGCCGTCAGCATATCCTTATCATAATCCCCCCATAAAATGGGCTTGCAGTTTATGTTTTCCACATCATTATCCCAATTATCAACTGATCTTGATAAGAGATAGAACATCTCCCTGAATATAACTTGACCTTGTAGCGACTTCGGCGGTTGTGTATGCTCCTTTCCTTCGTTAGCCTTTCTGCACTCCTCCCACAGAAGCCTAATTGAGAGGCAACCTGTGCTCAGATAAGGCGATAGTCCCGTGGTCGATGGCTCCAGCGGATTGTTCGGATCATTAGTTGAAGCAGTAGAAGGTTTACTGAATCGATTGACGAATTCTGGCCTCTCTATGACCTTTCTTCTAAGCCTGTCAATAGCCTCCGATTCCCCTCCAGGAAAATATCGTCCTAAAGTATTAATTTGTTCAGGGAAAGTAGCTAAGTATTTTCTTGTCACAATTCTCCCCCTTAGGAAATCAGAACCATTCAGGTTATTGACGAGATCCTGACAGTAGTTAATTTTCTCAATGGGTTTGAGCGGCTTTGGTACTAGATATCCCTCAGTAGTAATCCCCAGACTTCTTGTTAGTATCTTATCCATATCCTTTGTGGATTTCGGATTTTCATATTCATCATCTTGGGTGTTGGCCTCTATATCTAGTAATGTGTTGACCGCGGGGAAGACCTTCGTTTTCACTCCTAAATCAGATAGTGACCTATGTATTCTGTAGATTTCTTCCCTACTTTCGGGATCCTGAACGTAATCGCATAGTACCCATTTAACCATACCATTCAGACTTTTGACGGTCATAGGGATCAACTCCTTTGCCCTTCCGGAGAGTATAGTTAGATCAGCACCATAATCCCTACTCAGACAATCGGAGAGATCGATAAGTGAATCGTGGAGGAACCTCATCCGCGCACTGCCCATGAGTTTTGTACTGCCAAAGCCTCTATCGGGATCCATGATAATTAACGGGATAACCGCGTCCAAATCATCTCTGGAAGAAGCCCAAGTCAAAAGTGGATTGTCGTGAACTCTGAGAATATTCCTCATCCATACAATCGCTACTCGCACGACAACAACCATTCTGATTCAAGGCCGAGTTATATTTGGAGTTGTGTCATCGGGGCGCTATCGTGCTTATTTTCAGATATCTCATGATTCTGAAATTCTTCATTCAGACTCTGAGTCAAATCTTATCTTAGCTAGCTCCCTCATATCTTCGTGCAAAAAACCATCATCAATAGCATCCTGATCCGACTCATCTACAATTTCTACCCCGAGCAGAGTCTCAATAATATCCTCCATCGTTACCAACCCGGCAGTGCCCCCGAACTGATCTTTAGTAACAATGAGTTGCTCCTTATTCTCCAGTAGTATGTCCAATGCCTTGTCGACAGATGTATCGACGTCACACGTAACTAATTCCCTCGCAATATCCCCCATTATTAGATCGAAATCATCAGCTGCGGCTTTCCTGAGGATTTCGCTTCTTAATACCAAGCCAACCATATTGTCAACATTGTCCCGAAATACAGGAATTCTACCATGTGTCATAATAGGAATTCTATCCATTACTTCCTTGACGGAGTTGTCGGCATCTACGGTAGTCATCACCACCCTTGGGGTCATTATATCCGATACTTTCATTTCTCTGAGCTTCAAAAGATTCTGAATTACTGCCTCTTCATCTTCCTCTATAACGTCCGACTCTTCTGCAATATCCGCCAGTACAGATAATTCGTCCCTTGTGACGGTCTCAGTCTCAACCTGAGGAAAGGGAGCCCTCATTAGCTCAATTATCACAACTATCGGCCACAGAATCCACATTAGAGCCCTGAGGGAGTGATATGTAGAAACAGTGAGACGTCTCCAATAAAGAGCGCCTATTGTCTTAGGCAAAATCTCGCTCAATAATAAAATAGCTATAGTCAGAATCGCTGCAGATCCGGCAATAACGTATTCTCCTTCAAAGTTATTCTCAACCTCAGATCCCACACCTAGCGCACCAACAGTGTGTGCGATTGTATTGAGGGTCAATATTGCCGTCAAGGGGCGCTCCGGGTCTTCTTTCCACTTTGACCATCTCTCGCTAACTCTTCGATGAGTATCCTTCAGAGCAACTATGTGTCCATGAGATGTTGATAGGAGAACTGCCTCCAGAATACTACATAGAAACGAGGCACCTAAAGCTAATACAGCGTATGCAATCATTAGTGTGTAGTCTGTCAAATAAAATGCCTCTCAGAGCCTGAAAAGGAACTTGAGAATACTCCAGTGATGGTTTCCACAGCGTTTGGCTCCGAGCCTGTGCGAACGAACATGACATAAATATCTAACTTTACGGGCATAAGGGTGACTTCATGTCCTATGTAGCAATTTTCATGGCCTGGCCTTATGCTAACGGCCCACTACATCTAGGACACGTAGCAGGAAATTGCCTACCAGCCGATATTCAATATCGATACGAGCGGGCTAGGGGAAGAAGGGTACTGATGTGCAGCGGTTCGGATGAACATGGCACCCCAATTACCCTAACAGCCGAACAAATGGGAGTCGAGCCCCAATTTGTTGTAGACAAATATCACGAAATAAATACCAAAGCTCTAGCCGATTTAGGATGCTCATGGGTTAATCCAGTCGATCCAAGGGGGCCAGAATTTGGAGGAGCTCTGTATAATAGGACTAGTGATGATTTGCACAAGGAGATGGTCAAAGAAATCTTTCTGCAGTTACTAGAATCGGGTTTTCTGGAAAGTAAGACCATGCAGCAGTATTGCTCTATAAACAACGATGGAAGTACGAAATTTTTACCCGATAGATATGTGGAAGGCGAATGCCCCACGTGTAAATCAGACGGAGCTCGAGGGGATCAGTGTGATAATTGCGGATCGACTTACGAGGCACATGAGCTTCTGAACCCAAGATCTAAGTTGAGTCCAGATTCAATCATCGAGGTCCGTGACACGAATCATTATTTTCTAAGGCTAGGTGATTTTCAGGAATCACTCGAAAGACATTCCTCGGAAAGACAGAATGTTTGGAAACCCAATGTAAGGGCGATGACGAAAAACTGGCTTGATATGGGGTTAAGATCTAGGGCAGTAACCAGGGATATAGAATGGGGGATAGAGATTCCCTTGGAAGGTAAGGATTGGAAATCAAAAAGGGTATATGTTTGGTTTGAGGCAGTTCAAGGGTACTACACGTGTGCGAAGATCTGGGCCAAGAGACATGCGTCAAAGTCGGGGCATCCTCTCGGCGAAAAGGCCTGGGAGAAATGGTGGAAGAAATCTGATGGCCGAGATAATACTCGACACATCTATTTCATGGGTAAGGACAACATACCCTTCCATACAATAATCTGGCCAGCGATACTTATGGGACTGAATGCATCCAATAAGGGAGAAATCTCTCATCTTTCATTACCTGGGGATCTAATTCTGGAAGATAATGTAAGCGCGAATGAGTATCTGTTGCTTCAGGGCGGCCAATTCAGTAAGAGCCGGAAACATGCTGTATGGCTTCCTTCATATCTGGAAAGATACGATGCTGATGCACTTAGGTACTACCTCTCAATTAACATGCCAGAGACACATGATGCCGATTTCCGTTGGGAAGAGTACGTGGATAGAGTCAATAACGAACTCATAGGCACGTACGGAAACTTTGTACACAGGGTGATGACTCTTACACACAGAATAGATTCAAAGGAAGGAAATCCATTACAGGATTTCGACAACCCTTCCAACCAAACACATATCATCACTGAGATAAACAAGCACATAGACTCAGCAATTTCATCTATGGAGAAACAGCGCTTCAAAGAGGCTCTCAGAAGTATAATGGGGATCGCCCAGATAGGAAACTCAGTTCTACAGGAAGCCGCTCCATGGAAATACATCAATCAGCAGGATTCCAAAGAAAGATCGGCTTCTCTCGCCTCTCTGTCCTTGTCGTGGAGAATATGCTCATGCCTAGCAGTTTGTTTGAGGCCATTCATCCCATTCTCTTCTGATAAGCTATGGAAAATGTTGGGCAACGTAAATGACATCGATCTTGTATTATGGGAGGATTCCATGGACACATCATCTGACCTCTCATGGAACAACGAACCACCCAAACCTCTTTTCAGAAGACTCGACTTAGAAGAAATATTGGAAACCGAGAGTTCTTTATCAGATGGTGGAGGCGCGGGCAACGAGGAAAAGGACATTCGGGGTGATTACATAGAATTTGAAGATTTTATGAAGGTTGACATGAGGACCGGGAAGATAATTTCAGTTGATGACCACCCAAATGCTGACAAACTATTCGTTATCAAGATTGATGAGGGCAACGATTCCATAAGGACTGTTTGCGCAGGACTAAAGGGGCATTACAAGGAATCTGAACTAGTGGGACAAAACGTAGTATTCGTTGCTAATCTTGAACCAAGGAAGCTTAGGGGCGTAATGTCTGAGGGCATGATACTAGCCGCAGACGACGGCGAGGGAGGGGTAAAGGTCCTAACGACGGATGGTGAGATAAATACCGGGTCCAGAGTAAGATAATATTACTACTAGCAGCCTGAATTTCTCCTACCGACCAGCAACGATGATGCCAATAACACAGAAATCACGGAAAAGAATCCGAAACCTGGCGTGAAAACTCCTCCAGTTGGCATGTCTGCCCACAGGTCGTAGAATTCAATCCGGAACTCTTTGTTCCTGTATTCGTCATCATCGGGACACTGATCGATGACCTTTTCGGTCCTAGTCACGGTGTAAGCATCTCCAGCCGAGACATACCCGTCGTTGTCATTGTCAGCCCATGACATCGTCCATTGGTAGCACTCATCTGTGTGGGTGGCGGTTTGCTCGCTCAGAATCATTTCTGTTATCAGAGTGCTTCCACTACCATCTTCGTCCGAATCTTCATCGTCAGTATAAACGCGTAGGACGATTTCTGTCAGATTCACTTCCTCGAAATGCTCTTGTCCTAGGTCTGCAGACCAAGTCCTAGTACTTCCCGAATCATCCTGCACCTCATTCTCTATCTTCATGGTCATCGAAGTCCTTGGAAGGCTGGTATCGATTTCGATATTAATTTCCGCGATATCCAGATTCTCAATTGAGCACCTAGACATGCCATTTATCTGTGAAACTTGTAAGAACCTCAGTTCAGGTGGATTTCCGACAAATTCCAAGTATATGTCTAATTCATCAGTTTGGTTCGATCCTACCGCAGTATTAACTCCATTAGCATAGGAAATCACCCAATTATCCGCCCAATTTAACGGGTCTAGCCCTTCTATATCGCAGAGTGTTTCGCCTTCCTCGCCATCATCCTCCCCATCTTGACCGTCGCTACCTGAGCCCTCATCTTCACCATCATCCTCTTCTTGGAATGGATTTTCATATTGGTATATTTCATCCCTAGCATAGTACCAGGAACCGGAATTAGAATTACCTATTCGGTAGTTTATCCCTTCAGGGCCTTGAACTGTAGTTTGATCCATGGAAATATCTCCCATGAATCTTAGTAGTACACTTTGGTACAAAATTTCGTTTAGTGGATCATGGCCCATTATCATCTCTACAGAAGTGGTATTGGCATTGGAATCCCCCTCAAGACCTTCTTCTTGGTCAGTATTTACATCAACTTGAACGAACCTGATGAAAGCTGTCTGATTTTCTATGTCTCCAAGAACCAATTCCTCGGGGCCTAGGAAGAGGGACTGCATATCTTCCAGAGTCATGATATAGGGATATTCGCATATTGTCTGGTTACTTTCTGTGGCACTAGGATCGTAATTAGTTGCATTGCTATCAGTACATCCTTCGGTTTCTGCCCAGTCGTATACTCCATCGTCATCTTGATCATAGTCGCACGAACCATCGTTATCCGTCGATGATGAGTTATGATTATTCGCATTGGGATCGGTGCAACCCTTCTCTTCAAAATCATCTATTATTCCATCACCATCTGTATCGTAGACGCAGCTACCATCATCTTCTGTGGAATTCATATCGTAGTTGTAAGCATCAGAGTACATGCATCCGGGAACAGGATCCTCAACAACTGGGTACCTGCATGACCCGTCATCTATTGTTGCGGATGGGTTATGATTCAAAGCATCCGGATATTTACAACCAAATATTGGCTCAGGAGGATCAGGATAAATGCAAGATCCATCGTCAATAGTGGCAGAATCATTGTAGTTCAGTGCTTCTTGATACGTGCATCCCATTGACTGTCCTATTTCTTCGATTTCTGATTCAGTACAACCCGCAGATAAGCAAGACAACAGCATCAAGACGACTAAAATATGTAATTTCATAATGACTCCAGTCTCATTAAGCAAATCAAACCTTTGTCCATATAGAGTAAGTCGTCTCATATTCATTATCCGAGTCTATATTTCTGGACTCTATTTTTTCCTCTGACCACTCAGTCTTGTCCCAATGGGGGAAAGATACGTCCCCGTCGGATTTTGTATGAACTCTGGTGACATGAATCTCCTCTACCCTATCAATGAACATCTCATAAATCTGGGACCCTCCTATTATCCAGCATTCATCACTACCTTCAGCGAATGCAATTTCTATCGCCCTACCTACGTAAAGTGCTGTCTCAGCCCCTTCTTCAGACCAGTTAGTATCTCTTGACATAACAATATTGTTTCTTTCAGGAAGCGGCCTGAATGTATCAGGTAATGAATCCCAAGTCTTCCTTCCCATAACTACTGAATTATATCCATCACCCACCGTAATACTCCTGAATCTTTCCATATCACTTTTGATCCTCCAAGGGATTCTCCCCGAATCGCCAATAGCGCCTTCTTCATCCATAGCCACAATCATTGCTATCTTCATGATATCACTAAATCGAAATTGGTGCTGAAATGTGTGGATGATGAGTATATCCCTCAATGGAAATATTTTCATATTTGAATTGGTCTATTTCAGTAATTGTGGGATCTAGAACCAATTTCGGTAAATCAAGAGGTTCTCGGGAAATCTGCAGTCTTGCTTGTTCCAGATGGTTAAGATAGAGATGACAATCTCCACCCGTCCATATAAACTCACCCGGCTCTAAGTCGCAAACATGAGCAATCATACACGTAAGTAGGCTGTATGATGAGATATTGAAAGGAACTCCGAGAAATGCATCGGCACTACGCTGATAGAGATTGCAAGATAACTTTCCTTTGTTGACATAGAACTGGAAGAATGCATGACATGGCATCAAAGCCATATCCTTTAGTTCGCCGACGTTCCACGCGGAAACGATAATTCTTCTACTGCTTGGATTCTTTTTGACAAGGCTGATTGCCTCTGATATTTGATCAATTACTGCGCCCTCTTTTGTCTCCCACCTTCTCCATTGCTTACCGTAGACGGGACCTAGCTCGCCCTCTCCATCCGCCCATTCATTCCAGATTCTGACTTTATTCTCACTTAGATAAGAGATGTTAGTATTCCCCGAAAGGAACCATAGCAGCTCGTGAATGATACTAGGCCAGTGTAGCTTTTTAGTTGTAACAGCAGGAAATCTTTTTGTTAAATCAAATCTCATCTGATGGCCGAAAATGGATAAGGTTCCAGTTCCAGTCCTATCGGTTTTTTCCTGGCCCTCATCTAAGATTTTCCTGAGAAAGTCAAGATACTGATGCATATTCATTACCTTGAGTGAAAACTAGTTCATCAAGGATGCGATTTATGGGGCACCCATAAACTTCAGAGTTTCCATCATCTGATCTGTAAATCTACGATACAATTCCTTCATATTTTCCTTTTTTCGTTCTTCATCAAAATTAGACATTTCCCTGACCCATTCTTCGTTTTTATTTCCTCCATCTTTATCGGAAATCCATTCAGCGAAAGTAATAGGTTCGCCAACTGTTATCTCAATCTTTTTCCAAGGCTTCGGTAACTTTGACCCTGGTTTCATAAATTCTCTGGCTCCCGACGAAATAGCAATCGGCACTATGGGGACATTAGGAAATCTTGCGGATAATCTAGCAAATCCTGTTTTTCCGGGTTGCAAAAATGGCCTCTCTTCCCGTCTAGATCTAGTCCCTTCAGGAAAAATCCCGAGGCAGTGTCCGCTTTCTATAACATCTACAGCTCTAGCAAGCGCATCCAAACCTCCTCTTTCCCTAAAAGTCTGGATCTGTCCGGTGGAGATCATTACAAATCTATTTGGTTGTTTTTCGAAATGCCCTTCTTTTGCCATAAAATGAATTGGTCTCTGTGCGACAAGGATTTTTAGAAATGGATCTAGATTGCCCAAGTGGTTTCCGCAGAAAATTGCTGCACCATTCATCGGAACCTTGTCAATGCCACTGATATGCACGTTAGTTATAGATCTAAGCAAAGAAGGAACATACTTCTCCAAAAACCTATAGATCACTGGGGTGGAGAAATTTTTTCCAGTCCCCTCCAAACCGACGAATGAGGAAATCTCATCCAGCATCGGGTCCGAAAGAGCCACACCTCCCGCTAGGTGTGTTATTTTTCATAGTTTACAGTTGAATACGTTGAATAGATATGCCCCACATTGCAAGTCATGTCAGTTAGAGGAACTGGGCCCTTCCTGGTTATTTTAATCTCCATGCCACTACTTACAGCAAATGTTTACGCCGAGTGGTCTTCAGATACATGGCTTTCCAATGTCATAGGCCCCGAACGCTTGGAGAATGGTGACGAATTCGGTTGCTACGGCTACGAAGGGGTCGACACACTCGAACAAACATGGGTAATCAGTGCATGTAAGGACTATCTGCTCGATCAAACAAATGCATCAAGATGGGGTATGAATCCCGTATCTTTCGGATTTCCTAGTGGAAAATTAGACGATTCCACAACATTAGAACTTACTGAATCAGGATTTTTAATCGTAGGAGATTTACTTACCGAAAGAAATGACGGCCTTTTCTATGTACATAGAAATGGTGCAAGTCTAGAAAAAGGAGTTGCAGATATCGAACTTCTCCAATCAGCAGAGCAAGACTCCTTGGTTAGCATTCATTGGAGAGCCAGAGTTGACGATCTCAGAGTAAGGGATGATGGCGAAGTTGTCACCTGGCTCGAGCAGCAAGAGGTCTGGTTTACAACTTGGGGGGAATGGTACTTCCACCGTCTATCGGGCATAGGTACAGAAGTTTCCATAGAGAGCTCTAAAATTTTCATTAATTCCAGTACACAATATGATGCAAGTGAAAGCCACTGGCAAGTCCCAGGTACTACGAAAATTCTATTCGATGAAAAGCTGATTTCTGTTCAGGACTCCTTTGGAACAACCTTTCCAGAATTAACCAAAGACATACGAAATTTACAAGTTGGCTGGAGAGAAATTGAGGGCGGAGTATTGGTAACACAAAAACCAGGGTCATCAGTCATTATTGATATGGAAAATGCTTCCACAGATGTACAAAGCTTACCGATTCAAACATTCAACGGCCTACACCATTCAGTTACAATAGCCGGGCACCATACCACAAACCTATTCCGTTGGACACAAGACTTTCAGAATTCTGATTTGGTTTTCACGTGGCTTATTGAGAGACCTGAGACTGAGGGAATTGGAATCTTCATACCTGGAATAGCAGTTACAGTTCTAATTGCGGTACCAGCAATTATGGCATATCTTATACGAAGAGACATGAATTCAAAGAGCTCATGAGTCTAGTATCTCAGGTCCTTTAATTTGAACCCCTTCTAACCTCATACTTTCTATTATCCGCTCAACTATGTGTGTGGGGAGATCTTCCGGTGCAAAAACTCCTAAGCCAATCATTTTGGGATTTTTTATCCATTCTTCTATGCAGGAAATTGTTACCAGTCCGGTTGATCTCGCCATAGAATGCCCATCTACACCGCCATGGTCCTCTACGGTCCACTTGATCCTTGTTCCGTTTTTTCCTGTGGCCAATACTTCCATCCAGGTAAACTCTGGAATTTGTGAATCGTATTTCCATTGTTCTATCAGAGAATCTATATCCAATGACCCATCATTCCTTTGATCAATAAATTTCTGTATATGCCCCGGCCATCGTACAGTATATTCTGAAAGTTCCTCAGAGGGAATTGAATAAAGTACACTCCTAAGGCCATCTGTAAGGAATGCTTCCATCTTGCCCTTTCCATCTACATTTATGGTATGCCTTTCTGAAAGGGCAGGCAAGGAAACCACCTTTGAATCTCTAACGATTCTTGCAGGTCTGGCATATTCTGATATAACATCGTAAGGGGAAAATGGAGCCATATAGCTCCATCCTGAATTCTGCTCAATAGGATTTCCACCAACTCTGATGATTCCATTTTTCAAACGCCCAAGTACTTTGTACGATTCCGAAAGAAGCATGTTAGAAAGACCTGGAGCTATCCCTGTATCCCAAAGAATTGAAGCTCCATTTATCCTTGCCTTTTCGCCAACACTATCGGGAGTAGCCTCGCTGAAACTAAGATCAATCGCCCTCCATGGTTTTTCTGCCAATTTAGAAGTACTGATATGGCCTATGCTTCCGGGAAGCATATTGACCACTATATCCTCTTCTGGATTAAAATCAAAATTATCATTTTCTTTGATTCTTTGAGTTAGATATTCGACTGGATCATCGCCTGAATGGACTGAATGAATCTGGATTCCCTTAATATTCGATATTCTACTCGGGTCAGGATCGTATGCATGAACATTGAAACCTCTTGAATTTAGTTTTTTAATTACATATGAGCCGACTAGGCCGGCTCCAAAACAATGAATCGAAACCATGTCTAGCGGAGACGACTATCGTTATTCTTTGTATCTATCATTACATTTAACATGATATTCATCGATGCTTTGATTGGGTGTATTGCCAGCGCGGACCATGAATAATGCAGGTAGGATTGATCCATGGTCTTCCGAACAGTCTACAGATTATGCTCGAATCATAGATCAATTCGGCCTCTCAAACGTAGATTCAGACATTCTGCCAAAACCAGGAATGCTTCATAGAAGAGGAGTAGTTTTTGCCCATAGAGATCTTGATGTTGTTATAGATCGTATCCATCGTTCTGCCTCATTCGGGGCCCTCACTGGTTTGATGCCTAGTGGAAAGATGCATTTAGGCCATAGTATGGTAATAGAACAGGTTCGATGGTTTCAGGAACACGGAGCCGACGTGACGGTGGCTGTAGCTGATTTAGAAGCGCTAGCTACACGTGGAACTTCATTATCATTGGGTCGCGAAACGGCAATTAGAGAATATGTGCACAATTATGCTGCACTAGGACTAGATCCCGAAAAGACCAACGTATACTTCCAAAGTTCCAGACCTGTTGTACAAAAACTCGCATTCACTCTCGGCAAAAGGACTAATCTATCTGAGTTCGAATCCATATACGGTTTCCATGGGGAGACAAGCTTGTCACATTTGCAGGCACCCATGGTTCAAGTTGGCGATATAGTACATCCGCAGCTCGATGAATTTGGCGGACTTAGGCCAATAGTGGTCCCCGTAGGAATTGATCAGGATCCACATCTTAGACTAACTAGGGACATCACTCAAAAAACAAATTGGTTCAATGTAAAAATTCGGAAGTCCGGTGGATTGAATATAGCTCTTTCAATTCAGGATACCAACCAACATCACTTCGGCATAAACAACGATGGTTCCTTGGATATGTCTGCAAGGAAAATGGTATTTACAGAAATAGAGAATACTATCTCTGAATTGGGATTCTCTGACATAAGGTCAAACCCCAAACATGGGGTAATTGAGATTCCCGGGGCAACCATTCAAGATAGATCGATTATTAGGATGAAATTACTATCTTATGAGAGGGAAATGGGAGGGCTTGGACTGATGCCCCCTAGTTCGACATATCATAGATTTGCAGTAGGTATGAATGGAGATAAAATGTCTTCTTCCAAACCCGAATCAACAATTTTCCTTGATGATTCAATCGAACAAATGGAAAGGAAGGTCAAGAGAGCAATAAGTGGAGGACAGCCTACTGTGGAAGAACACAGAAGATTGGGGGGAGACATATCGATAGATGTAGCATATCAATACCTGAAATTCTTTTTCGAAGATGACGACCTCGCTCTGGCAGAGATCCGTAATGATTACGAGAGTGGAAGATTATTAGCTGGTGATTTGAAAAATATATGCATCGAAAAGGCCACTGAATGGTTACAAAACCTATCAGAAAGAAGGGCAATGTGGGAAGATCGACTATCAGAATACTTAGCACCCGATGCACTCTAGTCTATTTCAAAAACAGGGATGTCCGGACCTGTGCTTAGTGTGGCAATCTCCCATTCATACAGGTCTCTAGAATCTGCATCTTCATTTATTATCTGGCTTCTTCCACGGGGGTCTAATAGTTCTAGGGTCAATACGTCAGAACCTTCTATTGTACTCAGAAGTGAATGGAGCAGGTCTTGTGCAGCTAGAAAATCAGGATCCCCCTCTTCCAAATCTCTTATGACTGATCTAACTGCATCTGTGAAACGCACAAGAACTCCTTCTATGTTTGTGATATAACCACTAGATGACCCTCCGGGGGATACTTCCAGATCTAACTCAGGAATTCTAATTGTACATGATGATGACCTAATTATTCTAGCAGAGTTTTTCTCTTGACTATCGATGAGTATTGACCAAAATCCTACCTTATCTCCATCCGATGGTATAAAATCTGTATGCTTCCACCCACAAGAGTCACAAATTACAGTAATTTGAGTATGCTCTCCGAAGTAGGGTATTTCCGAGCTCATTGACAACATTGAGACCTGACCATCAACGTGACACTGTGGACACCTAACATCTACTTTAGTTTGCATATTTTCACTCTAAGAGTCTACTAGAAAAGGTCGGCGGCAAAAGGAGTAATCTCGAATTTCCGAGCCTAACTAATTGCCCCCTCAAATCTGCCTCAATAAAATCCTGAATCCTTCCTACGGATAGCTTGAGCTCCATATCCCTATCCATCATTTCCGTCATCTCAACAATCGCAATGTCACCTTCAGAAACCCAATCCATTAATTGAGAAACACCAGAAATATCATTCAATTGTGCTCTATGTACAATAATATCTCTGTTATCCCTAGGAACCGGGGCATCTGGATACTTTAGCCCCAAGTCATGATAGTTTTCTCCTGGCTCAAGTTTACCAAATGCCTCGTTTGAAACACTGGGCATTTCCACCCATTTGGGTCCCTCGTCACGCTTACCCATAATTAATGCAGAGATGGTCAAGCCTTGATGTCTTCTACACCAAGATATACAAGCTCCCATAATTCTAATATATTTTCAACATCCCATCCCGTCGCATTGATAAGGGGTCGATTTCGAGTACATATTAGTCGGCAGCTCGCCGGTGATTAACATGGACACAACATCTAACGCACTAAAGACCGGTACAAGCACTGTAGGTATTACCTATGATGGCGGAGTTGTCGTCGGTGCTGATCACAGAGCTACTATGGGTCACTTCATTGCAAACAAGTCGGTCCAGAAACTCTTCAGGATATCAGATAACGTTGCTCTAACCACGGCAGGTCTAGTAGGTCACGCACAATCACTTTCTAGAGTCTTGGCCGCCGAACTCAAGCTTTTCGAACTCAAGAGAGATCAGCCTATGACAGTCAAAGGTGCGGCAACTCTTACTGCTAATATTTTATCTGGTAGGCCTCATTATGTTCAGTTACTCATCGTAGGTATTGACGACTCAGGCCCAAGTGTGTATAGCATTGATTCAGCTGGAGGATCCATTCCCGATGTTTATTGTGCAACAGGGTCAGGCAGCCCCTTCATGTACGGAGTTCTTGAAGATCAATTTGAAGATTCCATGTCCAAGGATGCTGCCTTAGCACTGGCCGCTAAGTCCCTCTTAGCTTCGGCGCAGAGAGACGCAGCCAGTGGAAATGGTATGGACCTGGCATATATAACTGCAGAATCGGGTTTTAATCTACTGTCTGAAGACGAAGTTACCGCTCTGATCTCATCTCTTTGAAAAAATTCGCAGCCCTAGGGCTTGTTCTTGGAAAGCTGCGTAAGCTGGAGAATTATTATGAGACTAACTCTGCCTGAAATCAAGAAGAAAGTAAACTCTATTGTGCCCGATACTATTAGTTACGATGTTTCTCTTGAAGCGGGTTCTATTTCCATCATCACCGATAATCCAAAGGAGTTCTCCGGAGGCGGCGAAAATCTAACAGTTAAAATTGCCAAGTCGATTAAAAGAAGGATAGTAGTCCGTCCACACAGTGATATTCTTTCTACGGAGGAAGAAGTGCATGATGCAGTAAATCGAATTATCCCTCCAGAAGCCGAAGTAAGAAATGTCTGGTTAGATCCAGCTCTAAGCGAGGTAATTCTAGAATGCGATGACCCATCTTCAGCCGTGGGTCCCAAGGGGGTCCACGTAAACACCCTCAGAGACGAAATTGGTTGGTTAGTTAAAGTAGAGAGGGCGCCAGCAAGAGAGAGTAGAACTCAGCATGACATACGAAGATACAGGAAAGAGCTAGCCGATGATAGAAAGTCCCTTCTGCGAAAATTTGGCACTAGGATATACAGGCCCCAGAGGCCGGGCGAATCATGGGTCAGAGTCTCAGCTCTTGGCTCATATAGAGAGGTTGGAAGGGCAATGCATTTGGTCACAACAAATGAATCAAAAGTTTTGGTCGATGTAGGAGCAAAGCCCACCAACAACGCCAACGAGGTTCAGCCTTTTTTCGCTGCCCCAGAACTTCTACCTCTTGACAACTTGGACGCAGTAGTAATCACTCATGCACATGTAGACCACATAGGGATGCTACCGGTATTATTCCGTTATGGGTACAAAGGCCCCGTTTACTGCACCCCACCGACCAGAGATCTGATGACTTTACTGCAAATCGACTACATCAAGGTCTCTCAGGCAGAGGGTAACGATCCGCCCTATTCTAAGGCAGATATACAGGAATGCATCAAGCATGTGGTAGATGTAAACTGGGGTGACAAAACCGACATCGCCCCGGATATCAAGATGACCATGGAAAACGCTGGCCATATTCTCGGCTCATCTAGTGTTTACATGCAAATCGGTGAAGGGAAATCCGAACATAGGTTGCTATTTTCTGGCGATATAAAATATGAGAAATCATGGTTATTCGATGCAGCTACAGTTAGGTTTCCCAAGGTTGATACTTTGGTGATAGAATCCACATATGGCTCTCCACAGAGCATTCAACCCACTAGACAGCAAGCTAGTCAGGAATTACAGGATCTTATTGCCGACTCATTAAATCGAAAAGGCAAGATATTCTGCCCTGTTTTTGCTGTAGGTCGATCACAAGAAGTTATGCTAGCTATTGACGAGTTATTCAAGTCGGGTAAGGTCAATCCAGTTACAGTATGGCTAGATGGGATGATATCAGAAGCGAGTGCCATTCACTCAAGCCATCCAAATTTTCTCAACAGGGAACTCAAGAAGAGTATGCTCAAGGGCGGAGATGAAAACCCATTCAACTCTTCATGGTTTAAACAAGTTGACTCCAGGGAACTCCGTGAGTCCATATTACTCGACCCCAGTCCTTGTATTGTCCTAGCTACTAGTGGCATGATGACCGGAGGTCCAATTATTGAATATCTCAAATATTGGGCCCCTGAACCTGGCAATACACTTTGCTTCGTAGGATATCAGGCATCTGGAACACTTGGAAGGAGGCTCCAAGAGGGGCACTCTCATGTTCCTTTGATGGATAAGGGCCAGACCCTNATGNTAGATGTCAAATGTAACATGGTCATTATAGACGGTTTCAGCGGTCATTCAGACCGTAANCAACTGATGGACTATGTAGCTGCATTAAATCCAACCCCCAGAAAGATAATTTGTCATCATGGGGATCCACAGACATGCAATGCATTCAGAATGGGCCTAAGGGATCGATTCAAGGTTCAGACATACGCGCCTGCTAATCTGGAGACATTGCGGCTTTCTTGATTTATTCAGAGCACGGGCACATCGAAACCCGCTTCCTCCGGATCACCAATTTGATTGTTCAAATCGATATCCTCTTCTTCCTCGTCCCAGATTATTTTCATGGAGGTATTTTGTTTATATTGTTTATTTTCTATCGACAAAGCGAGTGCTATTGGTAATGGGGTTAGAAGCAGAAGGGCCCAAACTTCTGCTGTAACTGCTTTCTCATTCCAAGAGAAAATTATTGATATCATGACCATGGCTGTAGAAATCCAGTAAGCAACGACCCTCATCATTTCGTCCTTGATACATGTAATATACAATCTCATCGTTCTCGACACCATCAATAACCTGAGTATTTTTCGGAGTCTATGACTAGACAGTGGCATTTGATGATCTGCCAGTGTGGCACTTCATACGGTATTAGGAAAGGTACTAGCGGCTCTTGTATTAGATGTGGTTCAATAAAATCGAGAATAGTGTCCGAATTCCATACTTCAGCTGAATTAGCAAGTGCTGTCTCACTAGCTAATATGCCGCCNGAGATAGCAAANGAAGTTGAGTCAAAAATCTCCAAAAAACATGACATGTCAATTACTAATGGTGCGTCGGAACTCTCCACCTCCAAATTTCTCAGAGCAATGAATGATGCAACAAACGAAGATGGAATCTTGGAAGATTCGGCACTTCAGAGAATACTAGACGAGCGTAAAATCGTCGATCCATCTGCAGAATATCTAATTGGACAAGCAGAATTAGAGGGAATTCTAATTAGAATCTCTCCAAAATCATGGTCTTGGCTCTAGCAAAGTTCATGACGAGGTATCAGTNGGTTTTGTTCAGGGCCTGTGGGTTAGTCTGGTCTATGCTTGTTGCTTTGGGAGCAATAGACCCTGGTTCGAATCCAGGCAGGCCCACCACTTCGTTGCATTCTTTCACCAATACTTCAAGACCCGTAGNCCATAACATCATCATGGTTTTTAGGGGTTTGGCGAATCTGGAAATATCGCAATTTTGATTTTCTTTTTTTGCTAGCTTATTGTGAGCTATCCTATTTAGCATCACAATAGCTTTCTAATTGCCTCAGCGTCGAAAACTGAGACCATTTTTTCTAGCGCTTCATTCTTGGAGAACCATCTAGCATCCTCTATTTCATCATCTTTTGGACTAATCTTTTGGTCATCTAAGTTCGTTCTACACAAATATGTAAATGAAAGCCAGTTTATGCCCTCATCATTGAAAATAGAATTCTGAACAATGTATTCACTCTTACCTGTCATTGGNTCCGAAACCTCGCCTAGGGGGTCTGGGATATTTATGGAAACACCAAGCTCTTCCATAGCTTCTCTTTGCGCAGCATCACGCGGATGCTCCCCATAATCTACGAATCCCCCTGGTAGGGTCCAGCAACCGGTGAAAAATCCTCTAGAAACCTTCGCAAGTAGAATCTCATCTTCGTTATTTACAATGATTACCTTACTAACTACTCTATGGAGTGTTCTGTAAACTGACTCCCTAACAAGGGGGTCTACCTGACTATCGCTAATCACAGAATCCTTCCATGCCCAGGAAGATGGCCATTGAATTAGAGGAATGCCATAAGTCACAGTGAAAACTTCTTTTCCCAGCTTAATTTTGTTAACCCTCCCTTTTTTCCAATCTATGCCCATAAGTCCAACTTCTTTTTCGGTTGGTAATCTTATTGAGAAACCATCTTCAACATCTGATCTCCCAANAATGGGGGTTGCTGGACCTTCCCCATCGAGATTTACTAGCAGTATCTTACCGTCGTGTTCTAGGTGCAGAAATTCTNTATTCACGATTATACCCAATTTTTTTTAGTAACCTAAAATATCAACTAGCTGTTCCTTGTAGAAGTTTCCTGAACCGATCAGACTCTGCATTTCGTTATCCTGTAACTCTAATTCAATTATTGACTCAATACCATTTTTCCCTAGAATTACTGGTACTCCGATGTAAATATCATCCAAACCATACTCTCCAGTCAAATAGGCACTGCAAGGCAAAACCCTCCTTCGATCGGACACTACAGATTCTGCCATTATTGCAGCCGCACTACCGGGGGCGTAGAATGCACTACCTCTTTCCAAGAGCTTAACGATTTCACCACCGCCTCCTGCTGTGCGTTCGCAAATAGCCTTAATTTCATCTTCTCCAAGAAGTTGGCCTATGGGTATCCCATTAACAGTAGTGTACCTTGGAAGCGGAACCATAGTGTCGCCATGACCACCCAACACCATCGCTTGCACGTCTTCGTTACTACACCCTACCGCTTCCGAAATAAAATGAGTCATTCTTGCGCTGTCTAGTATTCCAGCCTGTCCAATAACTCGATTATGCGGAAAACCTGTCACCTTTTGCATATGATATGTCATTAGGTCTAATGGATTTGTAACTACTATTACCACTGAATCAGGGGCAAACTGCCTAATCCCATTGCCTACTTGCGTTATTATTTCAGCATTTTTACCTATCAGATCTTCTCTTGACATCCCCGGTTTTCTTGGAAACCCAGAAGTAACTACAACTACATCAGAATCCGATATATCCTTGTAATCTTTTGTTCCAGTTATTCTCCCATCATAATTTAAAACTCTACCCCCTTGACTCATATCAAGAGCCTTTCCCTTAGCAAACCCCTCGAATATGTCAAGCANTACAACTTCTCCAATCTTTCTTTCTGCAAGAACAAAGGCGCATGTAGCACCAACATTTCCTGCTCCGATAACTGCAACCTTTCTTGCACCGTTAACCATAGCCTTCGCACATGATTCCAGTCTTAGCACTTTGCTGACNCAATTTTGTTTGGGCAAGTGTATTGGGTAATACTCTATGCGAAAGAGATGAGGCTTCCGTTGAGTCCACTAATTGCAATCTCATTAGTAGCATTCGTCCCCTCAATCTCTATTCTTTTCACATTGGCAGTAAGTGATAACGAATTTATTTCTCAAGTATTTTNTATAATTTGCAAGATTTGGATATTTGCCGTCCCTACAATNTGGTATTTCAGGGTCGATAAAAATAGATTCCTTTGGGNCGAAAAGGAAATCGAAGGCTTGCGTATTGCGGCTTTATCCGGTATGATGATGTCAGTAATTATACTACTTACATGGTCATTATTTGGAAGCACTATAGATGTAGAATCAATGATTGAAGAACTCGAGTCAACCGGACTTAACGATCTGAGTATGTATGTTGCAGGTATGATTTATTGGATTTTCTTCAATAGCCTTCTCGAAGAATACGTATTTCGATGGTTCATTACTACCAAGGGTGTCGAGTTATTTGGAAATGAAATAGGAGGTATCATACTATCCGCATTCTTATTTACACTACACCACGGAATAGCATTGTATATNTTTGGTTTTACTTGGTGGCAAATCCTCATGGCTTGCATGGGGTTGCTATCTGCTGCAGCAATTTGGTCATGGCTCTATTTAAGATACAAATCAATATGGGTATGTTGGCTTTCGCATAGCATATGTGACGTTGCAGTTTTCGGCATAGGATACGTTTTGATATTCAGTTAAATTAGGAACATCGCATGCCGACGGTTTCAATAACATCTGACAGTTCGATGGACTAATTTCAAACAGGTGTTATTGTGCGTTTAGGTGTNTTGAAGGAACCACAATATGANAATAGAGTCTCCATTGTTCCTGCGTCTGTAAAAAAGTTGGTGAAGTTGGGTTTTGATGTNATTGTAGAACAAGGAGCTGGTCAGAAGTCACATTACATGGATGATGAATATGTTGAATTTGGCGCCTCTCTATCCGATAACACAGATGTNCTTTCGTGTGATATCATAGTATCAATTTCTATGCCGGATATTTCTAATTGCAAATCCGGCCAAATAGTTGTTTGTGTGGCTGACCCATTTAGAAATCCTGATCGAGTAAATCTTGCTAATAAGATTGGCATTACATTGATCAGCATGGATATGATACCTAGGAGATTATCCAGAGCACAATCTATGGATGTTAATTCTAGTCAAGATAACTTGGCTGGGTATAAGGCGGTATTATTGGGAGCAGCCAATGTCCCCAGAGGAATCCCAATGATGACAACCAGCGCGGGTACGGTTAAACCCTCAAAATTTGTGATTATGGGTTCAGGAGTAGCAGGTTTGCAGGCGATAGCTACCGCCAAAAGGTTAGGGGCCATTGTTTATGCATCGGATGTTCGAAAATCTGCCGCTGAGCAAATCGAATCTGTTGGTGGGCGATTCATAGAAGTCGATGGAATGGATGATTTTGAAGATGAGTCGGGATATGCTAAACCTCTAACTCCAGAGTTCATTCAGAAAGTCAACGATTCTGTCTGTGATGTCGCTAGCGATGCCGATGTAATCGTCACTACAGCAAGAATTTTTGGTAGACCCGCTCCCATCACAGTACCATCGAGTGCGATTAATAATTTTAAATCAGGATCAGTTGTTGTGGATATGAATGCTGATGTCGGTGGTAATTGTGAATTAACCTCTCCTGGTGAGATTATCGAAACTGCAAATGGTGTGAAGATTATTGGGATAAAAAATCTAGCTGGCGAGCTCTCATCTACAGCAAGCATGCTCTATTCGAATAACATGAATAACTTCATTGCCACATTAGTCGATGATGGTAAGATTTCCCTTAATATGGATGATGATATTCTTGTGGGAGCACCAGAAGATGATGATTTCTATATTCCAGGAATGGGTGGCGTTCTTCTATGCCATGAAGGTGAAACGCACGCTAAACAATCCAAACTCAAGGAGATGCAATGATGGTATTGACTCTAGAAGTTCTAGTAGCTAGTGTTACCGTTTTTGTACTTGCAATATTTCTTGGCTTCGAATTAATCAGCAAGGTCCCTCCAACATTACATACTCCATTGATGTCAGGCGCTAATGCAATTTCTGGCATCACGATTGTAGGGGCTTTGATACTCTCAAATACGGAATTTAACAACGGAGACCCGGGAACTGCTGCCTGGCTCGCCTTCTTGGCTTTAGTCATGGCTACAATCAATGTAGTTGGGGGATTCATGGTCACAAATAGAATGCTAGAGATGATAGCCGGAAAAAAGAAAAAGAGAGGTGATTGAATGGTCGACTCCGTAATTTGGGATATTGGATACCTTTTTTCTGCTTCCTTGTTCATTTTGGGAATAAAGCGACTATCAAGCCCGAAAACTGCCCCACAGGGAAACAGACTTGGAGCATATGGTATGTTTCTTGCGGTCGCTGTCACAATGGCAAAAATGTATAGTGACGGCATCATTGATTTCTATCTCATTGCTGCGGGATTGGGACTCGGTACACTAATTGGTTTCTACATGGCAACCAAGGTAGAAATGACAGAGATGCCAGAACTGGTAGCACTCTTCAATGGCTTTGGGGGGGGAGCCTCTGCATTAGTAGGATTCTCCGAAGTTCTCAAAAGGTTACAAGATAACGACATCCCAGATTCCGGGGTAGAGCTTTATGCCACATGGTTGGCAATTGGTCTTTCAGGACTAGTTGGATGGGTAACTCTTTCTGGAAGTCTAATGGCTATGGGTAAGCTGAGGGGAGGATTTTATGTTCCATTCACAAAGAAGGATGACAGAGGTCGAAGGAAATGGATTAGTTTCCCTACATGGGGCCCTCCTTGGCTCAACTTCGTCAAGGGTGCTTTGCTCATAGGATGCCTAATGATGATCGGAATGACGATCCAAGATCCCGAATCGAAACAGTACATTTACGCTATAGTAGCAATGTCTTCACTACTTGGAATATTGTTTGTTTTACCGATAGGGGGGGCCGATATGCCCGTTGTTGTTAGTTTACTAAATTCCATGTCAGGTATAGCAGCAGCATTTACTGGTTTCGTAATTGGGAATAACGTTCTCATTATTGCCGGATCGATGGTAGGTGCAGCGGGGCTAATACTTACTTTTATCATGTGTAAAGCAATGAATAGAACCCTCACTGCTGTCTTGTTCAAATCTTTTGGGGGAGCCGGGAAGGAATCAGTCACCCGAACCAAGGTAGGTAGTGATCCAGAGGAAGTAGCTATGGTTTGCGATGGGATTTCGAAATGCGTAATTATTCCTGGATATGGCATGGCCGTCAGTCAAGCTCAACATTCAGTAAAAGAGTTCGCTGACCTTCTTGAAGAACAGGGTGTTGAAGTAAGATATGGCATTCATCCAGTTGCCGGCAGAATGCCTGGTCACATGAATGTCCTTCTTGCAGAAGCTAGCGTACCATATGAGCAATTAATTGAAATGGATGATATAAATTCTGAGCTTCCTGAAACAGATGTCGCTCTAGTAATTGGTGCAAACGATACTGTCAATCCAGTAGCAAGAACTGGTGAAGGGCCCCTAGGTGGCATGCCAATAATTGATGCCGATAAAGCCAGGGTTGTTGTCATTATTAAGCGCAGTCTTTCAGTGGGATATGCTGGAGTAGACAATGATCTATTCTATGAAAATAAGACGATGATGCTTTTTGGTGATGGTAAGAAAATGATGAATGAGCTTAACTCTTCAATCAAGGAGTTGTGATGTTCTTCCCCCCCAATCGTTATTTGGCTCTCTAACTTAGCAATACATGGTGATATGGTGCCGATAAACAACGCAAGAGCATTCCTATCCCTAATTGTCATCGCAGCAATTTCATTTCCCGCGCTTGGAATGAGCAATGGACCGGGGGCTATGAACTCCGATGGAGAATTAACAGTCAAGTATGGATGTTCGTGCCATAATAATGGCGCTCCTTCGGATCGTGCAGTCGTAATGATGTCTGGTGTCCCATTGATTTACGAAACATCGGAGTCTTACACTTTCACTATTAGGGTCGCGGACTCACTAACATTATCCGGAGGTGAAGGCAATGTCCAGGCCGGATTTTTACTATCCTCTGACTCAATTGGAAATTTTAGTTGGGATGAGTCTGAAGATATTAGATATGCAGATGGTCGTGCAGATGACATTTCTCACTCGGATCCAGATTTAGATGGCATCTGGGTAATTAGATGGACTGCACCTAGTGAAGATCTAGGTCCGATTCAATTCTGGTTAGTTGGCAATTCCGTTGATGGTGGCGGGATTCCTGACGATATGGATTACTGGAACATTCTGTCCTTTTCAATAAACCCACCTGCAACTATTACTACAGAGGAATCATCCTCCACATTAGAGACCAGAACAATATCAGTGGGATCCTATGACTCTCTTTTCTTAATCGAAGTTTCCGATGAGCAGCTGGAACAGGAGAGGCAGGACGAGATATCCAAGAGAGTTTTTTCCCAGGGTAACCTCTTCTATTGGACTACATTGGTTGCATTGATTGTTGGCGCTGTATTCCAGAAAGAAATCCTTGAAAGAAAGTATGATGATGGCCCAGAGTTCCTCGCTTCTGAATTAGCATATCCCCAAGGCATTAGAAGAACGATAATATCTGCTGTTTCATTCTACTTTGGAGTAGTTTCAGCCTCAACCGACACTCCATTATACTTTCAGGATGTTGACTTCAGAGCCTTCGCTACAGGTCTTGCATTTTTCATTAGCACTTGGGCAGCATATGGAGTCTACAGAACAATAATAGCATCAAGAGCGACGCCCAATGTTGACGACTTGATGTGATGTAATTGGAACTAATATCCGAAAAGGGAGATTTGAAATCTCATTTTTTTGAACTCAATTTCATCGCACGCACATGCTCATCATTCCTGTTTTTATTCTGTATATTTTGGAGCTTTTTCGTAGATGATATGATCTCTTGGTGGCTAAACAACTCGCCGTTGGAATTAGGGCCAAATAATGAAAATTTGTCTATTTATGGGCCTTTTGAGTGGATACAAATTAGATGGGGCATTGTAATAATTATATCACTAATTTCTATACTTCCGTTGCTCTCTATCCTTCTCTATAGATTTGCAAGACCCGGGCTTTATCCAAGAGAGAGAAACTGGTTTTCAACAGTACTTTTTGTTACGACTACTGTAATCCCAATAGTGATATTCTTTCTTTGGGCATATGGTATACCTTATCTAATTGAATTTTCACTAAATTATGGTACTCTAGAAGGAGTAAACGTAAGATATGATGCGACATCACTACTTTCTCTAGGCATGGGAATTTCTTGGATTCTAGTTGTTTGGTCATTGTCAGTTATCATACTAAGCTTAACAAGAATATTTGGAATGATTAAAAATGGCCAAACTAGATTCAGAAATCGAATTATTGCAATTTCTACTGGAACATTGATCCTTACCCTGCCAATTGAATTCGAAGGAATGAAGATTCTAATCGCTCTTGGCGTAGCCCTTTCCGCTGATTATTTTTCCAGAACCGCTCCCATTACCCTAACGCATTGGGAAGAAGCCATACATAATGACTCATTTGAATAACATGTGGGGATTTAATTGAAAGACCCCTATGTAGCCTAGGTTTCGTGGAAGGAGACAGTCCGACCCCGAGNCCTAGATACTTCCTCGTTGGTTCATTACTTGTTGCATCACTATTGACACAGGTATATTCCTCCGACGTAAATGATATTATAACCTCAAAGATTGAAACCAACGATGTTGAGGAAACAAATATAATTGGGCTAAATAATGTTGAAGAATGGCCAGTTATCAGAGTCGAGTTCCCCGGTAAGATATTCCCGAATTCGTTACTGGAAGGTCTCTTTGAAGGGGAGGGCTCGGCTGAGGATTACATTGCGGAAATTAGTGGTGGTAGATCGTCATTAAATGTTACAATTATGGATGAAATTTGGACTTCTCAATACTCAGATTCACATTGGGGGGCAGACTCCTCCGAAAAAAGGGACGTTGGTTCGGGATCNGGTGGTGCTCAGGAGCTTGCCTCTCGAGCAATAAACTCATTATTAGTTGGCAAGGACCTATCTCTGTGGGATTTGAATGATGATTTGGTGATAGATAGACTACTTATTCTTCATTCCGGGCAGCCACAAGAGCAAGGCGGCCCTTCAAGCTCAATTTGGAGCCATTATTCTCCTTTTCAGGAATCAATCGTTATAGGAAAATATACTATTGAGCATTATACTATGGCTTCAATCCATGGGGGACTCGGAGTCATTATGCANGAGATACTACATCAAATGGGTGCTGTAGACCTATATGACGTACATAGCGAATCACCCACTAAGAACTGGCATGGCCTTGGTGATTGGGACATTATGGCTAGTGGCAATTGGATAGCCGACGGCGATATGCCATCACTTCCATCTTCTTCCACCCTAAATCTCATAGGTGCAGTTGAACCTGTGGTTATTTCAACCACTGATGATTTGAATTATACGCTAATGCCTTCTTCTTTGGGTGGCTCACCTCTTATGATTGAAATAGCTGATAACGAATATATTTGGGTTTCTTTAAGATTGAATTTGGGTTTTGATACCGGCCTTCCCGGTCACGGCATATTAGTCGAGCATCAAGACTCAACGTTCGGAGATTTAGATTCTAATTTGGTAAATACCGATCCATCGAGGCCATGGACAAAGATAATCGAAGCTGATGGCAACAACGGCTTAGTCAGAGGTACAGACTACGGTAGTAAGGGTGATGTTTTCACTGAAGATGGTAGATTTGGAAGTACTGGGATACAGATTTGGGATAATCGGGGACGACTTGTACCGTGGACTATTACAATTTCCGCTATAAACGATGACTCAGCAGAAATATTCTTTGATTATGTCGGCAATCCCTCAATCACAATTATGACGCCTAGAAACCCAATTGAATTACTCAGAGGTGAAATTGAATATATCGAGATACTCCATGATTCTCCAGATTCCTGTGATATGATATTTGATTTTCAAGAACACGCTATTGAGATTCAAGAATCTAACTCAACCTACTCCAAAATTATCATACTCAATGCTACCGAGGGTTTGGATGAATCTGGTACTTTGTCAGGAAGCATTGGTTGTAATGGCTCACCTGGTAGCATGTCGTACATTAATTTGGATTGGATTGTGATCAATCATAGGCTATCACCAAATCAGTTGGATGCTACCATCCCTTGGGATTCAGAATCTACAATTTCATTATATCCAGAATCAGTCGGCACGGGGCCGAGGACTTATTCAATCATTGTGGAAGGTCCTGCTGGTCGCGTTTCCCAATCAATTACTACTGGGGAATATTATCCAGGTGATCCTATTGATNTACAAATAAAACCCGATGGGCTCTTGGAACCAAGAATGATTGCTCGCGGTGAGCTTGTAATTATTGATAGTCATAATATAGAACAACGAATACCTATTGTTTTGACTTCTGAAGGAAATCTGCCATTCGGGGCTTTAAGTTGGTTAGCATATCCAGCTAATGCTATTACACTTATTTTGATTCTCATATCTATTTCCGTAGCGTCTAATTCCAAAAATGCTTAGTTATCTCCTAATCGGATTGGACCATCTGGAGTCAGAAGGTGGCCTCTTTATTTCCAAATACTTCCATTTATCTTGATACTGTACTGGGTAAATCCAGTGTTTATTAACGCCTGATGCTAATCTTGAGGATAAGCAGGCTTCTGCCCAATTTGTAGGCCCTTCAGTACTGGGGTCTACCACCAACCATGGAGCATGACCATCGCCAATTTCTTTCGGATAACACCTCCATTTCGAACCATATTTGAATCCCGACCTGGTGTTTAGGCCACGTGACCACAAATCCATCAATATACTAGCCGTTGTAGANAGANCCTCATCTCTTTTATCATAATTAGAGAGGATTTCCATTTCAACATCGTCCAATTGGTACCCATCAAATATGGGGACTCCTATTACTTGAGTAGGCCAATCCGTTACATCTTGGTAATATGCAGGAGAATAATTGGCACCACCCCNGCCCGTATCAATTGAATTCATATCAAGTATTTTTTGAAAAATATCATTTCCTGGCGGATGCATTTTGCCCGTCGGATTTGACTCCTTCAATCTGTAGGTAACGACTGATTGCTCATCATCAATAACAAGAACCTCCGCCACTCTATTTTTTGAATTTGCATCGATGCTCCATTCCAATAGTGATTTCATAATTTGTTGCTCACTATCATCAGATCTTTTCAGACTGTCTTTAGAATAAAACCACTTTACTTCTGCTATGGGTTCATCTCTGCTAGGATGCNTATCAGATGCCCATCTAACNCCCCATGAAGATGTTTCTTCAATTCCGAAATAATCGAAATTATTGGATAATACTATCTTATTCCCGGGCACTCTGAGAGCTTCCAGAATTGCAGCTTCTTGTATTAAGCATTGATTTTTCAGAATTTGGCCAGAAAGCCAATCTTGAAATTCTTCTGATTCCGTCATNTCTGAAATTTTAATGCCCCTATGCTCCAAACAAAATATAATTTCAGCAGGACTCAAAAACACTCCACCTACCTTTGAGGGCCTGCCTATAGCAGATTTCTCCCACAGTCTTGATGATGCCTTACCTTTGTATAACCAAGTGCCATCGTCCTCCTGCATATATTATTACGCTGAGCTTACAGTAATTAGACGCTATCCCCAAATATCATCCGTAATGACCTACTCGTGGGCCCATGTCAGAGGAATCCCTTGCTCAAAGGGAAAGTAGTTTAAGTGCACTTAGCACATTAATCAAAAGCATCGATGGTAAAAAGAAAGTTACACTAATTGGAGATACGATGTTGGATAGATTCCATCACGGATTCGCAAACAACCTCAACTCGACTGCACCTGTTCCCGTACTAAAAATAACAAGAACAGAAGAGTCTGCAGGAGCTTCTGCACATATTGCTATAGGGCTTTGCTCCTTTGGCATGAATGTTTCATTTTACACCTGCGTGGGGGATGATCCGGATGGACAATCAATCATCCAATGCCTTGATGAAGCTGGAGTTAACATTGGAGATATTGAAGTTTCAGGNAATATAAGTACACTGACAAAAATAAGATTTTTCGGAAGTAGAGAAAGTCTATTGGATAGGGAACAGATATTACTCCAAGCCGATAAAGGACCCAANGAAGATCTTCCACAAGACATCTCACAAAGGCTAACTGCCAATGCCAAAAAATCACTGAAAGATAGTTGTGCTCTTATAATTTCAGACTATGATAAAGGTGTAGTATCTTTTGATGGAGCTCAATCTCTGATTGATTATGCAAATAAATCGGGAATTCCTTCAATTGTTGATCCAAAACTTACAGGCCTAGAAAAAAGTAGGGGTGCAACTGTAGTGATTTTTGAAAGACGGGGGCTGGCTCTTCTAGCACGTAGGCTCAATAGCGAAAACCATGAAGAAGCTGCAAAATTGTTGATTGATGACTATTCATGGGACGGGATGTTAGTTCTTGGTGGCATTGATGGACTATACCTGTATCAAAAGGGCGAGGATGCAATTCACTATCCTTGCATGGCTCCTACTGCAGAACAGCAAATAGGCATGCATGACGCAGCAGCTGCATCNTTAGCTGCATCACTGGGGTCAGGCCTCTCCCTCTACGATGCAGCACTTTTAGCGGCCGCCTCATGTGAATGCGTTCTTTCCGCCAGCACCAGCGAGGAATATATAGACAGAAATACACTATCCTTGTGGCTGGACGAGCTTTCATGGCAAATGCGAATATCTGATCGATAAACAAACCTCCATGATGTTCAATACTGTTTATTTTAGCGCGGTACTATGTATTGTACTCACTCCACGCGACCAATGCCACCTCTCATTCTATGTACAATAATTTTATGTTCTTCGCAGTCAGTCGTTTTAGCACAAAATTTTGAAGGCTCTTATCCTCCAATAATAGATTTCAATATTCAAGATGGAGAAGTAATAACTGACGAATCCTCATTTACCGTTTTAATCGAAGATGAGATGCGGCCAAATTCAGTATTTTGGCGCATCACAGGGTTTTTGGAAAACATTGCCTTTTCAGATATGACTGAATCTTTATCTTTCGAAGAATCCATTGGGTCTCGAGATTTTTGGAGCTTCGATTTACTTATTGGCCCTGGCATCTACCCATCATGTTCATGCATTCTGGAGTTAGTAGTTGAAGATCATACTGGAGAAATTTATCAATTCCATATGAGTATCTTTATTGTAGAATCAATGGAAAGTATGCCCGCGTCAATTTTTGTGTTCGGTGATCAAAGATGGTCCAGCAATTACCTTGAAGTGACAGGAATTTCAAAATCCCTAAATGAACAAAACATTTCCTTATTTTATCAAATTGATTTATCCTCTGCAATAAGATGCTCTGCGAGTACGGATAGCAATGTAATTGAGTCAGAATATTCTGAGGTAGAAGATATATTTTGGTCAAACAGTCTGTTTTCTTTTANCCTTGGAATTTCCAACCTTGATGATGGTTGGTACGACTTAGAANTTCTAAGTAGAGTTATCTCGGACTCTAGCTCTAGTCCNCTCGATCCTCCTCTTTACTCTAAACATTGTATCAGTATTAGAGTAGACAATACTCCGCCCGAAGTTATAATCAATGGCCCTAGTTATCTAGATGAGGGTTATTCAAAGATTGAATATTCCGGGGAAGCNTCGACTGATGGTTTATGGGGTATTTCTGGGTTGACCTATATTTGGTCATTAAATCAAATTGTAGATAATTATTCNAGAGTAATCGAAGTGNTTTCTGTTTCNAATGACCGTAAAGTTTCCTTCGATAGAACTAGCCCAGGATTTTTCCAAATTGGTTTAACTGTGATAGACAAAGCGGGAAATTCTGCAAATTCATATTTGNTAGTGGAAGTCAATAATACAGCTCCGATCGTGAGATTNCAAATTGATAATGTTGTAATTTCCGGAGGAGAAAAAGTAGAATTAAGAAAAGGAGAAAAGCTATTCATAGATGCATCATTGTCCAGCGATACAGATAATGATATAGATTCACTAAGATATATCTGGAGAGTGAACAACATCCCGATGTATGTTGGAAGCAATACTGAATTGACATGGCCGGAAGGAATAGAAGACGAATTCTTACTTACAATAGAGGTTTTAGATGATGATTCCGAGTCAGCAACACTCTCCATATACGTAAACGATCCGGATAACCAAGTTTCTGCCCCATTCCATCTTTTATTGCTTCTGGCCTCCGCATTGTTTTTCGCCTNTTCACTCATGAGATTTAGAGTAAAGTCGGTGGAATCCGATATACCAAAGTGGTAATAGAGAGTTTATGAAAGGAGCAAAACATATGCATATGCCATTTGAAAGAAGTGAATATAATGAGCGGCAAAACAAATTAATGCAAAATATACCTCCATCATCGGTTGTATTTATTCCGACTAATGACGTTTCATATCGTTCAAGTGATGTAAGTTACCCATTTCGCCCAAATTCATATTTTCTGTACCTTTGTGGTTGGGAGGAAAGTGAAGGCATTCTTGTATTTACTAAAGATTCTGATGATTATAATTCAACTTTATTTGTTTCTCCCAGGGATACCTCAAAAGAAATCTGGGAGGGTGTCAGGATAGGGGTAGAAGGTGCTTTAGAATGGCCAGTAACCAAAGCTNAATCTATCCTTGATTTTGAAAATAATTTAACCCAACTTTTGAACGAATGTCGAAATATTTACTCACTCTCTGGAATATCNAGAAAATTAGACTCCCTTTTGGAGAAGGAAGAAGTTTCTGATCCAAAACCATTTTTAGATAAATTAAGGACTATAAAATCGCCCAAAGAAATAGAATATATGTCTGTCGCAGCAGAAATAGGGTCAATTGCTAAGATATCTGCAATGAAGAAATCTAAACCCGGTATTGGCGAATGGGAAATCCAAGCAATCATAGAATCGACATTTCTCAATTCTCGCAGCAACTGGAGCTTCCCATCTATTGTTGGCGGAGGGGATAATGCCACTATCCTACATTACAAATCAAATCATTCAAGGATTAATGATGGTGACTTGGTACTTGTGGACTCTGGCTGTGAAGTATTCGGATATGCATCTGATATTACTAGAACATGGCCAATAAATGGCAAATTCACAGANCCACAGAAGGAAATCTATGATTTGGTTCTCAGGGCACAAGTAGCTGGCATCGCCTCTTGTATTAGTGGAAATAATTGGTCCAGTATGCATAGGACTACAACGAAAATAATCGCTCAAGGATTGATTGATTTAGGAATTTTTGATAATAATATGGACGAGGTTTTAGGAGATTCTGAAAGATTGGACGGCAGATTCAAGTCATTTTTCATGCATGGGACTGGACATTTTCTGGGATTGGATGTGCATGATGTAGGTGGTGGAAGGCAGGGCGATAAGGATAATGGGCCAATCTTAAAACCAGGAATGGTAGTTACTGTGGAGCCCGGACTTTATTTCGGGGGTTGGCGGTCGGATATTGTATCCCCAAGTCGATATTCTGGAATAGGGGTTAGGATTGAAGACGACGTTCTGATTACTGATGAAGGGCCGGTGGTACTTTCATCAAAATGCCCTAAAACTATAGATGAAATAGAAGGTATTGTAGGGTCAACTGATTGAAATGTCTTCATGGAGNNAAATTCTGAANGATATGTTGGATAACCCATACCATTCTCTAAGCACAGAAGATGCATGCGAATTATACTATAATGCATCGCTCAATGATCTAATGTATGTCGCAATGATAAATCGAAATGCGAAGGTTCCGGGAAAGATCGTAACCTATTTGGTGGATAGAAACATCAATTATACCAATATCTGCACAATTAATTGCCATTTCTGCTCTTTTTACAGGCCGCCGGGACATCCAGAAAATTATACCCAAACATTAGATCAAATTAGTGATAGGATTTCTGAACTGGAAAAAATTGGAGGAACTAGAATATTGATGCAAGGNGGGGTGAACCCTGACCTTGCGATTTCGTGGTATGAAGAATTATTACACGAACTCGCTAAAAGACATCCGAATATTGCTTTGGATTGTTTTTCGCCTATAGAAATTCAAGGAATCTCTGAAATTTCCGGATTATCCACCTTAGAGGTACTTTCCAAGTTCAAATCAGCTGGCCTTCATGGCCTACCGGGAGGGGGNGCTGAAATGCTAGTNGATAATGTGAGATCTGACATATCNCCTCGCAAGGGTTCTTCGGATAATTGGATAAGAATAATGGGGGAGGCCCAGAAACTTGGTTTAGTAACCTCGGCGACAAACGTTTTTGGATTCGGGGAGACCATTAAAAATCGTGTTGAACATCTGGAAAAAATTAGAGAATTGCAAAAATCCACAATACAAGCAGGAAATTCAGGATTCACTTCGTTCATTGCATGGCCTGTGATGTTGGAAAACAATGCATTTGGAAGGATGAATAGGGGTTCAAATAAGGAAAAATTAGGGGCGGGGTCAGTTGAATACCTAAGACACGTGGCAGTATCCAGATTATTCCTCGATAATTTCGATCACATACAATCATCATGGCCAACAATGGGTCTTAAGGTAGCTCAAATTGCTCTAAATGGGGGGGCTGATGATATTGGTTCTACTATGATGGAAGAAAATGTTGTATCCGCGTCAGGAACAAAGAAAACAGAGGCAACAATAATCGAACTAAAAAACTCAATCGTCCAAGCAGGTTATGTTCCTGCCAAAAGAGACTCTAAATACAACATTATCGAAACTCGGCCTCTATTAGCCAATCAATAATTGGACAATTCTGCCCTTCCACTCCTAACTGGTGCTTCTGAAATCTGAATTGACTCTTTTGAGTGGCCAACAGTAAGAGGTTTTACCCATTTTATTACCTCACCAGAATCATCATAGAACTCCACTATTAACTCCCAATGTATAGCAATCAAGGAAGAATAGATTGTACCGGGCCACATCTTAGTGGGAAAGGATAGTTCAAACGCTTCAGTAGTACTATCTATGCCACGCCAATCTCCTGATGCCATAATTCTGAAAGGCTCCAAGATAACGCTCCTCTTTGTAGACAATTGCATCGGAGTGGCTTCTCCGACGCCAATACCCTCGTCATCAACTGTTGCGAAGCGTTTCCCTGGTAATCTAGTAGACATCCCAGGCGAGGGTTGGCTATCCTCCCTTCTTCCGAGTATATCGAGCACTGAATCCCTTTCAGGTACTGCCACTCCTACCTGAATTCTTGCTCGTATTGGTTCATATGATTCTGGATATGACAATATATGAGTTTTGATATGTGTATCTCCCTCAATTATAGAAATATCTGGTGCTTCTATTTCCTTTCGTATAATCTTGTTTTGTCTGGACATGTCCCTAAAATTAGCTATTGTTCTGAAAAATAGTGGCATTAAAAACAGTGGAAAGGAGTATAACAGCAATCTGGGATAATCCAAGGGCCCTAGACTAACTGAACCAGCAAATGAGTTAGAGATAACTTGCTTATCAAGTAACCAAGGTTCTATGGCATGGATAAATAATGAAATTATTACTAGCGTAACTGTAGGAAAAATAAGCCTTCTAGACAGATTATGTAGGGGATCAGGATCCACGTACCATCCAGATCTTGAGCGAGAAATAAACTTAGGAATAACTAGTGAAACTCCACTATCGATTTTTGAAATATTTTCATCGCCATCATACATGCCCCTCCATTCGACAAACCAACTATCTTCATTTCCAATTTTAAAATCTGGAATTTCCATCTCTCCATTATCTACAATGGCTTCTACTATCGGCAAGGACCCTGCATCCATATGGCCCTGTTCGAAGGGCGGATACCTCACCCTCTGAATTGATTGAGACATATTAGCCCCACAACACTGCTTTGGCTGCTCTACCAGCAAGCCTTCTAAATTCTGGTACTTCCCTGAGCATTCTGATACCAAGAGGGATTGGATTTTCTATATCCCCAATTTCATTAATTAATTGCGTAACTTCAGGTTTAGCCCAAACAGAAAAAATCTCTTCTAATTCAGAATCATCAATTTCTGTTAGGAAAGCATCTCTCAAAGCTCTCTTCCTTCTCTGATTCTTACGCATTGGCTTTAGTAGATTAGAAATCCTTTTCATCGTAGTTTCGCTCAGATTATTTGCATTCAACGATTCACTTAGTACCGGCATTAAGATATCTACTTGTTTGAAACCAGGCCCTATCCCACCTCCAGTAGTAGGCTTACAAATCCCGGCAGCGTCTCCGAATAAAGCCACTCTTTCCTTAAGTGGGCGCCTAACTATTCCACTGGGCACAGGACCACAGAACCTTGCTACTTCTGAACAATTTTGGAATCGGGTGTTTAACCTAGGATCTTCTAATAATCGTTCTAAAAAGCGCTCACTAGATGTCCCTTCCATCAAGCTAGCTTTTGACCAAGTGCCTATTCTTGTGGTTTTTCCTGACGGGATAGCCCATGAAAAGAATCCCGGAGCAATACTGCTGCCGGTATACATGTCAAGCAGTCCTTCATCACCCGAATACCCAGTCACCTCTACCTGAAAACCGATCATTGTCTCCCTGGGATTCCCCATCCTGAACCTTCTTCTGACCCAAGAGTGAGCGCCATCGGCTCCACATAGTAATTTAGATTGGAATCTCTGCTCATCAGAACCGTTTAGGATTGTTACTTCTACACAATCTTCCATTAATGTAGCTTTAACAGGTTTCGAAGATAATAGTAAATCAGTACCCGTAGAAATGGCCTGCATCACGACAGCTTCATCAAATAATTTCCTGCAGACAGCGTACGTTCGATCGATTTTAGGATTGCCTATTGATACAATATTACCCTCCGGACTATGTATATTGGCACCCCATATCGTAGTAAGTATGGTATTTTCTAAACCTACTAGTGACATAGCTCCTGGATTTACCATTCCCGCGCACTGGAAAGGTCTACCGATTTGCTCGTGTTCCTCAACTAAAAGAACGCTATGGCCGAATTCGTTGAGCCTCCTAGATAGATAACCTCCTATCGGCCCTGCACCAATAACGATAACATCATAATCTCTATTCAAATCTAGATCTCACTCCATTCTTATTTTTTCTTCCGCTTGTTAGAATTTATTGTCTTTTTTAAATTTGATATCAGTAAGGATGCATCTGATTTGGTTATAGTTTCGATAGATTCAGTCCGTGCTGCTTCCATCGCTTGCTCAATGGGCATGGATAATGAATCCGTCATAGAGATAATAGTACTAACCTGTTTTTCGGTTGCCGGTGAGTTTCGATCCAGTTCTATTAGTCTGCCTATTGCATCACTAGCAGAGCCATTTCTCCCTCCGGTTAAATCGCTAATTTCGTTAGCCCCAAAATCAGCTAAGAATTCCTTATAATCTAATTTCAATCTATCCAATAATCGTATTATTGCAGCTATTTGCTTCTCACTTGGGGGTAGGTTAGACTGCGTATCTTCTCCTAAATTATCAATTATATTCCTGACCTCCCCTCCTGACAGTTCCTCTAACGTTTTTTCCCCGATAATCTGTTTTTTTTGCTTATCGTCCATTCTAATCATAACACTTTCAAGATATTGAAGTTGCCTTAATGTGGGTTTTTCTCTTCGCCTTTCTAGGGCATCATTATGGATTTGTCTAAATATCGTAGAGAATTGTTCCCATTTAGCAGCAGCATCTGCATCGCCATTCTCTATGTGATCTAGATTATCTTCCATCCGAGATGTGAACTCATAAGAAAATAAACCACCACCATAAACTTCATTCTTATTATAGAATGGTGCTACTTCAGTCCATAATAGACGTCCATTTTTAGTTGGCGATAGTGAGCTACCTTCCTTACTTATATATCCCCTATCTTGTAATTTTGATACAGTTGTGACATAAGTAGATGGCCTTCCTATGCCGTCTTTCTTCATCATCTGAATAATTGAACTTTCTGAAAACCTCCTAGGAGGTTTTGTGAAATCTACAGATAGAATGGAGTCTTTATCTATAGTCCAAATAGCACCTTCATTAAATCCGATCTTAGGAGGCTGTGTTTGAATGTCTTTTTTATTCCAACTAAAAACCTCTTCCCAGCCAGAATGTATTCTCCATGAAGAAGTTCCGGTAATTTCCTCTTCTACATCCTGGCAGAAAAATTTGAGCGCCCTCCTTTCTCTAACCGAACTAGACATTTGACTAGCTGCAAACCTAGACCAGATTAGTCTGTACAGAACATTTTCATCACCTTCAGTATCTAATGANGAATTTTTGGGATTGGTAGGTCTAATAGCCTCGTGAGCGTCCTGTACATTTCCTTTCTTCTTTCCAGATTCACCGACACCGCCCCCGAGATATTCTTCGCCGAATTTGTTTTTGACATAATCGCGAACCTGGGCCCTTGCATTTTCATTTGTTCTGGTTGAGTCCGTTCTGATGTATGTGATGTGTCCCGATTGGTACAATGAAGATGCAACAGTGCTGGTTTTACCTATGGACCATCCAAGTATAGAGCTAGAATTCTGAAGCATTGTATCAGTCGTGAAGGGAGGTTGAGGTTTACGCTTAACTTGTGACGCCCTAACATCTTGGAGTNTAAGTTCCCTATGATCATTTAACAAATCGTTTACTTTAGATGCTCTTTCTGTATTTGAAGTTCTATTTGGAAAATGCTTCCCATCATCATCAACCCATGCTTCAGGATCATTNNATTCATGAAATCTCACATTACAATCAACACCATTCGAAATCACGGTGACCGAATTGTACTCTTTGGGAGTATGAGCTTCTCGTTCCTCTTCCCTTTCTACAATATACCCAAGGGTAGGGGTCTGGACCCTCCCCATAGACCGCAATCTCCATGATCTGCAAAACTTGGAACAACGAAAGCCTACAAGCCTGTCCATTAGCCTACGTACAATTGCTGCATTAACTAGTGACATGTCAATTTCTCTTGGCTCCGAAATTGCTGTCAACACCGCCTCTTCGGTGATTTCGTTGAAAGATACTCTGTGAACTGTACCCAATGAAGAAAGAATGTGACTCAACCTCCAAGCTATGAATTCACCTTCACGATCAGGATCAGTAGCTATGAAAAACTCTGAAACGTTGTTTTTTTCCGCTTTAANTATTATCTTATCCATAACACGTTGAGCTCTCTCCGTCCAAGACCATGGGGGTTTTGGCAATTCTCCAGACTTTGATGACCACATCGCTTTCGAGGCATCCTTTGATTTACCGGAAGGCAAGTCTTGTACATGACCATTGCATGCATCCACCAACCACCCCTTTCCGAGGTACTTCTTGATAGTTCGAGCCTTTGCTCCCGATTCAAGAATNACTAGTTTCAAACAAACCCTCGATTTTTTACCCCATAACGCACACNGTATAAACATAGGTGAGNAANTGNTTACNCAACGCGCGCGTGCGCNNGCGCGTGCGTGNAACCACNCGAATNANCNANTATTGTAANNAAAATATTACAATTTGATAATTACAGCCATAACGATTGAAGGACTGGTCTGTTTCGTTGGCATATGAGCATTGCATGGAAGCTGTTAGCAAGTCCCGCTTTGAGACTTATTGACTCTGAAAGAGCTCACTCAATTTCCATCGGGGGCTTGTCAAGAATCGGAGAAAGTGCAGTCGGCGGATCTATCCTCAATCGTCTTTACAAATCTCCTGAACTGCCAATAGAAGTGTTTGGAAATTTATTTCGCCATCCTCTAGGCCTTGCGGCAGGATTCGATAAAGGTGCAGAGGCGCTACTCTCTTGGTCTAGATTAGGATTCTCATGGTGCGAGTATGGTGGGGTGACCAGGTATCCCCAAGAAGGGAATGAAAAACCTAGAATGTTTAGAGCGAATAAGCATAGGGCTTTGGTAAATAGTATGGGCTTTAATAATCCAGGAGCATCAGAAGTCAGAAAGAGGTTGATCGAGAGGAAGTCTGCTGACAAATGGCCAAATTCACCCGTAGCGGCAAATATTGGAAGGTCAAAGAAGGTGTCGAATGATCAAGCGGCAGATGATTATGCTGCAACATTAGATCATCTCTGGGAGTATGCTGATATTTTCGTACTAAATATATCATCACCAAATACTCCTGGTTTGCGTGAATTACAGGAGAATGACTACTTGGAGTCGATTCTAAAATCATGCACCGGTTTGAAAGAACGGAAAGAGACCACAAAGCCAATTTTAGTAAAATTGTCACCGGATTCCCCAGATGAAATACTAAGAGAGACAGTCAGCATATCGATTAGAAATGGAATAGACGGCATAGTTGCCTCAAATACAACCGTAAAAAGGCCACCTCCCTTGTCTACGCAATCTAGGAAAGCCTTTGCGAATAATGGCGGACTATCTGGTCGCCCCCTCCATTCTAGAGCCCTAGAGGTCATTTCTATGTCATTCGATGAGTCTCGAGGACGAATTCCTGTGATTGGTGTTGGGGGAATCGACTCCAAGGATAGTGCTTGGGAAGCAATAATTTCTGGGAGCTCTTTAATTCAAATATATTCGGCTTTGGTATTCAATGGCCCCTCTGTAACATCATCGATTGTCAAAGGATTGAAAGATCGGGTCAAAGAATCAGGATTTTCCTCTATCTCCGAAGCCGTAGGATACAAACACATTTAGACGAGAGCCAAGAGAACGGTACATGGGATTAACGAGGATGAAGAGGCTTTCAATAGTCTTTGGAGCTTCTTTTGTTGTATTCGCATTAATGATGATAAGCGTCAATCCNGAAATTCAGTATACGGTTGACGACATAATGACCGATCCTACAGACTTTGAAGGGCAAGATGTATTTGTCAGAGGGGTAGTCTCTGATGGTTCTATAGACTCCGAAGAAATGGTATTTATCCTTGAGGGAATAAATTTTAGCATAATTATCGATTTTACTAATTCTCCAGTTCCTGATGGTTTTGATGAAGGGAAAACAATAGCAGTAAGGGGTTATTTCCAATCAATCGGAGATATTTGGACTATAAACTCTAGCGAAATACAAACCGGATGNCCCTCTAAGTACGAATCATGATGCTGGTCAGGTTGATATCTGTGTACGCTACCCAAATGTCGGGCTAGGGGGGGAGTTGACGTGCTCTATTATTCACAAATCGTCGAAAATGGTGACCCGAAGTCCGAGGGCGGCGCAACCGGATCTTTGAGAATTCGTAGGTTGACTAAGATGTCTCGCCCCCAAGAGATCCAGGTTGGCTCTAGCCTATTCCGGAAGGAATTGGCGACCGTCTTATGCCCGGGAACCAGGTCAGGCGCGGAAGCGAGCAGCCCGACCGGGGATGCTGGATGCCTTGGGATTGCGGGACGGAGAAAACCTACGTTCTNTTCTTTCTGATTACGAGCGTCCACCNAGGACACGCCCATCAANTGGGNATTTCTGTTAGGCCACCCATTTTNCAAATTATTTCNAATTGTTTTTTTGAAACAGGNTGTACTGATAGTCTCTGACCCNTTTGTANTAGCGGCATTCCTTNGAGATCNTNATTTTNCCTTAAATCGGGTAANCTAATATTTTNTANTNCNGCTAGAGATTCNATATCNACCATCATCCAGCGTGGNTTTTCNTGANTTGATTTTGGGTCGAAATATTTTGATGTNGGGTCANTAGCGGTGAAATCTGGATATGATTCNTTNCAGACTCTGGCNACNCCAGCNACGTGNGGNGGTTTACAGTTTGAATGGTAGAATANNACTTTGTCGCCTAGNTTCATTTCATCTCTCATTATATTCCTAGCTTGNTAATTTCTAACNCCGTCCCAGTGNGTTGAGCCATCATCAACAAGATTTTCCCANGAGTAAACATGGGGTTCGCTCTTCATTAGCCAATAACTTGTCATGACTTGANTGGTAATGGCAAGGCAAATCAATATTCCTTACCAAGCATCATGTGAATTTTTAGCAGTAACCGGAGAATCGATACGCTCGCTTCTATCACTCATAATNTCTTGATTAAGTCCTGCGGACTTGACCATCGCTGACATTCCACCTGTAAGGCCTATGTTCGAAGTAACCATGAATGAATATATNGCCGGAAGAAGTAGAAGAGCTGATAATGCGGCNATTATCAGTAGTATGATTATTACAGTAACGAAAGGCGTAATTGCCTCAATAGGTATCCCATATGCACAGGTTAATCCNGCAGCTGTTACGGTGGTAGCCTCGAATAAACTCATCCCAGTACTTGCGCAAGATGTTCGTATAGCATCAATAGTGCCACCCAATTCTTTTACGCGATTTGCAATATGAATAGAGAAGTCAATACCTACACCTACAAGTATGGANCCAATCATTACGGTGACAAGTGAAAGTGATACTCCTCCAGAATCCATGACCAACCATTGCATCGCAACGGTAAAACCAACTGGGACCGTAGTGAGGAGGGCATACCTGATATCTCTGAAGACCAAGGCCAAAGTAAGAATTGTAAATCCGAGTGCGAATGCTAATGACGTCCATTGCGATCCAACAATAAGGTTGTTAACCTCTATTGTAACAGAGGCTACACCTATCAGTTTGTCCCCAAGGACGGAAATTGGGTTCTCTGAATTTCCTGCAGCCTTCGCCCAGTTGTTTATCTGTGTGGCAGTCTTTTCGGTGCCCTTCACATCCATAAATGGCATATCAATATAGATTAGAGTGCGTTGATAATCAGGAGATATGAAAAGTTCCCTCATCTCCTCAGTCATACTATTNTAAAATACATAGAGGAGGAAATTTTGTATTTGTCGCCCACCATCGTCTTCTTGTGCATCCAAGGTATCTAAAATTGTCCAGAATGAGACATTTCCCGCTTGTTCTCTATCGAAAATCAATTCCGCTATTTCCTTAATTGGCTCGGGTAATGGCGTATCCTCAATAATATCATTTATCGGTGTCCCAGAAACATTTACNCCTACAGCTATTGCCTTCATTAGAAATACGATGGAAACGGCAGTGGCATTCTCTACATCATTACATCTAATTTCTAAGTTTTCGATCCCCTCGAGATTGGCATATGGGTGTTCAGCAGTAATGGAGCTAATTCCTAACTCGGGCTCTGCTCTAATATCCGCCTCAACAAGAAGGAAGCCTGGCTGTCCTGCTTCGAATTCCTGTGAATAAACATCCATTTTCTGGACAGCTTCAACTTCATTGGGCGCCATTTTGAGGAGATCTATGTTCTCTTCGACATTCTGTCTATTATATCCCGCAGAGATTAACATTAATATGAGAAATAGTGTCAATGTTACCTTTGACCATTTAACTGGCATATTTACGGCTGCAACGAATACTTTCGGAGGCGGATGTGATGGCTTTTTCAGATCTAATAGAATTGTCAGATTAGGCACCATGATCATAGTCATAATATAAACAACNACTATGCCTCCGGCTAAAGCCCAACCTACAGTTTGAATTGGTTTCATGGGGGCAAATGTCAAAGAAATGAACCCGATTATCGTGGTCATTGCCGATAAGAATACCGCCCTTCCAGTAGAATTCAATGCAGAAGCCATTTTCTCATGAGGAGTGCCCTTTGATTCAGCATATCTATTTGTTATGTGTAATCCATATGATACACCCAAAGCTAGAACAATTGGGCCAACCAATATTACTGTCATAGTCACCTCATAATCCATCAGGCCAATCATGCCCAGGGTCACCCAAACAGCACAAAGTGTTGGCAGACCGGAGATAATTACGACCTTGACGCCCTGAACAAAACGAATTCTACCGGTCTGAAGTAGGTCGCAATGGAATAAAAACAGACCAAGTGCNACAGCAACGACACCAACGGGAAAAACCTGCCAGAATAATTTGAACGACTCTTCAGTAACCGCATTAGTTAGAGGAGCAGGCCCTGTTAATGTCATCCTGAGGCACAATACATTATCCTGATCATCGCACTTTCCTTGTTGATCGGGAACTCCCCAGCTGTTTTCAAGAGCAATCGTGTCAATTTTTGATTGGGTTTCCTCTACAATATCTCCTACAGTTTTATCTCCAGTCTCATCAGCTATTCCAATTATGATTACAGCTCGATTCCATCGAAACGCCTTTTCTTCAGTCTCAGTTCCTACATCTCTAACTAATTTATCTAGTGCGTTTTGAGGCATCTCTTGAAGAATTTGATCTACTCGTTGTTGTTCGTCAGGTATAGCGTAGTTACCTATGATATCACTCTGGGCATCGATAGTTTCGTTTATCTCATCAGAAAGCTGTTGATTATTGGTCGCTTCCGCCAGACCTGAGAAGAAAGCCTTGACGACGCGCCCTCCGCTAGAATTCACTTCTTTGATTACTGTTGAGATCGATAGAACATAAATGACATTGTCATTCACTCCTCCATCATTGGGGAAGTTGTTGATTTCTCTCTCCACAGAATCTATTTGATCGAGAATATTAATTTGTGTAACGTTGTAGTTATACGACTCCACATATATGACCATGACGTTGGTAGTCCAATCCCTCTCTACCTCGGCAATGAGATTCTTAACACTNTAGGGATCACTATCGGTCGGAAGATAAACCTCCAAATCCCCATTTACGTTTAGTGCAGACTCTTCATTGCAAAGGTCGGGGTTGTCAAATCCNTCCCTGCAATCCAAAACACCAGAGTGGGGAAGAATGAACAGAGTAAAAAGGAGTGAGGTAACTACAGCGAAAACAGGAAACATAGTTAGTATAGATGTGCTTTCAGAGTCTCTCAGCCTCCTCTTTATTCTGTTTGGTAATCGAGTAACAGAACTAGTAAGATTAGTAGAAGTAATTCCTGATAGATTAGACCTAAAGACATCAAACTTAGTAGAAAGAATTTCGCGAATCGTGCTTCGAGAACTAGGCTTGCCCATGCGCTTCCATACGTTACGTGAAAAGGCGCACCTTCAACCCCTCGGCAAAGTTGATTCATACAGATATGTTTTCCAATCGTATGACAATGGTCAAGAAGATACTTGATTGCGGCTCATTTGGCGGTCTTAATGGGAGAGCCCAGAATAACAGATAAGCGATGGAGCGTCGACCTTGAAAAAAAAATTCAATTAGAGCATTTTGAAAACTCTGATTCCCCTGATAGGTACGCATTTAACCCCAAAACCAAGAGAGAGATTTTCGTAATAGATACTCCACCACCTTATCCTAGCGGAACATGGCACATAGGGGCAGTGGCTCAATACAGCATGATAGATGTGATAGCCAGAAGTCAGAGACTATTGGGCAAGGAGGTAAAATTTCCATGGGGCGTAGATAGGAACGGTATCAATATAGAGTTCACTGTAGAAAAGAAAACCGGCCAGAAAATGAGGTCTTACGAAAGAGGTGAATTTCTAGATCTATGTAGAGAAACAATAGAGGAGTATACAAAAGCAATGAGGAATACAGCTAAGAGAGTCGGATTATCCTGCGATTATGAAAATGAATACTTAACAGACTCACCTGAATATAGGGCGATTTCACAATCTATTTTTGTCGATCTGTTTAAGCGAGGTGAGATTATAGAAGATCTAAGGCCGAATATATATGATCCAAAAGAAGCTACTACTATTGCCGATGCAGAGGTGCAGAGAATACAAAGAAAAACAAGGTTATGCGATGTTTTATGGAAGATTGAAGACGGCGGAGAACTGCTAATCTCAACGACAAGGCCCGAGATGATTTGTGCTTGTGGCGTCATAGTAGTTCATCCTGATGATGAAAGATACCGTCATTTGATAGGGAAGAAGGCTATTTTGCCAATCCAAGTCGAGGGGCGATCTAAAACTGTTGAAATCATGACCCACCACTCAGTAAAGATGGAATTTGGAACTGGTGTTCTGATGGTATGTTCTTTTGGCGACCAGAATGATGTATCGATATTCAGAGAATTAGCATTAAGTCCCTTTGTAGCAATTGATCTCAATGGGGAAATGACTGAAATTTCAGGCCCCCTAATGGGAATGACGGTCGAAGAGGCGAGGAATGAGGCAATCCAAATATTGCAGGCAGCTGGGAAAATAACATCTATTGTCGAGAAAGAACAAGATGTGCCCGTTAGTGAAAGGGGCGGGAATCCTGTTGAAATCATACTCTTGAAAGAATGGTATGTCAAACAGACGCATATAATCGACAGACTTAGTGAACTCTCCGACGAAACTCGATTTATACCAGAAAGAAATCGTCAATATTTACATGATTGGATGGAAGGGATATCTATCGACTGGCCAATAAGTAGGAGGAGATGGTACCATACAGAGATTCCTGTTTGGTACTCAGAAGATGGCTCGATGGTAATCGTCCCCCCTAAGGGAAAGTATGTCCAACCCTGGAAAGATAGTCCGCCCGAAGGTTCAGAGGTACTCGACAGAGAATCTAAGGAATATGTCGGGAGCTACGCCGAAATGAAAGGATCCTTAGGAAAAATTTCCTCTGAGGATAAGGTGTTTGATACTTGGATGGACTCTTCAAATTCAAATCTTTTCGTTTCGGGATATTTGAGAGATGACGAGCTATTTTCTCGCTCATTTCCTACATCAATAAGACCTCAGGGTAAGGAAATCGTTAGAACTTGGCTATATTATACTCTACTAAAGAGTACATTGCTGCTAGATAAGCCGGGTTTTGAGAACATTTGGGTAGATGGCCTTGGAATGGATCCTTGGGGGCGGAAAATGTCGAAATCATTGGGTAATGGAATAGATGCCGATAGCGTGTTAGAATGCGGGGCAGGAGGAAGGACTGGCAGTTGGAAGATTCGAGGTTCAGATGGGAAGCAGGTTACACTTAGGGCTAATAAAATTGGGAGTGAGTGCTTTAGACTTTGGAAGGCGTGTGACGCACAGGTAGGAGACGATTTCCATATTAATCCGGAAGAAATTGAGACGAAATACTACGGCGTACTTACGAAGATATTCAATATAGCAAGATTTGCAAGTCAATTCGAAGCGCCTGAAAATTTCGAAAACCCTCCTGAACTGAATGTAGAGGACGCTTGGATCCTAACAGAGTTTCAACAGACAATGAAAATAATTGAGGATGCCTGGAAAGGTATTGACATCTATACTGCAGCACAGAATATCAAAAAATTTGGAACTGGTATTTTCCCCGGTCATTGGTTAGAAATGGCAAAATCAAAATTATATAATGGGGATAAATCAAGCAATTGGACCCTGCACAGAATATTCAGAGATCTATTGAGTGCATTTACGCCAATATGTCCATTCTTCACTCATTATTTGTCGACGATCCTGTACGGACATAGTTCTGTAGATGTAAGAGAGTTCCCCATTCTCCCTGAAGGTTGCAATCTTGACGGATTTGGCAATTTGAATGAAGTAACAGAGCAATTAATTTCTTTTAATTCAATGATCTGGAAATTAAAAAAAGACTCATCACTTTCACTAAAATCACCAATAAATGATGTAGAAATTCCTAGCGACTTGGAAATTTTCTCTACTGTTTTGCAGGAAATGCATAATATCAATCTCACTAATTAGATTTGCATACCGTTCAGGGAAGCCCCTGGCTTCCCAGAATCTAAAAATTCTAGAAGTAGGTTCGCCATTTCTGTTCCAACCCTTGATTGTGCTTCCATAGTTGATGCTGCTATGTGCGGCGTTCCATGAAAACCTATTCTAGAGAGAAGGGGGCTATCACCAAGAGGTTCATTTTCGAATACATCAAGTGCCAAAGATGCTAGTATTCCTGAGTCAAGTGCTTCTAATGCATCGTTTTCTTCCACAATTCCCCCTCTAGCACAGCTAACAATATGATTGCCACATTCAACTCCATCCGCCCCTATTCCTGGCATTAATGATATCAAGTTTAAAGAAACAAGATTTTTGGTTTCCTCTGAAAGATTACAATGAATGGATATGTGTGTACAAGATGAAAAAAGATCCTCAATGTTCTCATGGACTACTATTCCTTCAGGTGTATCAGAAATAAATGGATCAAAGATATGTACTTCCATGCCAAAAGCAATAGCGACATTTGCCACGCCTCTAGCAATCCTTCCGAACCCAATTAGCCCTAGATTTTTCCCACCGATCTCAGTGCCTCTGAATTTCTTTTTTTCCCAGAGTCCCCCTTTTAGTGATTTGTCGGCTGACGTAATATGTCTAGAAGAGGCGATGAGATGTCCAATGGTCAATTCTACTACACTTCTTGTTGAAGCAGTAGGAGTGTTACACACATAAATTCCGTGATTTGTAGCCGTTTCGATATCGATATTATCGACACCAACGCCGGCTCTACCAATAAATCCAATACCTCGATTGATACTAGAAGAAGCTTCTATTTCTTTCTTGAAAAGTTTAGTCGCACTACGTATTACAACAGCATCATAATCTAATAAAGCTCCTTGAAGAATCTGGTCTTCAGAATAATGTTCTTGTTGCACTGAATGGCCTGCTTTTAGTAAAATTGAGACCGCTTTTTCCGACATTCCATCTGTAATTGCTATTCTTCCCATGATCACTTCAACAAGAACTTGTGCATCAATATTTTGAGCGGGAACAAACGTAGGTTTGAAAATAAGAACCCCATATTGGAAGGCGAATTAGTATGGGATTTGAATTACCAGAAATAGAATATGACTATGACGCCTTGGAGCCACACCTTGATAGCCAGACAATGGAGCTGCATCACTCAAAGCATCATGCAGGTTATACTGCCAATCTAAATGCAGCTGTACAAGGTACTGAACATGAAGGAAAATCTATCGAGGAAATAATGATTGAGGGAATGGACAATCCTGCAATAAGGAATAATGGGGGAGGTTACTGGAACCACTCACTATTCTGGAAAATAATGAGCCCATCTGGTGGAGGTGAGCCTCGGGGTAACCTAGCTAATGCGATTAATGATCAATTTGGATCTTTTTCAGAAATGAAAGATCAGGTAAAGAATGCTGCAATGACTAGGTTTGGTAGTGGATGGGCCTGGCTTTGTGTATCGGGTGCCGAGTTAACTGTATGCTCTACTCCAAATCAAGATAACCCTCTAATGACGGGGGAAGGCGTACCAATACTAGGTATCGACGTATGGGAGCACGCATATTACAAAAAATTTGGACCCGGTCGTGGAGATTATATCGATTCATGGTGGAACGTTGTAGATTGGGATGTAGTTTCTGGGTTGTATGAAAACACGTTATAACTAAACAATTACTCTAAATGAAACCGTTCCATTATTGGCATTGATAGCTACCCGATGGCATGGTCGACGATACTGAGGCTATGATCACCTCGATCCTAATTCTAGTATCTCCAGTTTTTTTTGCGCTCCCAGTATCGTTTGCATGGAGGTGGTGGGTGGGGATAGAGCCAGAACATGAACACTACAGGGAAAAAGTACGTCGAGTCTTAGACGCTGGAATGCCTCTGGCTAGATATAGGGGAGAGCTAGATGCCGAAGCTAGGAAGGTACATGTCAGTTCAGACAGACAGTCGAGAATTGAGTCAGATTTACTAAATAGACTTAGAATACAACATTTCCTCCTTTTCCCTAGTCTTATTTTGTGGCCATTTGTGGGCATATTTGCTGCTATAATCACCATCCCTATGATGCCACTGCTTCGACTTCTTGAGTGGGTTCTGATTGAAAAGAAAATACTCGCAACAGTTGCTAAAATTATCCAGAGATATACTCGATGGGAAATAATTGGAATTCCTAAATTGCATGATGGTAAAAAGCAACTCGGTAAGGCACTAGAATCAATTCATAGAATGCCAACGACTGTTTTCTTGGGCTTATTTGCTTACCTAATCGTTTCTTACTTCCCCACTAGTTCATTTAATGTGTTATTACTAAGCGCGGGAGTATACATTATTCTCGTTTCAGCAATTTCTGTAATTAGGGCTGCAACAGAAAGCTCTCTAACCTTTGCCGACCCGACAAATAGGAGAATAATTCCTATGGATTCATATGTAGATGAAAAATTGGGCCCTTGGGTAGGTGTTGGACTGATTTTCCTTCTATCTAGACAACTAATGTATGGTTCAAAAATAAGAACCGGGGATTTACTTTTGGATCCGGTTCCATTTTCAATCAGTGTTCTCGTTGTTCTCTACACGGCCACAATAATAGGTATCACAGTAGAAGTAATATTCTTTAGGAATAGAGGTGAATCTGTGAAAAGAGATTTCCAGAAACAAATGATAGATGTTTTCGATCCTGATTTATACCTTTTTAATAGGGATGTAGGCATATTACGATTAGTCCCTATTGCAACACTGAACGAATGGATAGATGCCGATGAAGATTTTGAAGCAGTATTCAAGAAATCGGAATAGATTCAATGTTAAGTATTGAGCCATCCAATGATAATTCTATTTTCCCTGTAGGCATATCCTTGCAAATTCCCAGAGAATAACATAGTTCATTTTCACTAAATGAAGATGTGATATTTATTGTACCAAAACCATCAACCCTTAATTTTCCTACATCTATTTTTTTATCACTAATTACTCTAACAAGAGTCTTATTTTTATTTCCACGACTATCCATCCTTGCGTGTATCTCCTGACCAGGGTAGCATCCTTTTCCCCTAGTAATCAATTTATCGAGTCCGATTTCCCAAGGCAAATTTCCTCTTGCATCTTCGATATCGATTATACCTAGCTTCACCCTTATCAAATTCCACTTTTGTTCGTCAATCAGGTTGATATCAGACCTTTCAAATAAGGACAATAAAGTATCGGTCGAGCCTTTTTGACATAGAATATCCAACATCACTAATCCTTCTATCTTGGTGACCAAAATTATCATATCACCAAATTCTTCCATGGCATTATCTTTAATCTCATTAATCCCAAAAATTGACAATGCTTTAGATTGGCTCAAAATTACTGTGAAGCGAGAGATTGCGGCCACTGCATCTCTTAGTTCAAACTCCTCATTCCAACCTATTCCCTCGACTAACTTACTCCTTGTTTCAGTGCAAAACTCATCACTTGAGATCATCAGAATCTTATCATCAATTGGACAAATTAATGCAAAATCATCTATTCTTCCAGCTGTGTTACAGAATAATGCTTTTTTAAATTCCTTATTATTGAAGCTCACCAGACTATTAGATACAGACCTATCGAGAATTTTTATCTTGTCTGCTCCACTGATAAGAGAAATACAGTCATTCCTATGAAAAGAAATTGAATCCATGTTGGGCAAAACTCGCAATGAACAACCTCAGCCGAATGATTGTCCGCATCCACAAGATTTGTCAGCATTTGGATTTGAAATTTGGAATCCACCACCCATCATTGTATCCTTGAAATCTACATTAATGCCGCTAAGTAATGCACTATCCTTGTTATGCACCAAAACTCCAATCCCCGATACATCAATTCTTTGAAAATTCTCATCTTTGGGATCTTCAACGATCTTCATCTCATAGAGATAGCCTGAACACCCTCCAGATTGTGCACTAATTACCAAGACGTGTGATTCTTCATCACCATTCATACTCTCGACCAAAGCTAGTTTAGCTGAATCAGAAAAATTGAGTATGACGTCAACAACTTCTGTTTCGGAAACCAAAGGAAGTGAGAAACCTTCGCCGCCTAATAGACTCATGGCAAGATGATTGAAGGGTTATATTTCAACAGTTGCTTGAATACACATCAAACATATCAATCATGAATGTCTCCTAATAGCATGGAGGGTTCGGAGAGAAGAGAGATTTATCGGCTTTCAAACGGAAGTCGGATAAGGGATTTTGACTTAATCGCGTCTGAAAGATCACTCAAAATCTCAATAATTGATCATAATGAAACAACACACAATTTAGGAATCACAATGAGAACAATTGGAAATGATAGAGAATTAGTTACAGGTTTCCTGTACGGAGAAGGTATTATTCACGAGCTTAGTGATATAGAAGATATTGATGTAGGTGAACAAGAGGTTTTAGTTAATCTGTCTCATACTGCAACCTTTGACCCCTCTATACACGTCCGAACCAGTACAGTTACATCGGCATGTGGCATTTGTGGCAGGATGACCACTGAAGGGTTTATGGAAATGAAATATCCCGAAGTTTCAGAGGAATTAAAAATCCCTGTCGATATCATAAACAATTGCATTAACACAATGGAGGATTATCAAGGCCTTTTCTCAAAAACAGGTGGTTCCCATGCATGTGCTAGCTTCGATATTAATGGAATTTTGATGCATATTTTTGAGGATATTGGGAGGCACAATGCTATGGATAAATTAGTTGGTTCGCATATATTTCAAGGTAATATGCCCTTCGCTCATGGATTTGTAATAGTTTCTGGTAGAGCGTCATATGAGTTAGTTCAAAAATCAATTAGAGCGGGCTTTTCAGCCATCATTGCAATTGGGGCTCCTAGCACATTGGCTGTTGATTTGGCAAAAGAATATGGTCTAACTCTCGCATGTTTTGCCAAGATAGATTCACTAAACATCTATTCTGGCGCCAGAAGAATTGAACTGTAACCTTTAAAGAAATAATGATAACAATTTTTTCTGCTATTGTTCTCACTATATTGAAATGTAGGATACTGGGTATAATGCCATGAGGACCAAGGCCAATGAGACTTCTCCACTCGAAAAAGTAGCTCCGACGATCAAAAGGACTGGTAAATCTGCTGCTGGCATACCTGCGATAATCTCAACTGCAAAACATAGCATTCCTAATATGGGCGTTATAAGATCAGTAACAACCCTTTCTAAGGTTAACAAATTTTCTGGTTTCGATTGTCCTGGGTGTGCATGGCCTGATCCCGATCATAAAAGATCGTTTGCAGAATTCTGTGAAAATGGGGCTAAATCTATCGCTGACGAAGCTACAAAAAAACGGGCAGACTCTAAATTTTGGTCAAAATGGAAATTATCTGAGCTATCTAAAAAATCAGATCAATGGCTAAACAGTAGAGGGCGGATTACAAGCCCACTAATTATCAAGGAAGGTAGCGAAAGATATGAGGAAATCTCTTGGCAAGATGCATATGGNTTGATTGGAGAANGATTATCCTCAATAAAGGAACCGAATGAAGCAATATTCTATACCTCCGGTAGGACTAGCAACGAGGCGGCATTCCTTTGGCAGTTACTGGCGAGGAGTATTGGAACAAATAACCTCCCAGATTGTTCCAATATGTGCCATGAGTCATCAGGAGTGGCACTAACACAATCGATCGGTATTGGCAAGGGAACTGTGAAACTCGATGACTTCGAACACGCTGATTTAATTATTGTTGTAGGTCAAAACCCAGGCACTAATCACCCAAGAATGCTGACTGCATTAAGGGATGCAAAGAAATCTGGGGCTTCAATAATAAGCATTAATCCACTGATAGAAAAGGGGATGGTGAATTTCAAGCACCCACAAAATCCGTTTGAAATATTAGGGACTGGAACTAATATCGCTGACGAACACGTTAGAGTGAAAATAAATGGTGATCAAGCATTGTTTAGGGGTTTCGCGAAGGTTTTGATTGGAGAAAGGAATCAGCCCTCAGAATTTATTCAGAGATACACCTCTAACTTTGAAGATTACAAAGAAAACGTAGAGGGTACTGAGTGGAAAGATATTGCTATATCTAGCGGCGTTTCTAAAGAAGAAATTGTCAGGATCGGCAGGATAATTTCCAAGGCTAAATCGATTATTTGTTGTTGGGCGATGGGACTAACTCAACATAAAAACTCAGTTGCTACAATACAAGAAATTACGAATTTGCTGCTAATTGATGGAAATATAGGGAGGAAGGGTGCAGGCCTTTGTCCTGTCAGAGGACATTCAAATGTGCAAGGCGATAGGACAGTCGGAATAAATCATAATCCTTCAGAATCTTTTCAAAAATCATTGAAAGAGGTGTTTGGGATTAAACCCATAGAAAATTCGGGATATGACTCTGTAGAGTCCGTGAAAATGATGAATGCTGGAAAATCTTCGATTTTCCTTTCTATGGGAGGAAATTTTCTTTCNGCTATGTCGGATACTCATTATACCGCAAATGCTCTAAGAAAGTGTGATTTAACNGTTCACATCTCAACTAAACCAAACAGATCTCATCTAATTCCAGGTAAAGTAGGTTTGATTTTACCATGTCTCGGGAGAACTGAGACTGATCATACTGGAGGGAGTGAGCAATTTGTCACAGTAGAGAACTCAATGGGCATAGTGCACAAGTCTGTTGGCGGGGCTAACCCTGCAAGCCCCGACTTGAGATCTGAAGTTGCTATAATTGTGGGAATTGCAAAATCAATTGCAAATTATGAAAATTTACATGATATTAACTGGGACTTATTTACTGAACATTACGATAATATTCGGCAGAAAATTGAGTTAGTAGTCCCAGGATTTGAAGGTTATAATGAGAGGTGTAGACAGGATGGTGGATTCTATTTGCCGAACCCACCTAGGGATTATCGAATATTTGAGACAGAGACAGGAAAGGCAACTTTTATTGTACATAATTTGGAATCAATTTCTGCCTCTGAGAATGAATATGTGATGATGACTATTCGGTCACATGATCAGTATAATACGACGATTTTTGGAACAAATGATAGATACAGAGGAATTCAAGGTGGAAGGAGGATTGTACTAATGTCAAAAAATGATATGGAAAAGGGCGGCTTCTTCCAAATGCAATTAGTAACAATTACCTCTAAATTCAAGGAGAAGAAAATAAGGTCAGAAGGATGGAGAATTGTGAGCTATGATATTCCGGATGGTAATGTCGCAACATACTTTCCAGAATCGAACGTTCTAATACCCTTGGATAGTGTAGCTGATTACAGCAATACACCTACTAGTAAATCGGTTTGTGTGTCCATAGAAGCTGAATCATGACTTAGCTTGTCTTTTACTNTGCTCTCTAGATAGAAGCCTGCATCTACTAATTTGTTTTTCACATAGTTCTGACTGCTCTTTGTCCAGGCCTCTTTCTAATGATTGAGTAAAGCATTTTATTGCATCATTAAACATCTCAACTGCAGCATATGACGAGCCCATATTGAACAGCGTCTTCGCAGAAACATTTTGAGGATCCAAGGAAATTGCAGTGTGGTATGCAATAACACTCTCAGAATATCTCCCTGAATTGTATAATGCATTCCCCCTCCCGTTGTGAGCCTTGACTTTCAATTCAACTTCACNACTTGGGCACCCACCAATACTTTTTTCAAATGTAGAAATAGCTTCATCATTCTTACCTTCATTGAGTAGATTGATGGCCATATTATACCAACTTACGGACTGGTCTAAGTCTCCTCGATCTTGATCTATGCTTGTGTCAATTTGTCCTATCGATTCGGCTGCTACAAGTAATTTTTCAGTTGGATCGGATTTTTCCTCAACAACTTTTTCGATTTTTTCCAAAGAAGAATCTATGGATTCTGCTCTCTTTCGGCATTGATTGGCTCTATCTGAATAACCAGCCGAGTCGAGAGCCGAGGCAAGTCCCCTCCATACCTCGGGAGAATCGGGAGAACCCTCAAGCAGCCCTTTCCAGAGAGAAACAGCCTTTGAGTGATCACCTGTTTTTGTGAGAGACTCAGCCGTGGCGATTACTGAAGACTTACCATCAATTGAGTCACTAGCAGTGAAAGACCGTATTTCCTCGTCATCTGATTCAACAATTATTGGTTTGGCCTCAATGAATAGTTTTGAGTTAGGTGAAGTTACNGGAGGATGGGCTTTTGCCAAATCCACTAATTTTGAATTATCAGGGAAATGAATTATCGCTTTTGTTGCGTATTCAGAGGCTGCTCTTGGATCTCCATTTTCGAGTAATATCGCAAGATTTGCTAATGTAGCTCCATGATTTGGAAACAAGTCATCCGATTTCTGGAAAGATGTCACTGCTTCGTCCATATTCCCCAAATGATGATGTACAACTCCTAGACAGTACCAGGNCCTAGGATCGTTACTATCTAATTCAATTGCCTGTAGGTAAGAATTTAGAGATTCGGAAAATTTTCCAGAGTCAGCAAACTTTGCCGCCTCGACTAATTTCTCAGAAACCTGGTCCTCCACNACCATTACGGCAAAATACATGCCGAATAAGAGTTCGCAAGTCTTGTTAAAGGCGACTATTAAGTCTAGTACCCCCTCTTAGAGCCGTGAATGAACCACTGACAATANTGGGAATTTGCGGGACATATGATCTTAATTCCGCTAATGGAAGGATGTTGGAATTAGCTCTTAACGAATGCGAAAAACTAGGTTCTGAGGTCCAGATTTGGGATCATGGAGAAAGGCCCCTTCCATTAGTGGGGGCAGATGGATCCTGGGATGATAAGAACGTCAAAGATTTCCAAGAATTGGCTACTACTGCAGATGCCTTTATTCTCTCTAGTCCAGAATATCATGGAACCATGAGTGGAGTAATGAAAAATAGTTTAGATTGGTTGTATTCAAAACATACATCAGGAAAAGTATTCGGACTGATAAGCACTCTNGGCGGGCAATCTAGCAATAACACTCTCAACCATATGAGAATTGCAGCTAGGTGGATTCATGGTTGGGTTGCACCAGAACAGATTGCGGTCCCTCATATCAAAGACGCATTCAATACTGATGGTACATTGGTTGATCATTCAATTAATGAAAGATTAACAAAAATGGCTGAATCAATTGTACGTAATACTTCCAAGTTGAGGAGATAATCGTGAGCTCACTCGTCTTAACTGATGGGTTAATTATTGCTCTAACCATAATGTCGATATCAGGAGTAGCCGCATGGTGGTCAAGGAATATTCTTGAAGATATAAACAAAGTAAGAGTATTCGTTTTTTTTGGCGTGATTTCAGCAATATGGTTATTCTGGAGTGTGCTAAATGGAAAATGAAATCATTCCAATTAGAGTTGAGATAGAATGGCGTCATTTGGAGTCGGGTAATGTTATTATCTTCCAAAAAAAGAAGCTATCACGTATAGAAGAAAAAATTGCAAATATTTTGAATGCACCAAAAAAAGTCAAGAGGGAATTAGACGAGATGAACTCAAAATTATGGTTACTAATGGATGGGAGTAATACTTTACTGGAAATCGTTAATGAGATGGAAAATACATTTACGGAACAAATTATTCCTGCTAATGAAAGGGTAGTTAAATCAATAGGAAATTTCGTAAATTTGGGGTTAGTCAGGATTGTTAAGTCAGGCATTGTGCCGGATAGGGATATAAAATCGATCGAGTAAACTATTCATCTTCTANCGAGGTACGAAGGGTCTCATTCCTTTTTTCTCTATATCTCGCAGAAAAGTAGATCATTAGAGGAATTACCAGTACTAAGAAAAAACAACCCACCAGCGCAGAGAAACTATACACGGTTTCTTGGAATGGATCTAATTGAAATTGTTTCAATTCTACTAACTCGTGACTCGAAAATTCAGACTCAATTAAAATTCCCTCATTTGAGATTATTTCATCATTTTCTTGGATTGAAATTTTCCAGGTAATTACCATTTTTGCCTTATCTATGAGCTCATAAGCATCATTTTGAGCNTTCTCTTCACTATTGGCCTCTAAGTATCCCTTACCCTTGATGGGTAGATCAAGCGAGACTCTACCACGCAGTATCCCGCTACCATTCTCAAGAATCATCGAATGAGTGCGGCTGTATTCACAGGTTTCTATAATTGAGGAATAGTCACTATCTGGCTCATTACAGACATATTTTTGATCACTATTGCCCAAACTTGGGGAATGTGACCAGTTTGTTCCTTCCGAAACAACTGTGAGAATAGAGCCCGGAGGAGCATTTTGGACACTGAAATTAACCCATGTAATAGCATCATTTGTACTGAAAAACCATTCCGCAAATCCTTCATTTTCCTCCTTTAATTCCATTGACTTGGCTTCATTAGTTGTCGTATATTCGTAGTATTCAGAGTTGACAGTGTTAGAGTATACGGCAAATGATAGCAATATAATGAGAGTCATGCCCGTACCGACCATAGTACGTAGCATGTTCGGATTCTTTGATAGTGATTTTTTCACGCCATTTCCTAGATGCAATTATTTTTGAATGCTTGTTAGTGTAATATTTCCTTCACACCTCAAAACTAAAACCGTGACATCACGGTTAAATACGGTCTGTTGGACGGCCCGCACGCAAGGTGAAGCTATGACCACGTATTATGACGTTCCAGCAGACATGTTAATTTCTGGTCTAAGTGAAAAATTGCATTCCTATGATGGAATAAATGCACCCGATTGGGCGCCCCACGTAAAAACTGGGACACACAGAGAAAGGCCTCCCGTACAGGAGGATTGGTGGCATACTAGGGCAGCGTCTATACTCAGAAAAGTCGCCATCAAAGGTCCAATTGGAACAAATAGAATATCACAAGAATTTGGTGGCGCAAAAGATCGTGGAGTCAAAAAAAGCAAAGCCGTGGCGGGTTCCAGAAATATTGCTAGAAAGATTATGCAACAGCTCTCAAAGTCTGGACTGTTAGAAGATTCCATGAATGCAACAGGTACGGTAAGCCGAGGAAAGATTCTAAGCTCCAAGGGGCAGAGTTTGCTGGACGAAGTTGCACATTCAGTCAGAAAAGAAGCAGAAAGTCGNTTCCCGGGACTAAATAGATATTGATGTGATTTTATGGCTAGAAACAAACCCTTTGCAAAGAAGAAGCGTCTGAATAAAGTTACAAAACAAAATAAGAGAGTCCCAGTTTGGGTAGTTATGAAAACTAACAGGAAGACCAACTCCCACCCTAAGAGGCATATGTGGCGAAGGTCTAAACTTCAGAGGTGATTAGTTGGCTGAGATTAAAGAAATGACTATTCCACTACGCGCTGCATGGAATGTACCTAGGACATATAGGGCCAAAAGGGCGATGGCAGAGGTAAGGAAACATGTTGCAAGACACATGAAGAAGACTGATGAGGAAGAGATATGGATTGACGAGGCGGTCAATCATGCAATTTGGTCTAGAGGCATGCAACATCCTCCCAGGAAGATAAAAGTCGTATGTACGCGTGAGCAAGGTTTTCCCCTAGAAGTTAAATTAATGGAGGAGTGAAATGGGTAATATCAGGCCATCATTCATCAAGACCAGGGCTCTTAGACTTGTCGAGACCTACCCAGATCAATTCACGGATGATTTCGAAACAAACAAACATCTTGTTACAGAATTTTCAGACGTGGGTAATAAGCGCATGAGAAATTGGATTGCAGGATACATTACTCGATACAAGCAGAGAAGAGTCGATTAACGCATTCCTCATCACCTATGGCCTATTCGAAACTATATGGGAGATCGAAGAAAGGACTCGTTACCTGAATTTTCAGAAAAGATTTCTATCATCTTAGTTAACCCGGAAAATGATGGTAATATAGGTGCAGTAGCTCGAACAATGCTAAATTTTGGTATTTCTGATCTTAGGATTATAGGTAAAGATGGACAATGGTCAGAGGAAACTAGGAATAGAGCAAAGAATGCTCAACGAGTTATAGACAGTTCAAGGATTTTCAAAACAATTGAGGATTCAATATCAGATTGCTCACTTGTAATTGGAACGTCTGGAAAGAGGGAAGATGGGGAGAAAACGTCAGTTAGACATTTCCTACTCCCTGAGGAAATACCAAGGAGAGTATCAAATATCGATGGCAGGATAGCAATCGTATTTGGTCCCGAGGGCAAGGGCCTGCTTAACGAGCAGCTAGCAATTTGCGATGTTCTAGTTACGATTCCAACTTGGGAAGGGTATCCAATTCTAAACCTAAGTCATGCGGTTTCAATCATTTGTTATTCATGGTATGTAAACACAAAAACCTCTGAGCCCTCAGGGACAGGAGGCAGACTATTGGATCCTGAACTCAGAAATAGTCTCAGAATGGAGGTGCGTAGGCTGGTTAAATCCATGCCTACTAAAGAGCATAAGAGAAAAGGAATAGAGGAAACACTGCTAAGAGTGATTATGAGAGGTTTGCCGAAAAATGATGAGATTCATAGAATTATGGGAGTTCTATCAAAGGCTGCTAATTCATTCGAGAGCGAACCATGAAGCCCAAGACTTTGGAGTCTCCCTGACGTGAAATGCTCTAAGCTTTAGTGAGTTACCGTATTTGGATTTAAAATGGGGCTCTACCTGCTCGTATGCCCACTTGGCTAGGTTCTCTGCTGTTGGTACAAAAGGTACGACTAAAGTTCTGTGCTGATTGCCTAAGTGCTCTAGAGCTTTGAGCACTTCATTGTCTCCTTCAAAAACTATGAACGAGTGATCAACTACATCATGGATATATTCGTTGAGAATTCTCGAGATATCTGAGAAATCCATCAGCATACCCTCCTCAGATACTCCCTCTTCTGTGACAACTGACCCTTCTAATTCAACTTCCCACCTATATCTATGCCCATGCATATGTTTACACTTACTTTTGTGATTAGGTACCCTATGCCCTGTATCAGTCTCAACCCATCTTCTAATTCTAGACGACATTCTACTCACCTTGTTCGAAATCTATGCTAGCAGAATTAATGCAATATCTCTCTCCACCAAATTCCAGAGGCCCGTCGTCGAAGACATGCCCCAAGTGAGCATCACATGAACCACATCTAACCTCGACTCTAAGCATACCGTGTGTTCTATCCTCCAACCTCCTAATCCCGGCTTTCTCATCTTCTGAGTGAAAGGCCGGCCAACCGCATCTAGAATGATACTTCATTTCTGAAGTGAAGAGTAGGTGACCGCAGCAAATGCACAGATAATCGCCATCCCTTTCCTCCATGTAGTAGATCCCGCTATTGGGGGGCTCGGTCCCTGCCTGTCTAGTAACATGATACTGAAGCTCTGTAAGTCTACCCCTCCATTCCGCATCCCTTAGAGGATCGAACTTTGGTAGATTTTCAGTCAATTTCAACACCTCCAGATGCCTGTGATAAGGCAAAATCTAGAATTGTCTCCCATTCTTCAACATACTCTACTGGATCCTTTCTACCAATTTTGTGGAATGCAAGTATCCTTTCGACGTCTGCACCCGATCTGCCGGAGCTTCTGCCCTTTTCATCGGGATTATACGAAGTATTTGTATTTTCAAATACAGTATCGAAATTCAAACCCAGTATCTCACAAGAAACTAATGCATCCTGAAGAATGCTAACCTTATCTCCAGATATGTATGGTAGATCAAATGATAATCTATCGCTCCCCCAGTTTCCCATAGAAAAAGATCTTTCCAGAGACTGATAAAATTCTGGCCTACAGTCTGGGTATATCACATGATCGCCACTATGTACACCTAAACAAATCCTTACGTCACAATCTTCTGAAATAGATATACTAAGTGCATGAGCGTATAAAATTGATGAAAATATAGAATTTCTGTTGGGGACCACAGTGAGCTTCATTTGTTCGGACTCGTAGTGACCCTCAGGGACATCGATATCTTCGTTAGTTAGAGCAGAGAGCAGAGATGACATTGCAGNTTGGAGNTTGACNATGGAATGNTCCACAATAAGNCCCATTTCTGAAAGGTAGAGNATATTTNCNTNTGCTCGATCNAACTCTATTGAGTGCTTCTGGCCGTAGTCGTATGANAGACANGTGACNGTACTACCNTCAGCAAGTAGCCTAAGAAGAAGGGCGGTACTATCCATNCCTCCAGANAGTGACATAACAGACCTAATCATAATATTCCCATCCATTTATGNGTCTGTAAACTNAATCNCCATCCAGGACTTTCCTTCACAATTTTCTCTACTAATTGGAAGCTCTTACCGTTCTCCTCNACAGAGCTATTATCAATGTAGCANGGTTGTANGTATAGNTGATTGAAGCCTNNTTTCANATCATCATACATAGAAATATCCTGTCCACAATAAACCACTTTAAGTTCATCTCCTGAACGCTGCCTAATAGATACATTAGGATAAAGTTGATCTTTAGGGCTGACACATATCCAATCTATCACAGGATCTATTGGAATGGTCCCATTAGTCTCTATAGAGAGTGAAATTCCATGATNCTTCAATCTATTGCCGATAGATGCGAGGTCCTGCATTGCAGGCTCGCCGCCTGTGAATATTACCCTATCACAGTCATAGGAGAGGATCTCGGATTCAATAGAATCGAGACTCATCTCTACGAATGATAAAAAATCAGTATCACACCATTCGCATCTCAAATTACAGTTTCCGAATCTTACAAAAACATGTGGAATACCACTATGGAAACCTTCTCCTTGTACCGAGTGAAAGATCTCCACGATGGGATAAGTTTGCAATTAATCACCCCTGTATTGGGGGGCTTCTAATCAGCTGAAGCACCTCAGCTCTTGCCTCTGATTTTTCGAAGAATACTCCTCTCATCGCACTGGTAGTCATTATTGCATTCTGTTTCTTTACCCCTCTGCATTTCATACAACCATGTTGGGCTTCAAGTATTACCGCACATCCTAGTGGTTTTAGATTATCTACAATATCATTAGCTATAGATTGTGTAATCCTTTCTTGGTTCTGGAGCCTTTTTGAATGCATATCTAGTAGTCTAGCTAACTTACTGATTCCCACTATCCTGTTAACTGGAATGTATGCTATATGGCCCCTTCCAGAAAATGGTTGAAGGTGGTGCTCACATGTACTATGAAACTCCATGTCCCTAAGAAGTACAATTCCATCAAATCCTTCGGCATTAAATGTTGAGTCTAAGATTGAGATAGCATCCATATCGTAACCGGAAAAAATTTCATCGAATGATTCGACAACTCTCTTGGGGGTATTAACCAGACCCTCTCGAAAATCCGTATCTGAGGATTCGATGTATCTTAGTAATGTCTCGACGGCTCTAATCGCTTCATCCTTTTGAGTCATTTAATCCAACCCCCTGCCATGCCTAGCATCAATTTCATCCAGCTGATCAAGCATCTTCCTACAAGCAGTCCTAATTGCATCGGCTACACTAACAAATTTTCTATCGTCTCCTACATGCAGCTTCAAATCATCAAGAATCTCCATAGGCATGTCTAGGCTAACCTTAGGCATGTAATCCGGTCTCTTAACATGCGAATAAATATTACTCAGGTCATATTCAGATATTATTTCGGCATTTTTCTATGCTGTTATCTAAACCCGGATACGTTTCGGTGAGAGAAGAAGCTCTCTTCTTTAGGTTGAATAGCTGAATATTTGCCTCCTCATCAGAAATCCCCTGCGTGAGAAGATTGATCAAGAGAGAAAGTCCTCCCTGAATAGAGCCAGCTTCCAAAAACGCATCATTTGTAATTTCTTCAGTTATCCTGAGGACTTCAAGGGTATTTCTTAGGAAATCAACCTCATCATTCAATTCTGAAACGCTAGAGCTGGATAAGGATTCAAATCTATTGAGGGAGCTAATCATGATACCTCCAAACAGAGGTCCTTTTTGATAATTCTCACTATTCAGACTCTACTAATTCGACAAGAGTCCCATCGCATGATGATGGATGGATAAAGGCGATTCTTTTTCCGGATGAGCCTTGTACTGGCTCATTATTAATCATGCGAACCCCAATAGATCTTAGTTCTAAAATTTTAGAGTCTAAATCACTAATATTTACTGCAATCTGTTGAATACCTGGACCTCTCTTAGACAGAAATTTACCAATTGGGGAATCTTCGGATAGTGGCTCAAGAAGTTCTACGCTTGTTTCCCCAGAACCTTTCATATGACGGATTTTCACTCCTTGATCGAGGACAGTCTCATCTTTCATCGGGGTGAAACCTAAAGTTTTCCAAATTGTTTCTGATTCATCAAGTGAATGCGTGGCAATTCCAACGTGATTGACAGATCCATTATTCATTCAAACACCACTTGGCGAAACCCATGTCCCAAACTCCTCTCTGAATACGCTATTAATCTCTCCAACGGTAGCTTCGAGTTTTACAGCAGAGATAATTGAATCCATTACATTTCTCCCATTTCTGCATCTTTCACGTAGCTCTAATAATGCTTTATTGACAGAGTTATTATTTCGAGATTCTCTGATTTTTGCTAAGTCTTTTTTCTTGGAGGTTTCATCTGTGGAATCTATTAACATACCTTCGAAATCTGATGGGTTTTCCTCTATATGAGAATTAACTCCAACGACTAAATCTTCTTTATTCTCTATCTTTTTTAGTTGATTCCATGCACTTTCATGTATGATTTTCTGCTGATAACCTGATTTTACACACTCCATCGCCCCGCCCAATGCGTCAATCTCCTCAATCGTTTTTCTAGCACTTTCTATTAACTCGTCGGTAGTTTCCTCAACGGCTTCAGAACCTCCTAGTGGATCAACAAATGATGTAATTCCAGATTCTTCGGCTATAATCTGCTGTGTTCTAAGTGCTAATTTAGCGGACTCTTCAGTGGGCAGGCCTAGTGCTTCATCGTAACTGTTAGTGTGTAATGATTGAGTCCCTCCTAAAACGGCAGCGAGCGCCTGAAATCCGACCCTGATAGAATTATTCAAGGGCTGTTGTGCTGTTAAAGTGACACCGGAGGTTTGGGTATGGAACCTTAATTGGGATGACTTACTGTTTTTTGGAGCGAACTCCTCCTCAACAAGTGTATTCCACAACTGTCTGGCGGCTCTAAACTTTGCAATTTCTTGAATAAAATTGTTGTGACAAGCAAAAAAGAATGACATACGAGGAGCAAAGTCATCAATTTCCATACCACATTGTATTGCCTTTCTAACGTAGAACAAAGCATTAGAGAGGGTTAATGCTATTTCTTGGGATGCGGTACATCCAGCCTCCCTCATGTGATATCCGCTAACTGAAATTGTATTCCATCGAGGGGCGTTCGTCTTGCACCATGACATTAGATCAGTTGTTAAACGAATTGAGTGTTCTGGAGGAAAAATGTAAAGACCTCTTGATATATATTCTTTCAATATGTCATTCTGTACTGTTCCTGAAATTTTTTCTCTTGGAATTCCCTTCTCATCGGCCACTGCAACATATAGTGCTAGAAGCGTGGTTGCAGGGGCGTTGATAGTCATCGATGTGGATATTGAAGCCATGTCGATTCCTTCGAAAAGGCTCCTCATATCATGTATCGAGTCTATGGAAACCCCTACTTTTCCAACTTCTCCTTCCGAAAGATCATCATCAGAATCAAGTCCTAATTGTGTTGGTAGATCGAAAGCTACTGAGACTCCAGTCTGGCCACTAGAAAGTAGCTTCTGGAACCTTTCATTGGTCTTCTCCGGCGTGGAGAAACCAGCATATTGTCTCATAGTCCAAAGACGGTCCCTGTACATACCAGGATGAATGCCCCTCCTATACGGTGCAACCCCAGAGCGATCTTCCACGTACCGTCCAGAAGGCATCAAGACAAGAACCATTCCTCAGGGATCATCTTCTAATTGTATAGCTATCTACAATCTTCTCCAAAGTTATCAATTGTTCCTTATCGAGAATCCCCTCTGTAAGCTTCTCTTCTAAAAACTCCTTAGCTTCGATGGTTGTCTGCCTTTCCCCTCTAGCCCAAATAGTCGCTAAAAGATTGGATCTGTGTTCTTCTGCAACATTAATTTCCGTGAGCAGACCCCTCATTTCGTATTTGTATTCCATGTGTCTGCTCCTATCAAGTCTTTTTGCCCTATTAGCTGGCTGATATGATGAGGTCTTATTCCGAAATTTTCTCTGCGGTTTTTTTGTCTTTTCGCTGGATTCAGCTTTAGGAGTTTCTAACTTCTTTTTATTTACTGATTTTTGTTCTTCTACGGCCTTAGATGCCTTAAGCATGCTATCTTGAATTATTTGTCTTGCTTTCAGACTTGTTCCGGACTGATCCTTTTCCCTGGCATCTTGATTTTTCTCTTGTTTCACTTTCTCATCTTTAGTGAGCCCCAAGTCTTTTCTGCTTCTTTTTCCGAGAATTTGATTTTCAATAATTTCATTATCTTCAGGAATTATCGGGTCTTTATCTTCCAATTCCTTCACGCTAGTTTCTACTATATCTACTGGAATTACGTCTTCTTCTATTACTTCAGTTTTGGATTGAACAGGTTTCTCATCTTTGATGTTTGATTTTTCTATTGGAGGTCTTTGAGATTGTTTAGTTGTTTCACTAATTCTCGATCCTGGAACAGACGGGGGTGCAACATGCCTTCGAATTTTAGATGACTGATTTGGTATCTGACGGCTCTTTTTAGCGGGCTGGGTAGATTGAGAGGACGTTCCAAAAACATTCTTTGGAGCTGCTTTCTTCTTTCTACGTCTCTGCACTGTCTAATCAACCCTCAGTCTCCCGGCCAATGGGACTCTCATAAGATTTGGCGACATTTTAGTCCCAAATAACGGCCGTATTGTCAGTTCTAAGCATAGGTTGAATCGCACTATGACTCAATTCAGTAGTTATATCCATCTCGAACATTCTTCTTCCTAATTCTGCAATCATAGTACCATTGTCTATGCAATATTGCTTCTCTGGCCAATAACATTTCGCACCTCTATCTTCACACATTAGAGAGCTCATTTCTCGTAGTCTTTCGTTGCAAGCAACGCCTCCTCCAAGTAACAATTCTTTCTTTCCTGTATGAGCCAGTGCCCTTTCAGCTACTTCCACACAAGTAGCAAATGAGTGCTCTTGTAGTGACCAGCAGACACTTTCCAGAGTTTTGCCTTCTTCTATTTTCTGAATAGCAGCTGTAAGCATGCCGGAAAATGCGAGATCCATCCCATGAACGCCGTATGGTAAAATAATATCGTCAAGACTACCATTACCGACATCCTCAGAGGCAGAGGCAAGCTCTTCTATTCTTGGACCTCCAGGAAATGGGATGCCATTCATTCTAGCGAATTTATCCAGCATATTTCCTATTCCGATATCCAAAGTTTCACCCATTACCCTATATTTACCATCAGCTCTGGCAATGACTTGGGTATTTCCTCCACTTACGTACAGGAGTACTGGATCGTCACAGCCTGTTTGATTTCTTCCAACTTCTATATGAGCTACGCAATGATTAACTCCTATCAATGGAACTTCAAGCATAGTCGAAAGCGTTCTGGCAACTGAAGCACCGACACGTAAACATGGCCCTAATCCAGGCCCTTGACTGAAGGCTATGGCAACTACAGAATTCCAATCAAAATTTGATCTAGAGCTTATATTCTGTAGTAGTTCTCTNGTGTTTTCAGAATGGTGATCGGCTGCCTCGCGTGGATGAATTCCCCCGGTTTCGGGCCTNAATAATGAAGATGATGAAGGGTGCAATTCACCATCCGCAGTAACTACGCCGAAAGAGAATGTATGAGCCGTACTCTCAATGCCTAAAATTAGGCCTGCCATGAACCCGGATGAGCGTGGGTTCTTTCAACTATCCCAATATTCGACAAACATGAGGACAATATTGTACAATTGTGGCGAGGTTGCACACTTGGCTAATCAAAATAATGAGTTCCCTATATCTGGTGAATTTCTTCAAGAGAGAGAGAATCTGGTGCACCCCCCAGGTATGTCCATAATGATTGAAGGAGATTTGATATCGAAAATTGCCCCTATGGAGGATTTGTTAAGTGAGTACGCCCCATGGTATCCAACGAAATCCGAAAGTTCCAATACAAAAATCATTGATTTGGGTGGAATGGCCGTTGTTCCAGGATTTGTAGACTGTCACACACATCTTGTTTGGTCGGGAGATAGGGCGAATGAGCTTGCGATGAGAGTTTCTGGTAAATCGTACAAGGATATAGCTAATTTGGGGGGCGGGATTATGAGGACTGTCAATGAAACAAGAAGTAGTCCTCAAATTGAGTTGATTGAAAAGGGCATCAGGAGAGCTAATTCAGCTCTGAAAAATGGAACTACTACTATGGAGGCAAAGAGCGGATATGGGCTTGACCTTGATTCGGAGGTCAAAATTCTTGAGGCTATTTCAGTTATTGACAGACAGACACCTTGTGACATACAGTCGACTTGGTTGGGGGCCCATGACTTCCCCTCCGAATATACCAGGAAGGAGTACATGGAACATCTGATATCAGACCAACTGCCCGTTATATCCGAGCTATCTCTGGCAAATTGGGTAGATGTTTTCTGTGAGGATGGTTGGTTCACTAACGAAGAAACTGAAGAAATTGTCAAAGCTGCAAAATCTTATAATTTGGAATCACGGCTACATGTCGATGAATTTACAGACAGTGGAGGACTAGCTTTAGCTGCAGAACTAGGTTCAGTTAGTGGGGATCATGTCGCGTGCTCCAATGAAGACTCGAGGATTAGTGCGGCTGAATCTGGAACTTTACAAACATTCCTTCCAGGAACACCGTATGCGCTNGGAAACAAACTCGACCTACCCGTTACTCAATGTGTGAAAGAAGACTGGCCTTTCGCTATTGCAACTGACTTCAATCCAAATTGTCCAATGATTTCACTTCCATTTATCGGTAGTATCCTATCATATAGAATGGGNATAGATCCTCTAATGAGCCTAATTGCNGCTACAAGAAATCCTGCTTCAACTATGAATTCAGNAGACACCATAGGTGTCCTATGTGAAGGCGCTAAAGCCGACATGAATGTTCTATGGTCATCTAGGTCTGACTCATGGTGCCAGACGCCAGGAAGTTCTCCAGCTAGTATGACCTTCAAAAATGGTAACATTGTTAACTCAAATGATGTGTATTGATTCTANCTAAATTTTTAATTATTATCAAATGATATTAACATAGTTTTCATGAGAGTAATTTCATATCTATATCAAAACAGGTAATGGTATAAAAAAATACGAATAATGCCTGACTGATAATCTATGTTATCAGAATAAATTATTCTTCATGAACTATTAAATTGCTTTCAGTATAGCGTTTTTGTATAAAATAGTGAAAAATTAAATCAAACCCCCTTACTTCATGGAATATATCGTGATTTGTGAAGTGGTTGTTTGGATGAGATGATTTGGGGCCTGTGTATGAAATGCAAAGAGTTAGTGGTTATAGGAAATCCTAAAAAAATCAAGATGACTAATGGAAGAACCCGGGTTGCAGGATCATGTACAAAGGAATCATGCTCTGGGCGCATATCTAAAATCATCTCATAATCAGAATGATTCTTGANTAGACATCAACTCGTAGGATTGCCGGGCTCGTGGTCTAGGGGTTATGACGTCGCCTTGACATGGCGAAGATCGCAGGTTCAATTCCTGCCGAGCCCACCATAAGTATGTAATCTATTAATTTGGTTTTTCAAANTCATATGATACCCTTAGTCTACCTTTTCCCTTGTTCTTCTTACCAATGAACTTGACTCGAGGAATTTGGGATGTGTTGGACACATGGGTGCCAGCACATGGGCAGAGGTCTATGCCCTCTATTTCTACGACTCTTAGNTGAGTTATTGATTCAGGGATCCTGTGCATAAACTTGGTATGTCTCATTTGTTCATGGGACAAAATTTTCTCCCTCTCCCAATTATGTACATTTACTGGAATTCCCGAGGAAAGTATCGAATTGACTGCATCTACTAGCTCATCTGGATCGAAGGATTCTTTATCNTCAAAAAGTAAATCGACTCGTGAGTATTCAGCACCGATTTGATTGCCAACAGTCTCAGAACCCCAGATATCTTCTGCTAGAGCTGAGAAAATGTGCTGAGCTGAATGCATCATGGTGTGTGCATTTCTAAGTTTGGNGTCNATTTCACATGTTATCTTTTCACCAACTGAAAAAATATCCAAATCATCAACTGGGTGTTTGATCATTTCTCCAGGAAGAACTTCGTGGAAATTTGATGACTGCCCATCGGAATTTATCATCAAACCACTATCTCCAGGTTGACCTCCCCCCCGAGGATAGCAATATGTTTCTTCCAAATATAGGAAGCTCTCGCATTTATCCAATACTCTTGTCTCAAATACTTCAGGATTAGTACCAGGATGGAAATCCATATGCAATTTTCGCTGCATACAATCACCCGAAAATATTGATTAAAGACCCATCAAGAATGGCCTCAGAAAGGAGCTCGCAATCTTCCGTCATAGATCTGTCGCTTTCTAATGNAGAAATTTTATTCCCAACCCATTGAGATATTTTCTTGACACCTAAACCGGGTTCTTCTTGGATTCTACGCANTGCTTCAGATGAACAGATCAGCTCNTTAGCTAAAACTTGAGAAAGNAGTATNGTNGACTTAAGNGCCCTNTANGCNCCAGTAGCNCCCATTGAAACGTGGTCCTCTTTACCCATACTNACTGGTACGTTNCTAGTAGANGCTGGATTAGCCANAAGGTGTAATTCAGCGATAACTGCCGCTGCAACNTACTGAACTATCATGAGNCCACTTTCNAGGCCNTCTTTATTNGTAAGGAATGGTTTCTGACCGCTCCAATTTGGATCTAATATCTGATTGATCCGTCTCTCGGAAATACTAGCAAGCTCATGGCAAGCTATAGCAATATAGTCACTTGCAAGCGAAAGGTTTTGACCATGGAAATTCCCCCCGCTAATTATCTCTGTTTTATCACCATCAGTGAATACCAACGGGTTATCAGTAGCACTATTTATCTCAATCTCCAGAGTCCTTCGAATCTCCCTTAACAGCTCTATAACTGGACCATGAACCTGAGGAGAACATCTGAAGGAATACGAGTCTTGAACCTTATCGCAATCAATATGGGATAACATAATCTTTGAATCCACGAGAAGCTCGTTAATTCTTGCAGCCGATATTGATTGACCAATCTGTGGTCGGGACTGATGTATCCTCTTATCGAAGGGTTTGTGGGAACCACTTATTGCTTCTAATGAGCATGCAACTGAAGCGTCTGCTACCAAAGAAAGAGTTTCCATATTTAGAACAGTTTTAGTGAGATATGCACACATCTGACTCGTTCCGTTTATGAGGGAAAGACCTTCTTTGGCTTGTAGTTTGATGGGTGTTAATCCTGCATCTGTGAGTGCAGTCATGGTATCTATTACTGACCATTCTTCGCCGTTAAATCTAGCACATTCTCCTTCTCCAATCAATCCCAAAGCCATATGGGAAAGAGGGGCCAAATCTCCCGATGCCCCCAATGATCCAATTCTAGGAACGATGGGTGCTATCCGATAATTGACCATTGAAAGTAGTAGATCCACCAATTCTGGTCTCGCCCCAGAGACGCCTTTGGCTAGCGAGTTTGCTCTAATCACCATCATCAATAGTACTGACTCGGAATCCATTCTTTCTCCGATTCCGCAAGCATGACTTCTAATGAGATTTATTTGTAAGTTTTCTAGTTCGTTTTTTTCAATAACAACTGAAGATAGCGAGCCGAAACCAGTATTTACGCCATATACTATCTGATCTGAAAGAATTATATCTTCTACAGCCTGTCGTGAGATTGCCATTTTTTCTCGTGAAACTGAAGATAGTTTTGCCTTTAAAACGCCCTTTGCAATAGATAATGCTTGTTCTAGAGTAAGCGTCTCTCCATCAATTGATATCTCCTGCATGGTAATGCGAGTCAAGTCAACCAAATAGAGTCATCGAGAGGATTGGAAAATGTCATCTAGAATATCGCCATCTACTATGGTTGGAAGTGTTACTATCAGTCTTTTATCGTAATCCATAGCACGAGTGATGGTTGAGATTGCGCCGGTATTCCGAGCCCAAGATCTACGTGCTATTCCGTTGTTAACATCCCAAGAAATCATAGAGTCAATGTTCCTTTGTGATTGTTCGGAGCCGTCAATTACTAGACCAAAACCCCCGTTTATTACTTCGCCCCAGCCAACTCCTCCACCATTGTGAAGACTGACCCAAGTGGCGCCCCTGAATGAGTCGCCAACGAAATTCTGAACGGACATATCAGCTGTAAACATAGAGCCATCGTAAATATTTGCAGTCTCTCTGAAAGGACTGTCGGTTCCGCCTACATCATGATGGTCTCGACCAAGAACTATTGGGGAGCTAATAAGGCCACTAGAGATAGCATTATTGAATTCTGTAGCAATTATTTTCCTACCCAACTCATCTGCATAAAGGATTCTAGCTTTACTACCCACAACTAATTCATGTTTTTCAGCTTCAGAAATCCACTTTATGTTGTCTATGTATTGTGTTTTGACCTCTTCTGGACACGATGAACACAGATTCTCTAGTACCTCGATTGCAATTCTATCCGTCGCTTGTAAATCCTCAACATTGCCAGAGGTACATACCCAACGGAAAGGACCAAATCCATAATCGAAGCACATCGGCCCCATTATGTCCTCAACATAAGATGGGTACGTAAATGACCCATCGTCAGACAGAATTTCTGCGCCTGCCCTACTTGATTCGAGAAGAAATGCATTCCCATAGTCCCAAAATTTAGTCCCCCTCTCAGTTAGTTTATTAATTGCAGATACATGACGTATTAGAGATTTCTGAACTAATTTTTTGAACTTTTCAGGATTATCACGAATTAGAATTAATCCCTCTTCTAGAGTGTATCCTACGGGGATATAACCCCCCAGCCATGGATTATGTAGACTAGTCTGATCACTCACCAAATGTGGAGTGATTTGTCGGTCTACTAAGAATTCAAGTAAGTCCACAATGTTCCCTAGATATCCTAGTGAGACCGCCTCACCATTTGATATTGCAACCTCAGCACGATCAGTTAATTCCTCTAGATCTTCGTACAATTCATTGAGCCAACCCTGTGAATGCCTTTTGAAGGCTGGTTCTGGATCAATTTCGGCAACGATACAAACAGCTCCTGCAATTACAGCTGCTTTGGGTTGGGCGCCCGACATTCCACCTAAACCCGAAGTAACATATAGAATACCGGATAATCCTTGCTCGGAAGTCCTACCAAGATATTTTCGTGCTGCATTTAGTATTGTAATAGCAGTTCCNTGAACAATTCCTTGGGGACCAATGTACATGTAAGATCCAGCTGTCATTTGTCCAAATTGAGATACGCCCAAGGCACTCATCCGTNNGTAGTCGTTTTGAGTAGAGTAATTTGGAATGACCATTCCATTTGTTACTACGACCATTGGAGAATCTTCGGTAGAAGGGAATAGGCCTAGGGGGTGACCGGAGTATATTACTAAGGTTTGATCATCAGTCATCTTGGAAAGATAATCCATAGTTATGAGATATTGAGCCCAGTTCTGAAAGACTGCTCCGTTGCCCCCGTATGTGATCAACTCATGGGGNTACTGTGCTACTCTAGAGTCGAGGTTATTTTGGATCATCAGCATAATTGATGCGGCCTTCACACTATTCGCGGAATAGCTGGATAGTGGCATTGCCTTAATGGGTTGTTTTGGACGAAATCTATGCATGTAAATATGCCCTAATTTATCCAGTTCGGATAGAAATTCGGGACCTAGGACTTGATGCCATTCTTTAGGAAAATATCGAAGAGAGTTTTCAATTGCTAGTCTACGTTCATTTTCATTCAATAACATTGGCCTTATTGGTGCGTGGGGNACGGATTGATCTATTTCNCTCGTCGATGGCAAAGAGCTTGGTATACCATAAGGAGAGTCGCTTATTTGTTTCATTTCCAATTCAGCCTCTCATTTACATTCAGAGTAATTGATTCTGCTAATTTTTTGGAATCCAGGATTACTTGATTCAGTTGAGAAGAAATATTTTCAACATCCTCACCTTCAATAAAATCCAGATTAATTTTAACGTTCATTGCCGCTATTTTTACAGATGAAAGACATAATTCAGCAGCTGATGCAAGATCCGTCAAAGCATTAGAATTGCAAGAGATACACAATTTCTCAAGGCTAGACAGAAGCCTATGCGCACTAAATGCTGTTTCTAAAGGCGCCCTAGCCGCATCTATCGTAGCTTCNCTGATTGCTGAAGATCTTGCCTTTTTTTCATCGGTTGTATCTTTAGGCATCCTATATGCTAACATAACAGAATCAAATGCTTCGGCATCCGACTTTGCTAGCTGTATTGCATTGTCTACTCCATCAATCGAGTCTGAAATAACTTGTTCAGCGGCCTCATGCCCATCCGCCCACTTCTCTTTTCCGACTGTCAGTCGAGCAACCATTAGTGCAAGTGAGTGAGCATGGGCCAATGAAAGGGCAGCGACGGATCCACCACCGGGCGTAGGGGCCGAAGATCCAATTGAGTTGAGGACCTCTGAGTATCCGTTGTTCAATTAACCACCCGTTCTGAGATAGCCCACTCAATAATACATGAGTTCGGATCAAAATCTTCTAACTCATCTAACATCAAACCGCGGATTGCACTGTCTACCAGAGACGATTCATCTTTTTGCGAGTCAACTTCCGAATAGTAGCCTCCAGCAGATATCATTGCATCTAGCGGAACTAGTCCAACTAACTCTCCTGCAATCACCTCAAGGCCCATCTGGTTTGCTTGTTCTCTTATTGCTTGAGTTACATCATGGAGTCCGGTCTCCTTGAAATCAAGAAGGTTCATCGACACCTGCGCTGTAGTATCGTTATACATCCAACCTGCAGCCTGTAATGATTTGAATAATCCTGGATTTCTGAGAGGCTTGCCTTCTTCATCAAGTATTTTTTCACCATTTTCGCCCTTGACTAGAGTCCCACTAGTCCTGATTCTACCTGCTATGNNGTTNGCNTTNGTCTTNTCATCTGTATCTAAGTTCANATTNAATGCTATCAATATNGATCTTGCTCCNGTAGCGGTTGCNCCTAACNTCGGATTGAATTCATTNGGGCCANAGTCAGGANNCCATAGGGNNGNTGAGAGCTTATGTTCTAGACCCTCATACTCTCCTCTNCGAATATTAGGGAGTCGGATTCTCTCCGAAGTTTTTGCTGCCTCNGCATAAAGGTATACNGGTAAATCTAATTCCTTTGAAACTGCTTCNCCGTACCTCTCAGATAGNTTGACACATTCGTCCATNGTTACTCCATTGATNGGTATAAAAGGGACCACATCAATTGCACCNATTCTTGCATGTTCGCCTTTNTGNTTTCTCATGTCTATTAGTNCAGCTGCGATAATTGTNCATTCAATNACCACAGANAGAACTTCTTCAGGGTCNCCAACCATTGTNACTACGGTNCTATTGAAATCCGAGCCCATATCGATATCTAGTAATGTGACAGTNCTAGACTCGCGTANTGGNCGAGTTATTTGNTTGATTATTTCAGGNTCCTTTCCNTCACTAAAATTAGGCACACATTCTANAAGTCGCGNTTCCATTGTTTACGGGGAGNNACTATTCGTCAAGATATTTTGCTTANGTATACAGNCCCTCTGGNNCTGAAGANGGTGTNCCTTTNCGCTTNTTCTCNACCTTATTTATNGCGTTTATGAAATCTCTCTTGCCTGTNGTTTTNTTACCATCAGAGATAGCTGATATNCCAGCTTCTAGNACTACNGACTTAATTTCTGCTCCACTGAAACCTTCAGTCATAGATGCAAGCAACCTGTTATCAACAACCTTCGAAAGGGGCATCTTCCGAGTATGTACTTCAAAAATTATCTCTCTTGCTTCTAAGTCAGGGATTGGGATCTCGATAATTCTGTCA
>PAVV01000003.1 GCA_002713185.1 Methanobacteriota archaeon | reverse complement strand
CAGGTGTGGTAGTGGCCCAGAGCCATTGCGACCGCGGTCCTCCCTTCTCCGAGGTCTACCGCTGACAATCCATCTCCCATCACAGAGTTGCACTCTCTAATATTGTTAGGTGTATCTAGCCCGTCTATGCAGACTACGTTGTTATTGTCTATATCCAATCCTCTCCCTACGTGCTCATCATGGCCTAGTCCCAATTGCCCGTATGTGTTCATCCCCCAGCACTTCATCACTCCGCTATCTAGGATTGCGCAGGTGTGATGGGACCCTGCTTCGATTTGGATTGCCGTCCTGCCAGTGCCTAGGTCCACTGTGCCTAGATTGTCACCCATCTGGTTTGCAACATTGCCTACATCCGTGTTACTGCCATTTCCTAGCTGCCCGAGATTATTGTCCCCCCAGCACTTGACGCTCCCGTTGTCGAGGATCGCGCATGAGTGGTAGGATCCGGTGGTTATGCTCGTTGCCGTAGCTCCAGCACCTAGGTCGATAGTTGCCAGATCGTCACCCATCTCCGAGGCTTGGTCGCCTATGTTCCGGGTGTTGCCTGTCCCTATGGCGCCTTGCCCATTAGTGCCCCAGCACTTGACGCTACCGTCGTCCAGGAGGGCACAGGCGTGGGACGCCCCGACTGAGATCTCAATCGCTGTCCTGTTGGAGCCAATTGGCGTGAAGGCCAGGTTTTCCCCCATCTCGTTCGGACCGTCAGAAGCGATGCTGGTGTTTCCATGTCCGAGTTGCCCGTTGGCATTCTGGCCCCAGCACTTGATGTGTCCTTGGTTGGATCGTGCGCATCCGAAAGACCCTTGCGGGTCCAGAGATATCTCCGCTACGTCATAGGGGCTGGAAGAGAGGGAACCGCTGCTCTCGGCAGGCTCCATTTGCGTGGAGGCATCGAACATCACCATGTTTGCGGAATCTGGCCTGTTGGCATTTGATCCGGATCCATCCCCTATTTGCCCATGCGATCCCCCTCCCCAGCAAATAACTCTCCTGTCGTCAGTCGTGTCGCTCGAGAACAACCCGCAGGAAGTACCGCCATTTGGACCGGAACTAGCAGAGACCGAAACCTCCAACGGGGTCCAGCCTGCGACTGGAGTGGAAGACACAGGTTCAGCAGAAGTCATCGAATCTATTTCGTTACCTAGCTGCCCATTTGTTGATACTCCCCAGCACTTCACTGCTCCAGAGATTACTGCGCATCCATGAGTCTCGCCGATGTCTATTGATGATACCTCTGCTGATCCCGAGTCTAAGGATGTCCCCGTTTGGTGGAAATCCGAGTCACCCATTACTGCCGGCGATTTCTGGCCAGCCTTGGAGAAGTTGAGGCTAGCGCCATCCTCGTCGAAGTATGCTATGTGGGCCAATCCGCCCGAGTCTATTCCAATCTCGCTACCTTTGCCTGCGCCATTGTCCTGGTACGAGTGGGTCCACTCGCCGTCTACTTTGGTGGCCAGCCTTAGCTGGCCGCTCGCGGACCATGCCGTGTCATCGGTTTCGAAGTAGGAGATCCATGGCACGTCATTCGCATCTAGGGCTATGGACGTGAAGCCACCAATGGTGCCACTGTCGTCGATGGTCGATGATACCCAGGCGGATCCATCGTGATATGAGTATCTGAGGTTCCCAATCCCCTCGGAAGTGTCTGTGGTGTCTATGTAGGAGATGTGCGGTTTTCCTTCTGAGTCTAGGGCTATGTCCGAATAGGCGCCTGTCATGGTTGCTGCTGAGTCCACTGTGGATACCGTCCATGATGACCCGTCCCATTCTGCATGTTGCAGGGCTCCCGACGTATCTGTGCCGTTGAAGAAGCTGATGTGGATCGATCCAGCTTGATCAACAGATCCCCCCAACTGGTAATGGTGACTCCCGACTTCTCCGATCTGGGTTAGAGCGGGTCCGTCCCTGATGGTGAGGTAGTTGACAGTCGAGGAGCTCGAGTTGTAGTATCCCATGTGTACTATGTCATGTTGGTCTATCGACATCTCGACATACTGGCCCGTAGTACCGTCTTCCGCNAGAGTTACGATNTCCCAGGAGGACGCGGAATCGCACGATGAATCACAGCTCGCGAACTCCAGNTCGTTGAACGAGGGCTCAAAATATGCNATTCTGGGATTACCNTTGGAGTCCAACGCGATGGAATTGTCCACCCCGAAGTAGTAGCTGGTNGAACCTCCCGCAACGTCAGCGGTAATTGTCCAACTCGTTTCCCCGATACCGAGGTAGGCGTACTCCAGATCCCTGCCGTACCTCTCGTAGTAGGAGACGTGCAAGCCATCGTCCGAGTCTATTGCGATGGACGAGGAGCTGTAGCCGGCGCNGTAGTACCCAGCATCGCTCTTGATTTTGGTTGTGTCCCAGGAGCCATTGCCCCCNGTTGCATGGTAAAGGGAGTCGTCATAGTCATCGAAGAAGACTATTTGCGGCGAGTCCGAGCTGTTCAGGGCATGGTCCAAAGAACCCCAGGTGTAGCTGCCTGCCCTGGACATTACATTATCAATGGACCAGGAGGTCCCATTGAAGGTGGCGTATCTAACACCGTAATCCCACGCCGTCCCTGAGTAGTTCCTGAATGCATACGCGATCTCTGGGAGGCCCAATGAGTTCAGTACGATCGAGGTATCGTATACGTCGCCGTTGTTGTATGCATCCCCTAGGTCTTCCACATGGGTGATGTTCCAGCTCGATCCATCGAAGTGAGCGTACTTCACAAGGTCTAGGTATTCTTCGACGTATGAGATGTGCGGCAGGTTGTCAGGTCCCGTCACGATGGACATGTNCCTCATCCCACTGGAGGAACCCGCNCCCACGTCGATACTTTGCGTTTGCCACAGGTTTCCAATGCTATTGGCGTAATCCATCGAATAGCTAGAGGAGTTGTAGTAGGCAATGTGCTTGTTCCCATCCCCGTCCAGGGAGAAGGCAGACCAAAGGCCAGTATTGGACGACTCTCCCTCGANGACGTACGAGTAGGGTGCGTTTTCGTAGTACTCAAGGTGCTCTAACATCCCGCTCGATGCATTGGGGTAGACGAAGCTCGCCACACCTCCTGACGCCCCAACGAAGGAGCCCGGATGGGATGCGGAAAGGTCTCCCGTGGGGGAAACCGATACTGAATCCCACAGGGTTCGGGTGTAGACTTTGGAATGGCGCAAATCGGCNTTATCGTTGTCCCTGTAGGACATGTGCGCCGTGCCTTGGGAGTCCACGGCCAGGGAGACGTATTGCCCGATATTGCCGGCAGTCTCNACTTTGACTGATGTCCAGCCACTCAGGTCGTCATCGTTGCTGTAGGAGATCCATGCGTCACCGATGGAGTAGTCGTAGTATGCCACTCTCGGGTTGCCTTCAGGGGACAATCCAAGTGATGTGAATTGGCAACCCCTGACGGTATCCACGTCGATGACGCTCCAAGTGGCCCCATCGTGTCTAGCTAGCCTCAAGTCAGCACCGCTCCCATAGCAGTATGAGATCAGGGTGTTATCTGAATCGTCCACTGCGATTGAGGTCCACGTACCAGTGCTGCTTGTGGTATCGACCTTCGTGAAGCCCCATGCCGCCCCATCCCATATTGCGATCTCAAGGTCTGCATATGAGGAGTTGTAGTGCGATATGCGAGGGTAGTCGTTACTATCCAGGGCGATCGAGTTGTACTGGCCGACGCTGCTGGATGATTGGAGCGTGTAGTCGCTCCACGAGGTGCCATCGAAGTGAGTGTACCTCAATGAGGTATTGGCCGGGTCCCAGTAGGAGATATGCGGGTTTCCGCTGCTATCCAGATCTATCGACGTGAAGATGACCGACGAGGTGATGATACTCTGCAGGGTGGTGACGTTCCAGGATGAGCCGTTCTTCCAAGCGTACTTCAGATAGCTCACATCCGGATTCGCATCCCTATCGTAGTGGACGTAGGAGACGTGAGGGACTCCTGACGAGTCCACGGAGATGTCGTTGTATGACCTCCCAGGTCTCAGGTTGCCGTTTGAGTACGCTTCAATCTGCTCTGGCTCGGACCAATCGGTGCCATTGTATGAGGTGTACATCATGTCCCTTTGCCCGCTGTCGTAGTAGACAACGTGACTTTCGCCTGAAGGGCCTACATCTATGGCGGTGTAGAAGGGGTTGTCGTTGGNGTATGCCAATGTCGATGTGTGGTTTTCCAGCAATCTGCTGTAGACCAGCGAATCGCTTTCATGGTCGAANGAGGAAATATGCAACCTGTCCTTCTCTACGAAGATGCTGTTCCCGATGCCGTCGCATTCCTCGCTGGAGCAGACATCTTCGATTGCCCACGAGGAGCCGTCGTGTCTGGCTAGAGAGATCGAACCCTCGCTCTGGTAAGCTATTACCCAGTTTCCGCTAGAGTCCTTGGATAGCGCGGGGTGGGAGCCCACTTCGCCTCCAGATTCTGGTGTGTCAATAACTGAGGGCTCGGGGGTCATGTCGTACTGCTGCCGCGACTCTCCCCAGCAAACGGACTCGCCGCTCCTCATCAGTGCGCAAGTAACGCCATCTCCTGANTTGATTCCCTCAACCGCGCTGTTCGACCAAGGGGATGACGCAAGGCTCTCGGGGCCNGAGAGATTGACTTCTATCGGTTCTACCGAGTTCGTTCCGCGGAATGTAGGGCTTCCTAGAGTATGGCTGTATTGGCCCCCGTTGTTTCCCCAGCAGTGTATTCCTCCGGTAGAGTTCAGGGCGCAGGAGTGGGACGATCCCAAGGAGAGCTGCCTGACGGAACCTGCACCCGTCCATTGGACCTCTTGGGGAGAGTTCAGTGATGAATGCCCCCCATAGGCGAAATTCTTGATCTTGAGATTNTCTATCTGGACGTAGTTCCTATATCCCCTTATCTCTATTTTTATCGATACTAATCCAGATCCCGAGTATGATTCCGGTACAGTGAAGTGAACGTCCTGCCAATCGGACCATGCATAACTCGCCGAAGAGGAGTTGGACTCTTTCGTGTAGATCAACTGGTCGTTGGCGTAGAACTTAATCCACTCGCTGGAGGCACCTTGGGCACCATGATAGTACGCCCTCATCCTGAATGATATGNTATCCCCNATNGAAANTGGGAACGAGGAATCTGAAGAAATGCTATTCTGGAACCAATGTGAGTAGTATAGTTTGTCTATGTATTCCTTGCCCTCGGCTGGGCCCTCAAGATAGCTGCTCGACCCCGAAGACCAAGAGCGAGAGTTATCGGTGAAGTTCTCGTAGACATACGTGGTGTTCCCTTCGTTAACGACCTTCCCGGTCCTTTCCATGCTGGCATTTCCCCAGCAGTATAACTTGGAGTCAGTACCGATCAGGCAACTGTGGTCCGTGCCTGTCGAGAACTTGCTGACCGAGACTCCCGGGGGCATGGTGACCAGTCCCGGTAGCTCTTGCAGGGACACAGTCCCCCTACCTAGCTGGCCCTCCGTGTTCCTGCCCCAGCAGACAAGCGTCCCATCCAAACCGGTGGAGCACGCATGGGCAGATCCCGCATCGATGGATCTAGCCTGGAAACCCACTGGAAGTTGAACGAGGGTGGCGTAGTCGCTGCTAGGCCCTGCCGAAGGATTCCCGAGCTGGCCCTCCGAGTTGTCGCCCCAGCATGCAACGGAGCTGTCGGACATCACGGCGCATCCGAAACTCTCCCCAACNGAGATTACGTCGGACTCTGCGGACAAAGCCGAGTCGACCCAATCGTCGAACTGATCGCAGGTACCGTCGCTATCAGAGTCACTAGGTGATGACGAGGAGTCGATGTAGTCTGTCCCGCATCTNATCTCTTCCAATCTGGTCCAACCGTCCCCGTCGATNTCNCTTAGTAGGCCCGAGGTCGTCATTCCCTCCTGGAGGAACAGTGTGAGTGATGAGGATGTCCCCGGATAGTAGGAATACGCCCACATCTTGCCTTGCTCGCTGATCTCTAGTCCGACCCAGTCGGANCCTCCCGCACTTCCGAGTTGGGTTATCTCCCATGNNCCTTCTGTTTTGTGGAGGGCATGGGTGCCTGCATCGGTCCCAGAGATGATCACTGCAGAGAGGTCAGGCCCTACGGCGAGATCGATTACTCCGCTCTCATAGGCGGCGTTCAACTCCTCGGTAGACCATGACTCGGAATCCTCGCAGCTGGAAGGGCAGGAGGAGTAGTGGAGGCCACCACTGCCTCCAAGATGTGCTAAGTGGATGCTACCATCCAGCCCTAGGTCAATTGCCAGCGATGCGTTGTCATTAGCCTCATTCCCGACCCCTCCGCTCCTGACTGCGGACGACACTCCGGTCGAGTCTATTTCCACTATGGAGAGGTAACTAGTCCCCGCATCATCTTCTAGGTATGCTAGGTTTAGCTTGCCTTGGGGGGAGACGTCCGTGTCCATCGCGNAAGAGTCTGATGCGTCCTCTATCGTCCAGTTCGGAGAATGGGNGCCAAATCCCGAAGCGCCGATACAGGANTCCGCGGAGTAAACGGTGGAGGTGCACATGTGCACGTCTATCTTCTTCTCGTCGGGCGAGGGGGACATGTCCTGGAACCACTGAACTAGGAGGAATATATCCCCATTGGAGTCAAGCTCTACGGAAACCGCCCTAGTCTTCTTTGCGTTCCCCATTGAGTTGGAGGCACCTACCCAGTCCCCGTCCTTCTTGGTGTAGTATTCCCACTTCGCGACGTCATCTGCTCCCGAGGTGGTGTTTGTTGCTATGGCTATGTGAGGAAGGCCGTTGGGGCCAACTGCCAATGATACATCCCTGATGGTGACCTCATCTTCGTATTCGGCCACAGTCTCTGTAGCCCATTTTCCTTTCTGGAATAGTGCGAATCTAACGGCTTTGTTGACTTCGTCGATGTAGGCGACAGAGCCGCAAGATTCCGGAGTGAGTGCCGTAGATGTCTTGTTTCCGATGTAGTTGTTAGCATTCTCGAGTGTCTCCTGTGATAATGGCGCCCCCTCGGCAGGGAGGTCGCAAGGCCTGTCAAAGGTCTCCTCTGGTAGGTATAGCTCCACATATGGTAGGCTGTCTCCCATTTCCGAACTCTGATCGCCGTAGTTCCCATTGAATCCAAGTCCATGGCGCCCATCAAGGCCAAGACCCCAGCACTTCACCATGCTGGTGTTCATCAGCGCGCAGGTGTACGCATCGCCCACATCAACCGATATGGGGTGTATTCCCGAACCCAGATCTACTGCTAGGAGGTAGTTCCCCATCTCATTGACGTTGTCCCCGATGTTGTCAGCATCCCCTTGCCCCAGGGCCCCTCCATAACCCTCTCCCCAGCACTTCAGTACATCAGGGGTGTTGTCGACCCCATCGGGAGGGTCATCCGTATCTCCAACTCCGTCATCGAGAATCGCGCAGGAAGAGCCCTGTCCCACCGCTATTGACTGTACGGTCAGACCGCTACCCATGTCGACTATGTTGAGGTCATCGCCCATTTCATCTGCCGAGTCGCCGCGATTGCTTTGGTCCTCGGTCCCCAATCTTCCGCTCGTGCCTCTTCCCCAGCAAGCTAGGTCGCCGTTGTCCAGTATCGCACAAGTCATGTCATCGCCTGCAGCGATGTATGTGGCCACTCTGCTAGAGGGTAGATCAACCAGTGTAAGGGAGCTTCCCATCTCGCCTGCTTGGTCCCCTATGGTGTCCGTGTTGCCAATGCCTAGCTGGCCATGCGTGTTCTTGCCCCAGCACGCCATCTCACCGTCTTCCCACAGGACGCAGGTATGCCTATTTCCCGATGAGACCTGAGCGAGATCAGATCCTCTAATGGGCAGATCCACGTGTGGTAGCTCTCCGCCGGATAGGTCAGAGGTCTCGTCACCGATAGTATTCGTGTGCTCTAGCCCTAGCTGCCCGTACGAGTTCTCGCCCCAACAGGCGAGAGCATCGGAGGATCCGTCATTCACAAATGCGCATGCATGCGAGTTTCCGGATGAGATCGATGTGGGCGTCCATGAGCCAAGGTCAACGGAGGCCACCCCGGAACCCATCTCTAGGTAACCATCACCCTTCGCACCTGATCCATTTTCCCCTGCTGATGATCCCAGGAATTGGTTAGCACCCCAGCATTTTACAGAGGAATCGCTCAGTAGTGCGCATGTGAAGGACCCCCCAGCACTGACTTCTGTGAAAGTTAGGCCCGTGCCAACATCTGTGAACATGAGGTATTGCCCCATCTCTAGCTCATCGTCCCCGTAGTGCTCGGAGTTCTCATGCCCAGTCTTTCCGTCGTCACCGGATCCCCAGCACTTCATTTGGTTCAGGCTCCCTATTGCGCAGGCATGGTCTACTCCTAGGTCGATCTTGATTACCTCTGAGTTGTCAAGGACGAATCTCTGATCGATTCCCGGAAGCTCTTGGGGGCGGTATTCTCTTGATGATAGTAGGACAAGTTGAGTGCTCGCAAGCATAATCAAGACCAGAATCAAAGCCGTCAATGGCGACCTTGCTTGCGCTCGCATGATTCACTAAGGGGGAAAATGCCCTTTTGGATTTATCCAATTTCCACTTCTTTTTTCGTGTTTAGACACCCCTTTAGGGGTGTCTAGATCAGTTTCCCGTGAGTATCTTGGCCTGCTCGGCCCATAGCTGTCTCCGGATTCTTCCCGGCATGTACTCGATGGCGTCGTTGACGTCATCGGACAGATCGTCATCCATCCTTGAAAGTTGCTTCAACGTGGAGATTCCCAGTGTGTTGAGCCTCGCCTCGAGGCCTGGGTCGATTCCGTCTATTTGCTGGAGGTCGTCCTTGAGCCCTTCTGAATCCCCCAGCTTCTCGAAGTCCAATGTCACAGCCTTGATCGCCACCCTTGCCAGGATGTAGTCTTCCTTGGACATGGAGTCCTTTCGAGTCGATAGCTCGTCGAGCTTGGCTGCTACCTCCATCTTTATGGCCTCGGCGTTTTGATCGGCCTGAGCCCTCTCCAACTGCTTCCTTTGGCGGGCCTCCTCTGCCTTCTTGCGCCTCTTCTCTGCCTTCTTGCGGATTCTGTCCTTCGCTTCCTGGAGTTTTCTCGCCTCCTCTTTGGCCTTCTCCTCTGCGCTGAGCTTCTTCTTCTTCAGTGCCTTCTTCTTGGACTCCTCGGCCTTCCTGCGCTTCTCTTCCTCCTCGGCTGACTTCTCGAAATCCTCGGTTTCCTTGGCAGCTGCATCGGCCTTTCTCTGGGCCTCTTTCATGTCCCGCTCCTCTTGCTTGGTCTTGCTAAGGGCCACGTCCGCCTCTCTCTTTGCTGCTTGCGCCTCCTTTTGTGCTGATGCTCTCTCCTTCTGTGCCTGGGCTTGCTCCCCCTCTGCCTTCTTTCTGGAACTGGCCATTTTGCCGAGCTCCTTTTCCGCTTCGCGCCATCTCTCGGTCTCTCTTTTGAGATCCTCCTTTGCCTTCTCGAATGCCTGCTTCTCTTTCGCTTTGTCACTGTCGGCAGCGGATCTCTTCTTTGATTCCTCTTCGGTCTTCCTGACCGTCTCCTGGGTCGCCTTCCTCTTCTCTGCTGCCCTCTTTTCAAGCTCTATTCGCCTCTTCTTTCCCTCGGAAGCGACCTTTTGCAGCTTCTCTCTGGATTTCAAGAGCTCTTCGAGCCTCTTTTGCGACTTCGCCCTTTCATCCTGGGCCTTCTTGGTTTCCGACTCGGCTTCTTGCGCCTTCTTTTCTTCCTTCGCCGCCGCGTCCTTCGCAGCCTTCTCCGCTGCCGCCGCCTCTTCCGCCTTCTTCGCAGTGGCCTTAGCAGAAGATGCCAAAGCCTTAGCGTTAGCAATTGCCTCGTCAGCATTCTTCTTTGCCTTGGATGAACCTTCCTGTGCGGATCTCATAGCGGTGTTTGCCTTCTTCAAGGCCTCCTGAGCCTCCCTTGCCTTTGAGTTTGATTTAGTCAGCTCTTCCTTAGCCTTTTCAGCAGCTGCTAGGCTTTCATCACGGACCTTCTCAGCCTCCTTCTGGGCTTTCTCGGACTCCTTCAGGGATTTTTCCGCGTCGAGACGACTTTGCTTGCCTTTCTTGGCCCCCTCTTCGGCCTTCTTCCTGAGTCCTTCTGCCCTGGCTAGGTCCTTCTCCGCGAGAGACCTTGCCTTCTCAGCGTTATTTGCCTTCTTCTCCGCGTCTTGACGCGGTTTTATGGTCGACTGGAGCTCCCTTTCGGCCTTCTTGGTCTTTTCCTCCTCCTGTTTCTTCTTTGCCAATGTGGACTCTTTTGATTTAGTGGCCTGCTGGAATCTCTTCTCTGCCTCAGACTTGGCCTTTTCCTCCTCCGCGAGCCTCTTCTCCAGGTCCCTCATGGTCTTTGATTGGTCCTCTATGCTTGTCCTTGCTTCCTTCACTATCTTGGCTAGATTGGCTATTTTCGCCTTTAGATCCCTGGTGGTGTCTGAAAGGCCCTTAAGCTTCGCTTTGTCCGCTGCTCCTTTCTTGCTCTCAGCTGCGAGGTCTGCCTCCGCCTTTTTACGGTCGTCCTCTGATTTTTTCAGATCCCTTTGAAGGGACGTCATCTCCTTGTTCAGATCTGATATTTTTTTCGAGTCGTTTTGGGTCTTTTCTTTCTCTTTTTCGAGTTGCCTTTTTGTTTCGGACGCCGATTTCTTAGAGTCCTCTAGTCTTGCCTTAGTGGAATTGACCAGTTTCTCCAGATTCTCGAGCTGCTTCAGGTTTGTTCCAGAGGACTTCTTCTGNCTCGATAGGTCCGAATCCGCCCTTTTTCTAGCAGTATCTTCGATTCTTAGCTGCTTCTCGGATTGAGCNTTCTCCTTCTTCAGATTCCCAATCCTCTTTGAAACATCTTTTGATTCAGAAACGATTTTTGAGAGTTCTTCTTCTGCCTTAGCTCTGCCCTTCTTGGCTACCTCGAGCTCCTTCTCTGCCGCCGCCTTGGCCTTGGAAGCATCCTCCATCGCCTTCTTCTGTTCTTGCAGCTTTTTCTTCTCGGCCTCGGCCTTCCTCTCAGCTGCCTCTGCGGCCTTCTTCTCGGCCTCGGCCTTCCTCTCAGCTGCCTCTGCGGCCTGCTTCTCTCTGGCGGCACTACCTCCCTTGCCGTCAGCCATGAGCGGGTCTTACTAGTCCGGCTATATTTAGAATGCGGAAGCTAAACCGTGTTTGCCTTCTTGGAAGGCGGAAAAAAAATTCAGTTGATAATTTCGGGCTTCAGTGACTTGCCATTGAATTTCCTTGATTTTAGGACATCGATTACGTATGATGCCTTCTTGACGTGGATTTCTACCATGCTGGCGTCATTTCCGATTTCGATTTCTCCTATTGCCACCTCGGGGACACGAGCTTCTCCAACTATCCAGTTGGCCAGCGACATCTTGGAGGCCTCTTCGTTACCTATTGGCAATCGGATGGTCACCATCCCGAAATTGTCTGATAGCTCGTCCCAGTCCTCCTTTAGTCTGGCCATTTCCTTCTTGCCTTCTGGTAGTTCGGGAGCTTCTACGATAGGAATTTTCATGCCCCATGTGTTGGAGATTTTGTCCAGCGCCCCAATCTCATTGCTTCCCACGAAGCTCCATGCTTCACCGCTCCTGCCCATCCTGCCGGTTCTGCCGATTCTGTGGACGTAGCTCTCTGTCTCATCAGGGAGGTCGTAGTTTACAACATGGGTAATCCCATCCACATCCAAGCCCCTGGCAGCGACGTCGGTCGCAACTAGGATCTTCTTACTCCCTTTTCTGAAGCTGTCAAGAATCCTCTCTCTCTTGTTTTGGGGCATGTCTCCATGGAGTGCGGCCGAGTCTACGCCCTGCCTGTCTAGCCTCTCACTGAGCATGTCTACCATTCTTTTCGTGTTCGTGAAGATCAGCATCTGATCACTCTCCGACATGCTAGCGACTACTCTGCCAAGTGCCCACATCTTGTTCAGTCTACCGATTTTTATTGCGAATTGATCTATCTCCGGAACCTCGACCTCCAAGTCCTCGCTCATAACGTGAACAGCGTTCGAGGTGAACTCCTCTGCAGCGTCGAGGACCTCTTGAGGGAATGTGGCGCTGAATAGGAGGGTTTGCTTCCTCCCCACCATCCTCTCGACTATCCAAAGAATGTCGGGAAAGAAGCCCATGTCTAGCATTCTGTCGGCTTCATCGAGGCAGAAGATAGCAATCGAAGCCAGGTCGATGTGCCCTCTTTTGCTCATATCAATTACTCTTCCGGGAGTTCCGACAATCAGATCAACCCCTTCCTCCAGTAGTTTTGCCTGTTTCTCGAGATCCGTGCCGCCATACACTGTTTCGATGCTGAGGCCCTTGTTGCCTTGGAGGGTGCCCAGCTCCTCGGCAACCTGCACCGCGAGCTCCCTTGTGGGGCATAGAACTAGCCCCTGAGTGGTCTTCTTTACCTCGCATGCCTCCAAAATCGGGATGCCGAATGCCGCGGTCTTTCCAGAACCAGTCCTAGCCTGGCCCACCACGTCGATTCCCTTCCTGCCCACTGGGACCGCCTCATGCTGAATCTTGGTGGGTTCCTCCCAGCCAAGCTTTCCAATTGCATCTGAGATGTTCCGATCCAGATCCCAGTCGCTGAACTTTGGAGGTGTCATTATTTGGCCTCAGGACCAGGTTTCAGCTTCACGTATGTCCTTCTGCAGCTCTCCCATCCAGTACTTCCTGCAGTTTTCCTTGGTTAGGAATTGGTCTTTGCTAGAAAATCCGTGGTTATAGTGCCCTTTATCTGCATTGGCCCACTGATCCTTCCTTCGCTTGTGGAACTTCTGCAGCACATGATTCCTCATATATTGCCTGAACTTTAGAGCCTTAGTACGGTTCTCTCCTTTGGGAGTAACTCCATTCCATAGCTTCTCGAATCGAGCTAACTTTTCGTCGAATTCGTCACTCATTTGCTTTCCTCGCCTTCCGGCCGACTTACCCCTCGTTTATCATCCTCACCCAAGCTCGAGGGGATTGGAGGTGGCTCAGAATCATCTTCTTTTTGGACGTATTCTGCTGGTGCCAGCTTCCTGTTCTTCTCTTCCTCCGATCCTTCAAAGTCCGGATCTAGAGCTAGAGATTTCAATCTCCTCTTCAGCACTGGGTCGATTTCTTTCTTCATTAGCTCTCCAGCCGCCTCCCGCAGCTCCTGGCCAGATAGGATGATCGACATTTGACCGATGCACGCCCTCCTCATTTCGATATCCTTGTCCGAAGCACCCCGCAGAATCATCTGCACAACCCTCGGGCTCTGAATATCTAGCTTCTTTAGCGCCTTAATCACCGATCCTCTGATCTGCCTGTCATTTTCGCCAATGCTCGACTCTACTAGTATGGCTGCTACTCTTGGCTCTACGTCTGCTAGCAGTGTGAGGGTTTTAGACGCGTTTCTCCTCACCCTAACTTCTTCATCCTGAAGCGACCAACTAATCAGGTCCCAAGCCTCCGCACCACCCTTAGCAGTGACAGTTCTCAGGATCATAGAACCCCTGATTCTTAGATCGCTATCAGCCTCACGAATTAGCTCATCTAAGTGGAGACATCCCACTTCTGGCCACTCCTTAGCTGCAAGTTTGAGCGTCTCGAACGCATTGCTCCTGTGGCCTTTGTCGGTGTGCCGCAGCTCCCTTCTGAGCATTGCTTCGCACCCAGATGGAAACATTGGGGCAACCTTTCGCAGACAATTCATAGCCTCCTCGCTTACAGCCTCCACCTCGTCTGAAAGCCTATCAGAGAGGCAATGGAACAAAATTCCCTGCCTCCTCAAGACGAAAGAAGGCATCGATTTTAGCGCAGCAATCCTGACATCTGGAAAGTCATCTTCCAGAGCCTCAACTAACGCCTCATAGCCATTTTCAGCATCCGATTCCGAAACCTTGTGGAGTGCCTTAATCGCATCTATCCTGCCTAGAGTGAGCTTCTTCCCATCAGTCAATACCTCGATTTTCGCCTCCTTCCCAATAGCTAGCGGGATGATGTCTTGCAATGGGATGTTCTGCCATGGTCCCCGTTCTGGAGTAAGCGCTGCAATTCCCTTTTGGCTCCTATTGCTTGAGCTAGTGCGACCAATCCTCTTACCTGTTCGGGGATCCCGAGCGACGTACTCTCCGGCCATAAGTCCCATGCGGATACCGCCACCACACTTGAATCAAGCGAGTATTTGTCTAGAAAAAATCAAACATCGCCACCTCAACATGCAGTCATGCCCGATGAAATCTCGGTCCAGATTTCCAAACTTCTGAGCTCTTCTTTTGAGAATTTACCAGATTCGACGATTTCTAGGTCTAATCTTGCAAGGATGTGGTCGTTGGAATTGCAGTGGTTTTCCCCCAGTAAGGCCACAGAGTTAGTGGACAGACTTTGTGATTCTGGGTGGCTCATCGAGGATTCAGGATCCCTCTATCCTTGCAACGGTTCCCTTCTCCACGATCCCGAATTGGGATGGCAACCATTCCTTTCCAGGGTTACAGAAATACCAGCCCCACCCGACCGAGAAATTTCGTATGTTCGTAGTTCTCCCGAACCTCGGGTCGTGGATATTATTGAACATGTGGAAGAAATTAACCAGACGCAAACTCATTCCGACCTAACTAAACAAATTGTCTCAAAGGTCTCTTCACTTTCTGGACTTTCTAGCTCTGAGGTAATTAGGAGGGCGGAAAGAAAAAGGAGGGCTCTAGGGCCAGTATCCATCCATATGGCGATATTATTGCTTGCTAGAGAGCAGAACTTGGAAATGCAGGACTTGATCGAGATTATCTAGCGGCCATTCTCGTTTGAACTACCGGTCCTTACCTCCGCAGCTAGAAGTCCTGGTAGTACCAGAAGGGCCAAAGTCAGAGAAAATGCAACAGATATCGAACTTACTATTCCGAAGTCTCTTATTACCGGAATCGGCGATAGTAGCAGAACCATGAACCCACAAATTGTAGTCCCTGCGGACATAAGAAGTGCCGAACCGGTACTGACATACATGTCCCTCATGGCTGGCCAGATCGCCATACCGTTGGATCTATTTGCCTCGAATCTCCTCCATACGTGGATGGAGTAGTCGATTCCAAGACCAATGGTCAGGGCCGTGATCATTATTGTGAGGACATTCCAGTTTATCCCCAAAACCGCCATTGAACCAACTACCCACGAACCAGCAAGGCCGACTGGGAGAATTACCAGGAGAGATTGGCCGATCCTTCTTGTCAGNGATGCNAGAACCAATANGGAAACGGCCAGACTTATNGCAGTNGAGCTNACTATGGANGAAATCAGGCCAGAAAGAAGATTNGATAGTGTCATTAGATCCCCAACNGCATANGCCCTCCCTCCAGTATCTTCNGAAACTATTGAAGCCTCAGCTTTCANATCGACCGATATCTGCTCAACCATAGCACTGCTCTGCGCTTCAACATCCACNCTCACCCTTAGAAACTTAATCGCCGAGGAATCCTCNGTAAGACCTGCATGGTTTCCAGCGCGCTCGGACCAAGTTGTTCCTCTGAGTTGGTCCCCTACGGTATGGTTGTCCATTAGGGAGGATATTGCATTCGCCAGATCCCCCTCCACAAAAGACTCTGCAGGCGCGAGGTCCTCCCCAAATAACTCCAGGTTATGGGCGATTCCGAAAGAATTGTCCTTCTCTATTGCATCCCCTATGACTCTGTAAATGCTATCGTAGGAGGCCCATTCATTGCTTGTCCCCGGCGCTTCTGTGACAACTACCCCCTCCATCCTGGTCAGGGAGTCTTCCAGATCCCCTAAGGCCTCAATAAGCTCCTTCTCGCTATCGAATGCCCTCTCTCCTTCGGCAGGCTCTACGAGTATGTATACAGACTTCATCGCATTTACTTCGTAAGAATCGTACAGGTCGTTCCTTACTTCCATGATTTCCATCTCATCTTCTGATAGGAAGTCCGTTAGCTCGAAACTTGTATCCAGCCCCTGCATTGCTACTACTACCGATCCAGCAGTAATTACCGCCACCAGCAGAAGTACCAACGGTGCATTCCCCCTCTGGAAATCAGACGCCTTCTCAGCGATTTTCTCAAGCTCTAGCCCCCTTTTCTTAGATGCCCCCATCGTCCTCTCAACGAATACATGCATAGCCCCTACCGTTAGCGTGCTCGCTACGAAAGCGGACACTACCCCCAAGGCTAGAGTGGCTCCGAATGTCCTAAGTGGCGGTAATGGGGAAAGAGAATTGGCAAGAAACGCGAACACGGTAGTAATTACTGCAAGGGAAAGGGCTACTCTTAGTTCCATAAGGGCCTTTGCCCACGCTTCAGCAGAGCTACTAGAACGTTCTTTTGCCCTCTCATACGCCCTCTGGAGATGTATGGAATAGTCGATTCCCAGCCCCAGTACCACTGGGGCTACTGCTACCTCCAGTATTGAGAAGCGCATCCCAAGTAGGGTTATTGTTCCGTATGTCCAAACTAGGGAGGCGAGAAGTGCTATCAGTGGGGCGACCACCATCGTAGCAGATCTGAACGCTAAGGCCAAGACGAAAACTACCACTATCACTGCAAGGAGAATTAGCCAGACTAGATTTCCAAGGGTGGATTCGTTTATGTCGTTACTTATCAGATCATCAGATATAATGCCATATTCGAGGATTGACTCCCCCTCAAGCATCCCCCTGACTTCCTTCGCAAACTCCTGCCTTTCTTCGTTGTCAAGATCGCCGCTCATTTCTATTAGCCAGAGTGTGCTGCTAGCGGTCGGGGTCGGATTTCCTTGCCCAGTATCCAACCAGTCACATATCGGGGAATAATCCAGATCACTATGCAGCATCGCCGACGAAGCGAAAGCCGCTGTTGCAATTGTGCGTTCATCACCTCCAACTGAGTCTTCACAATTCTCTCCTTCCAAAACTGACTCCAGCAGATCCTTCCAATCACTGAACTCAGAAAGATCCCCGGAGTGGTTTCTTTCTTCAAGGAAACGCCCGATAACCTCTGCTGCGTTAATCTGTGAAGATATGAAACCACTCGAAGACAGAGATTCGGAATAAGATTGAACCATATTGCTATCATTCGCCAGCTGTTGCAGAGCCTTCATTTCCAGCACGTTGGGAACCTGATCCTCTCCGACTGAAGGCTTCACATTGATGTAAACCAGATGGGGCGAAGTTCCGATTGAACCCTCTATCCTTTCTCTAGCTTCATCTGCGTCAGTATCCGGAGCGAATGAGGCTAAATCCGTGGTGAATGCTGGGAAAGGGGTGAGTACGTAAGCTAGGAATGCAGTTAGAAAAAGACTCATCACGAGTACTGGACCAGAATACTTCTCGAACGAATCGGCTATTCTTTTGGTCATGGCATCCATGCCTGACATCGACTCCCCCAAAACCTCTCGTTGTAAAACTTAGGGGGGAATTGCAGTACCTCGGCCAGTGCTTTGCTATGCAAGCCCTCAAAAGGACCGCTCCAGTCCAAAGCCTGCATATGCCAGTCAAAGTTTTGAAGAATGAGGGTCGTGAGTTGAGGATAAGAGTCGTGGGCGAGGGCCATACAGCCCTCCAGATGTTCCGATCCCGATTGAATGACAGGGATGATATAGAGTATGCCAACTATTTCCAGAACCACCCAGATTTGGACGATCCAGAACTATACGTCAGGACCGCTAAAGGCAAGAAAGCATCTAAGATTCTCAAAGATATATGCTCAGAGATATCAAAAGAATTCTCTAGTATCAAACTTTGAGGAGGTGATTCCCTGAAGAGGGAGGATATTGAGGATTACCTAGGCCTTTCAAAATGGATCTTTCCTGCAGAGGGTATTGGCGGATTACTTAAGTGCAGGGTAGAAGACTTCCGAGTTGAAGAATCTTCCAAGGTACCAGCACTTGATGAGAAGGGCAGATTTACCGTCGCCAGAGTAACTATGACGAACTGGGAAACAAATCGTTATTTGCGTAGACTAGCGAGGGCATGCGGGATAAACAAGAACAGGATTTTCAGTTCCGGACTAAAGGACAAAAGGGCGATCACAACCCAGGTGCTAGTGATTGACGCCCACCGAAAAAAGGTGGAACAAGTCAGCATCCCAGATAGTATCATCGAGGTCTTGGGACGTACTCATCAGAAGGCTTCCATGGGGGGTCACGATGGAAATAGATTCACAATTACTGTCAGGGGGTGCTGCGATGATCAGGGAAAACCAATTGACGCAAAGGAAGCAATGCGCAGGGTCCGCCAGATCAGAGAAGGACTTTCTGAATCGATAGGCAATGACGCCTTTCCAAATTGGATAGGGCCGCAGCGGTTCGGCTCTACTAGGCCTGTCACTCCCAGGGTGGGAATGTCCGTTTTGGAGGGCGACTTCGAGGGTGCAGTGGATAATTACGTCGGCTTGGAGTCTATTAGAGAGGGTGAAGAGGCACAGCTATTTCGTTCCTCATGGAGGGAGCATAAAGACCCTGAAGA
>PAVV01000002.1 GCA_002713185.1 Methanobacteriota archaeon | reverse complement strand
CTTGGCCCTGGCCCTGTCCTTGGCCCTGACCCTGTCCTTGGCCCTGTCCTTGGCCCTGGCCCTGTCCTTGGCCCTGTCCTTGGCCGCCATCTTCACCTTCTCCACCGCCTTCGGTTCCGCCGTCTCCGGTTCCATCTCCTTGGAAGTCTGGATCGAAGGCGTCTGGTATCCCATCGCCATCCGAGTCCGAAGCAGCCCCATCATTGGGGTCGTTTGGATAAGGATCGTTTGCGTCTGAAGTTCCATCTCCGTCGGTATCGGCGGAGTTGGGATTGGTTCCGGCTTCATACTCCTCCAGATTCGTTAATCCGTCACCATCTGGGTCTGCGCTTCCATCGCTGGCAGAGTTGGGATTCAATCCGTAGTTTACCTCCCAACCATCTGGCATACCGTCATTGTCTGTGTCGGGGTTGTTCATGTCCGTCCCTGCGCTCTGTTCCTCTGCATTGGTCAATCCGTCTCCGTCCCAATCTGCACCTCCATCTGAGGGGTCCAATGGGTCGGATCCGTCAGCACCGACTCCTGCAGAGCCGGCCATTACCACCAACAGCAGAGCTGTAATCACGCTGGCACTCTTCTCATTCTTGTTCTGAATCTTATTTTGCATAAATTAATCACTTTCTATAATTCAATAATACTGGGGATTGGGTGATTGCTCGGAGCGAGCCAAGGTACTACGTTCGAAACCTCAATATCGCGGTACTGCGGGATATCCATGGTATCTGCGAACAAGTGTAAATCTGTCTTAGCTCCTCCTTTTGTATTCATCCAATCTCACAGGCTTTCTCAGGGAACCCACTGTTCCCTCTAGTCTTGGAGAGGCATGTTGCATATTTCAAGGGTTCCCGTGAAGGTTTCAGGGGGTTATCCTTGATAGCTGGGCTAGGAACCTAGGTGTCCCAAGGAAATGTAGGATGGGAACAACCAATGTGGAGAGGGCGAGAACTCCGAAGAAAAGTCCCGACCACAGCTCTATTCCCCTGCCAATGGAGAGATATAGCATCCATCCGATAAATACGGCAAACCATGGCAGGTGTCTTCGGGTGTAGAGTGAAAGTCGGGCGTTAACAACATCATCAGTGAAGTACTGGGGAGTTTCCTCAGGATCTGCCAAACCGTGCTCAATGCCGCATCTTGCACATACCTGGTACCTAGGACCATTGCCTGTGATGAACTGGCTCTGCGGATAGTTCTGCTTGCACATCCTGCATGCGGGCATGGTTCTCGGTTAGACCACATGTCGCCTCTCCTTCAAGGCTACGGTCTTCCCATCAGCTGGAAGTTGGATGTCTGATCACTCATAGATCGTCAATGAAGGAAGTATCGATTTCGTCGTCCTCTACCAAGTCATCTTCCAATCCATCTGCGAGCGTGTTTAGGTCTTCGAGGTCTATCTCCTCAGATTTTGAGCTGAGTATCTCGCCCACGGAAATGTCTGGATCCCATGTTGGTTCATCGATTCCCTCGGTCAAGTCTTGATCTGCGTTTTCGGAGGTTTCATCTAGGAAATCGGATATTGATGATGGTGAGGAAAGAGTTGCTAATTCCTCTTCTTCGGTGATTCCCATGGCCTCTCTGGTCAGCTCCTCTTCCATCTCGACCTCCATTGTTCCCATCTCCCAGGGCTGAGGTGCAGCTCTATCCCTTGGCCTGATGATGAGTGCAGCGCCCATGATTATCATAATTGCAGATATTAGTGCGATTAGTACGTTTAGATCACCATCTACCAGCTGGTCATACCACGATTCTCCACCAAGATTCTGGTTGTTTGGAGAACCCCCCGGAGAGAGTTCTGACAGCGAGTAGACCCTAACGGAGTCCACCGATAGCTTGTGTACTTCTCCATCGTGTGCGACTACAGCAAGCCAATATGTCTCTGAGGAGCTGATTGTGGTCGGACCGAGGGAGCTGAAGGAGGAGTTCTGCATGGTTATCCCAGAGCCTACGAGTATCGCGTCCCTTGTGTCTGAGAACTGCATTGAACTGGCGAAGATCGAGTAAGAGAGGACCTGGGGGTCATCGGATGCTGTCCAAATAACTTCAATTCTTGAACCAGAGGAGTCCCAATATGCCATTATCTCCCCCACTTCAGGGAGATGGACGCCCGGATCCTGGGAATTCTCGTCTACTGGGCTAATCATGGATGTCTCCAAGTCGTTTGTCCAAGCGTTTCCGGATGAGTCCACCGATACAACAGCGACCCAGATTGGGATGTCTGGCTGGATTTTCGCTCCATCTGAGAGACTCTCTATCAGGACCTTTCCCCAATCCTCTCTATTCACGCTAATTATCGGCTCAAGACCCTCTGAACTGTCGAAAGGTGCTCCTGCTACGGCGAAAATTCTGTACTCTCCTATGTCTTCATCGTCACTCTCAGAGAATGACACATAAACGCCATCACCTGAATCCGGAGAGCGGTCCTCCAGAGTTGGTGCTGGAACTCTACCAGGTGGGAAAGAGTCCCCCCTGTTGTCTATTGGGGTTACTAGAGCAAGGTGATCGCCCAAGTCTGTCAATCTGACGTTGCCTGCAATATCATGGATAGTTACTGTCACATATAGTGGGATTCCCGAGATAATATTCGATGGAGATAGGGAGGACGCTTCCGTCCCATATAGAGCCCTGGACACGGTTATCTCTAACCTAGGGGAGTTGCCTATTTGCCTCTGGTCGATGATGATTAGTTCGCACTGGTTCGTTGGTTCGCAAGCGGAGCTGACTTCTGTAAGGTCGTCGAGAGGGAAATCCGAAACCCACACAGTGTAGTGGCTGAAATCGTTGACAAGCGTACGGTCCCAACTGATATCTATCGATGTACCATCGTCATCTGGATGATCCCATGCCTGAAGTCCCATTACGGCATTAGGAGGCGTCCACTCAGAGGAGTCTAGCTCGGAGTAAGTTGCAGTCTGGACTACGAGGACCTCATCCAGGTTCTGATTTCCCCAATCGTCTGCTGCTACAACGCCGATCCAATAAACTAGGTCGTTTTCCAGAGAAGCATTGCCAATAGAGTCGATTATCACCTCATCGGTGGTGCAGTCTGGCACGAAAGTTGCTTCAGGCCATCCATCTACAGAGGATGGGGGTGATGACCCTGAGGCTGGGAGAATGTAAATCACATGTAGCGCGCAGTCTTCCTCCTGGTTCGGTTCCCAGCTGACGATTATTCGCCCCCCTTCGTCATTGGGGGCGTCGCTAACGGTTGTGCCGGTTATCGGCGCTGGGGCAATACCATCGTTGAGTCCACCCGCGGTAACTATTGGTCCTACCACTGTTGCATTCGAGGGGTCATACTGCCCTGCCTCGTCGACACAGACGATTGCGAACCAGTAGGGGATGTTGCCTTGTAACTGGAGGATTGTAGAGTTGCCGGCAGCAAAGGCGAAGTCCATATTCTCCGATAGAGCGATCGCGCTGGAAATCTCTTGCTGGACCGCCCATATTCTGGTAAGCTGTGGATCTAGTTCCGTGCATGCAGCCCACTCAGCTGAGACAGTGCCAGGGGTTCCTCCTGAGATCGCCTCTACCTCGATCCATACCGGAGGAGAGGGGGTCTCGTCGGTGGGGGTTGCGTTTCCTTCCCATGAAATTGGCTCGCCCAGGGTTCCGTCGGGATACTCTATTGCTATAGCAGCTCGATACTGCCTATTATCTGAAAGTGTCACCTCGGATCCATTTCTATTCCCCGAAGTGAATAGTGTGGTGGTTTGGGACCAAAACGGAATCCGCTGGAAGGACGGCAAGTCTCCAAGATCGTCTTTTGTGGGCGTCCAATCGTTGTTATCTGTGGAGTCCCAAACGTAAACCCTGTATGCTGACCATGCTGAGTCCTGAGCTGGCAACCAACTGACATGAAGAACTCCTCCTCCGTCATTTGGTCTGTCGTACAAGCTGGTGATTTCTGTGGGAGCTTCGAGCCTCTCCCAATCATAAGATACCCTGATCTTGATTTTGCCATCGGTTGGTGACTGCAGCTGCAGATGCACTATTGACGAGTAGGATCCCGGAGGAGTGTTGAATATCGAGTTCTGGAATGCTTCTTGCAGATTTGGGTTAAGAGCAGCCAGATCCCAGGAGCCCGAGTAATTTAGTTGAGTTGATCTGGCCCAGACCCACGCCCCGCTTTGAGGTGAGGAGAAAGTAATAGCTCCGGGATACATTAGCAAATCAGAGGAGTTCGCCTGATTCTCATCGAGTGGTATGGAGATCGGCGACTCTGGATCAACAAGTAAGGTTGACATCCCTGGCATTGTGCTATCTGTGATATCAAGAGACCTGTCAACGAAGATTGCAGTGAGAGGGGTCGCTCTCCTCTGATTCTCTCTTGGTGACTCGACGAGAGTCTCCATTGGATTGTAAATGTGAAGGCCGTCNTCAGCAATAACTGCAAGNCCCATCCATGAAACTGCATGACCAGATTTTGCCCCTACTAGATCTCGGACGGTTATTACTTCATGGCTACCAGTGGCTCTGAAAATGCTGATCTTTCCCGGGGAAATAGCGGCCACATTCGTTCCATCAGAAGTGAGGTCAGTTATTGGCCATGCCTGCAGGTCCAATGCTCCAGCTCCTGATTCCATTGCTCGTGATGTCCCATTCCAATGTACTAGTGGTTGATTCGAGGTGGATATGTGGACTCCCCACTGATCAGTTGCTACAGAATAGACGTCATTGCTTGGGATCATGTCTATGTTGTAAGTGCCATTTGAGCTGTCTGTTGCAAGGTCCCAGGCTGATACTCCTGGTCTGGTTACTCCCTGGCCATTGTGAGAAATGAAGATTGCAGCGTCATGATGCAAAGTAAGGGTAGTCCCAGTTACCGTGTCGTTGACCGTCCTAGAGAAGGCATCAGCGTAAACTATCCCCGAGACAAAGTCCCCAACGAGGCCGTCTTCCCTACTAACCGAGCCCACGTATCCTAAGTTCTGATCCAAGACAACAATTCCAGTAGGCCCGCCTACAAGCACGCTCCCGTTTCCAAGAACAGGTGACGGGGACACGAAAAGATGGTTGGAAATGGGTGTTGGCAAGCCGTCAACTGTAGTTACTGCGTCATCCCACCCTGACTTGGATAAATTCCAGAGCCCGATACCTCCATGGGTTGAAACCATGACGAAGTTCTGAAATTCTGCAAAATCGGTGACAATGTTGCTAGGGAGTCCTGCTATGAGGCTCCCAGTTCTCCATGCTCTGCTGGATAAATCGAACTTCTGTATCCCGGCTGAGCTCCCGAACCACCCCATGAGTCCGACGTACATCTCATCACCCTCAATTATTGCTCCATCCATCTGATTATGGAGGGCTGATGGTGTTCGCTCTAGCGACCTCTGGGTAATATTGAACGAGATTAGACCCTCTCCGACTGTAGTAGCCCAAATCGTTTGATCGTCCAGCAAAATCTCGTTAATATTCTCAGATAGAGAGTTCATACCAAATTGCCAGTTTACTGAGCCATTTTCGAGTAACTCACCTTGGAGGACTGTCGAGCCAACGTAAGAGTACTCTGATGAGCCTACTGTCACCCAAACATGTGTTCCGTTGGAAATCATCTCATGAACAATTCCGGAGGGGAGTCCGACCAACTCGTCGAATCCTCCTTCGATTAGGCCAGTACTGTCGAGTCTATCGACGCGATTAATCCCTGATAGGTCTCCAGACCTACCGATGGCGTATGCTCTTACATTCTCAGGGGGGGCTCGGACTATTGATCCTGCATCCATGCCCCTTCCTATTACTTGAGCCGACGTAATAGAACCGTCAGAAGTGATGACNCGAGANATCCCCCCGTCTCCATCGTAATGAGAAACTAGGAGTAGGTCATCATCGAACAGCATCCCCCCCGGGAAAGCNGGATTCTCTGAGACTCCAATATCTGGAGTAAGGGTGTCAAGGAAGTTATTGGAATCGTAACTGAAACGATCGATTCCTGCACCTTCCGTATCGAAGCCGATGTACAAGATCTCATTTTCAGAATCGCAAGCTAGTGCTCTGACGTCCCTATCAACGAGATTTGAGTTATCAGTGGTTATCGGAGAAATCCATTCTTCGGAGATTCCATCACCATCGTGATCAGCAAGATCGAAACGAGCAATNCCTCCTCCAACTGCCCACCATTGCCATGCAGAAAANCCGATGGCGATGTTTACAATATCATGGCACAAGACTATGTCTGCACCGTATCCATCTGGTATTTCGCCAGCATCAACTTCCCAAATCGTCCAATTACTTGTGTTTCCTGAGAGCCTCATNATGTGCCCGTCGTTTCCATATCCAGAGGTTGCCCAAAGATCGTCGCCTACTACCTTCATCGAGTAGAAATCAACCTCCGACTCGGATGGCAAACCATCACCGGGGAGCCATGAAGGCAACCAAGATTCATTGGATGTGTTCCATCTAAGGATCCCATTCATACTTGCGAACAGGTACTCACCTTGGTACTCTACCATACCTCTAATTCTGCCTTCTACGTCATCCCATTGATTCATTAGAGTCATATTGGATGCCGAGAATCGCCTAAGGATATTTTCCCCATAGGCTACCCAAAGTTCGCAAGATGCAGTCAGAGGGAAGCAGTCCCCCAGGTATTGGGCATTGACTCTTCCTACATTTCCTAGTGTCTGGAGATCATCCTCCCAGCTATCGGAGGTAGCGTTCCACCTCACTATTGTTCCGGTATCACTGAGCCCCCCCCATCCGGAAGTCCCTATTACGCTGATCCAAATTTCGTTACCCACTTGGTTAATTCCATGAATCACTCCTTCGAATCCTAACCTCTCTCCAGCATCAATTACAGGAAGGGAAGAGCTATTGGTGAGGTTTATTCGATGGATCTCGTCTCTTTCGTTCCAGGGATTTGCCCTCTGAGGTGAATAGTACATGATGTCGTCCATTATGAGAATCTCTGCTGGAGAGTAGTTCGGCAGGGTTGGGCCGTCTTGGTTCAAACCTCTACCCCATTGAGTGATTACAGATTCATTATCAACATCGATCAGAGTTAGTCCGAAGTCNCCCCCNNCCCAGATGGTACCNTCTTCGCTTCCCTCTATCAGNACAGTNACATCATCATCGTCAATNATCCCCTGTGTCCCGTCCCATGGGCTAAGCCACGNGGATGAGGTTAGGTTATATCTTGCAATTCCNAGGTTCTCGAATCCTAGATATGCTATATCTCCGATTTTNACNATCCTGGCCCTCTCTGTATCGTCTCCGGCNGTCCAAACCTCTACTACNGTGCCGTTTGACTTATTGATTACCGCGGCNCCTTCTGTTGTTCCTGCATATAGGAAATCNGGACCAATNGTCTCCACCGATATAACGAANCTNGAAGGCATGCCGTCACCCCCTCCTCCTCCACCAGTTGTCCAACAGTCCTCCAAAGAAAACTGAGGCTGTGAAGAGCTCAAATCTGGCCAGTTCCACATGCATGCCCCTCTGTTGGTTCCCGCATAGACTCCTTCAGCGTCACTCGTAATGTCGTAGAACTCGAATGGATCGTTATTCCAACCCGGGATACTCGTGGGTAGGAATTCCCAGCTAGAGCCATCCCAACGAGCCAGTCCCCCATTCCCATCGGCACCAGTGTTCTGAACTTCTGAACCCACTAGAAGGCCGCCATAGAAGTCTATTGAGAGGATGTTAACATCTTCGTCTGGTATTCCGTTTGGATCATCTGGAGTCCATAGATCGACAACATCAGAAGTTAATCTGTCGATTATGAGAATTCCTAGACCCTGGAGGCCGAGATAGATTAGGTCACCGTCAACTGCTACCGGGGTTGTTTCTAGGTTATCCACACCAAGGGATTGCCAAGATCCGATTATCGATCGTGTGGTTAGGTCTATTCTCATCACTCCGGCCTCCTCTGTAGCTATGTAGGCAACTCCGAATCTAGTTGCGATATCTCTCACCATATCGGAGTCTAGCCCCATAGATTCAGAGAAGGATTCCACAACTGTGTTTGAGTTGGTCGAGTATAGGTTAATTCCTGATTCGAGATGTCCTACCACCAGAGTATCAGTGTTGGAGTCATGAGCAAGGCTAGTGATGTGTACCGAGTTTAGGCCCTGAATCGTTTCGAAATAGGATCCATCAGCACTACTTAGCCTGTGGACCCCACTTTCTGTGGTCCCAACCCAGACCCATCCGTCCTCATCTTGTATAATCGAGGTAATATCTCCCGGTTCTAACTGAGAGTTAAGGCTGTCTTCAAGATTTATCGGGGCTCTCCAAAGGTTGTCTCCTTTGTCGAGAATATCAATTATGCTTCCTGAAGCGATCCAGATTTCGCCATACTCCCCATCATCGATGATAGCTGTTACTTCAGGGCCTTCTATCGAGGGACTGCTAACAAGAGTCAATGACCCATCCTGTGAGTCGCCAAGTATCCTGCCCATCTTACCTGATGAGTCCCCTACTAGTGCCATGGAAGAAGCTGGGGATCTCTGTAACCCTCCAGGCCATGGCAAGATCGACGATCCAAGACCTGAAAGGCCTAAATCAGAAAGTTCTATTTCAGATCCGAATAGAAGTACTTGGGTGTTATACGGCTGAATTGAATCTTCAGTGAGGATATACAAGAATCCAGGAGTTGCCGCCATACCTACTATGCTGTTACTTGGAAGCCAGTTTGAAGACGTCCACGATGGAAGCCAAGAGTTCGAATCTGTATCGAACCTGTCTATTCCAGAGTCAGTTGTGGATATGTACAGAATGTCATCAGATATCGCAAAATCAGAAATCGAGTTTGAGGAGAGTTGATTTTGATCGTCCCAGATGTTGTTTTTATCTATCTCCAAAAGAGTCGGGTCGCTATTGGAAACAGTGTAATTAATGACTCTAATTCCATTCCCCTCTGTGGACAGGAAAATCCTTCTAGATTCGATGGCGATATCAACAGGCATTTCTGACTCTGTACTCGTGCAGAAGTCAATTGATCGCCAGATAGCATTCTTTGAGGGCATCAGATACTCTAATCTGCATTCTGAAGATGCGGTCCATATTACTCCGAAGATATCTACCCCAATGGATTGGATGGCGTTTGATTCAGAGGAGTTGGTATCACCTGGGAAGTCTGCGATCATGCTTGAATTGGAGAGTCTGAAGGCGGTGACATTTCCGTCAGAGTCTCCAACATACATCCTATCTCTATTGGGGTCTGTAATGATGGAACGGCCGGCAATTCCTGGTAAGATATCGATTATTTTCTTATTGGAGTTATCATCTAGGTGCAAGAGATCGTCATTTACCAGTACATACAGCCTTCCATCTATTGGATTATATGCACTACCATGAATAGTTACATTNAGNGGGCTGAAAGATAGCTTGGGATCTACAGGACGAAGTGCCTCGATAGTCAAGTCTGTAATCTCTATGCCAGTTGGAATGTTCCAGGATGCATCGCTTATTGTGTTGGGCTTCAAGGATGANTCCAAAATCCCTCCAGTCACGGTCGGGGGGTTGTCAGAGANGCTATTCTGCCTCCCTAGGTCGCCCATACCAGACCAGTCAAGGATACTGGTCTGGGTATCCATTACAGTCAGTTGGGGCTGGTTAATCCAGAATCCATCACTTCCATTTACTGCAATCTCCAGTGTTAGGTTATCTATCTGGGAACCTGGTGCGAATTCCAGCATCAAATCTGCTATAGCTGGAGTACCGTTCTCAGGGTCTGCTCCTTCTGCCTCCAGAACGATCCATCCGGAGTCATTTGTACCATTTACCCCCCAGGTCCTAGCTGATGCCATGGAGTTTGTTTGGCTTTCTTCAAGACCTGCTTCGTGATCGGTAACTGATGTGAAGTATGTCGACCAAGGAAGCAAAAACACTAGTGCGATTAGGAAAATTGCTCTTTCCTTCCCTCCAGAAGTCANTCGACTGCCATACATGTGATGGGTCGNGTCCCTCGATGTGCNATTTATGAAGGGTAGGGGTTNTCGACTGCGACTTGCTCATAACGAGAATGAANNCAGAACAGAAAAAAGTCGCTAATCAGTGGTCTATTNGCCGATAACTAAACAATTACCAATAGGATAGCATGATAGGAGATGGTTCGTCCGAGACTCCCGAGATGGTTCAATGAGCAGTGAGAGACTTCGCGAGGATGCGTTAGACTACCATTCCTCTGATCCGCCTGGAAAGGTGACCGTTATTCCTACAAAGCCCCATGGAACCCAGCGTGAGCTGTCATTAGCATATTCCCCCGGAGTTGCATATCCCTGTGAAGAAATAAAAGATGACCCAGAGAATGTATACAGATATACATCCAAGGGAAATTTGGTAGCTGTGATTAGCAATGGTACGGCGGTCCTTGGACTCGGAGACATCGGTCCATTGGCTAGCAAGCCGGTAATGGAGGGCAAGGGACTGCTGTTCAAGGCGTTTGCTGATATTGATGTTTTCGATATAGAAGTCGATAGGACTGATGTCGATGAGTTCGTNGAAGCTGTTAAGGCGATTGCTCCAACCTTCGGAGGAATAAATCTGGAAGATATTAGCGCTCCGGAGTGTTTCGAGATTGAGCGAAGATTGGTATCTGAGTTAGATATTCCAGTGATGCATGACGATCAACATGGGACGGCAATAATTTCAGGAGCAGCGCTAATTAACGGACTTGAGGTTGTTGAAAAGAAAATNAGTGAAGTCAAGGTTGTGATTCTAGGGGCCGGTGCATCAGCAATTTCCTGTGCTAAGCACTANCTGAGATTAGGAGTCTCGGAAGAGAATCTTCTGATGCTCGACTCAAAGGGAATTTTGACCAATAATCGCAAAGAAAGGGGAGAAATCAACGAATACAAAGCTGANTTTGCAAGAAACGTTGATGATGGAGNTNTAGGGGATGCTCTTGAGGGCGCAGATGTGTTTCTCGGCCTTTCCAAGGGAGGTTTNGTTTCTCCAGAAGAAATAGCCAAAATGAATTCAATGCCGCTAATTTTCGCTTTAGCTAATCCTGATCCAGAGATAACTCCGGAGCAGGTTGCGACAGTGCGTGATGATGCAATAGTAGCAACAGGCAGATCNGACTATCCCAACCAAATCAACAATGTTCTTGGTTTTCCATATATCTTCAGAGGAGCTCTTGATGTTAGAGCAACTGAGATCACNGAGGGCATGAAGATGGCAGCAACTAAGGCTATTGCGGAGTTGGCTAAAGAGCCTGTGCCGGATGATGTTTCAATGGCATATGGAGGAGAACAGATGTCTTTCGGACCNGAATATATTATCCCAAAACCTTTCGATGCAAGAGTTCTGATTTGGGAGGCTAGTGCTGTGGCAGAAGCAGCGGTTAAGGAAGGTGTAGCTAGGGTATCATCAGAAGATTTTGATTTCGGCGCATACAAAGATGCACTGGAGTCTCGCCTAGGCCTCACAAGATCCATAATGAGGAGAGTGATTAACCAAGCAAAGAGGGATCCAAAGAAGATTGTATTCTGCGAAGGAGAGGACCCGACTATAATCAAGGCCGCATCACAATGTATTTCTGAGGGGATTTGTACTCCGATTCTTCTCGGACAGNAAAAGAGGATTGCTGCAGTCAAGGAAGATTTGGGTTTGGATTTCGATTGTGATACTATCGACGTCAGATACGATTCGAGGAGGAGAGAGGAATATGCTGACGAATTGCATCGACTGAGAGGTAGGAGGGGTCTGACTAAGGAAGATGCGATTAGGCAGCTAAAGTCTACTACTTTCTTTGCTCCAATGATGGTAAGAGTTGGAGATGCAGATGGCTACCTNGGAGGGGTTTCTCACCAATATCCAGATATTGTGAAGCCTTGTTTACAGATTATTGGACCTGATCCAGACTCCCATAGGATTGTGGGGATGTACATGATGACTGTGAACGGACAGTTGATGTTCATTGGTGACGCAACAATAAACATTTACCCAGATGCGAGGACTCTTGCAGAAATAGCGATTCAGACTGCTAAGGTGGCTAAGAGGTTCGGAGTAAAGCCGAAAGTCGCTATGCTATCATTCTCTAACTTTGGAACGTCTGCAGAGATGAGGACTGATAGAGTTGAGGAGGCAATAGAGATAGTTAGGGAAATTGAGCCTGACCTAGTAATAGATGGACCGATGCAAGCGGATACCGCATTGGTATCTGAGATTCAGGAAGATTACCCTTTCATGTCTTTCAATGGGCCCGCCAATGTACTAATCTGTCCAAATCTCGCTTCCGCTAATATTGCGTATAAGCTACTNCAGAGGGTGGCGGGAGCTGAGATGACTGGCCCTATACTGGAAGGACTATCCAAGCCTGCGCACGTGCTACAAAGAAGAGATAGCGTGAGAGACGTTGTCCATATGGCGGCAATATGTGCTGTGGATGCTCAGAGAGCTGCGAGACAGAGGTTAATCGACTAGATCTGCTTTGGACCTGAATCTCTTACTTTCTTTGAGCACCCAGAAGCATACTGTTCAAAGTTCTCGATGAACATCTGAGCTAGAAGGTTGGCTACATTATCGAATCTGGTCTTATCTTCCCATGTTTCTCTTGGCTGGAGGATTGAGTCGGGGACTCCCTCACATGTTGTTGGAACTTCGAACCCGAATCTCTCGTCCTTGACAAAAACTACATTGTCCAAATCCCCATTTAGAGCTGCGTTCAGAAGAGTTCTAGTCCAACTAATCTTGATTCTGCTACTAGCATCTGCCCCCCCTGCAATCCATCCAGTATTGATTAACCAGCACTGCGCATCATTTTCCTGGATCTTNGTAGAAAGAAGATCCGCGTAGACACTAGGATGTCTGGGCATGAAAGGTGCTCCGAAACAGGTTGAAAANGTTGCCTGNGGCTCTGTGACNCCGATCTCCGTNCCTGCNACCTTGGCAGTATAACCCGACATGAAGTGATATGCNGCTTGATCGGGGTTGAGTCTGGAAAGTGGCGGCAATACTCCGAAGGCATCACAGGTAAGAAAGACAATATTTCTAGGATTTCCAGCCATAGAGTCTGGAGTTCGATTTTCTATAAATTCGATTGGATAAGATCCTCTGGTGTTCTGAGTCAGAGAATCGTTATCGAAATCTGGAGTGCCGTCTGCATTGAGGATGACATTCTCTAGTATTGATCCTGGAATTTTCGTAGTCGCATATATGGCTGGCTCGTCCTCCNGGGAAAGACGGATTAGCTTAGCATAGCAACCNCCCTCAAAGTTGAACACTCCGTTTTCCGACCAGCCGTGCTCATCATCTCCGACAAGAGCTCGGTCTGGATCAGCTGAAAGAGTAGTTTTTCCGGTTCCAGACAANCCGAAAAATAATGCCGAGTTATCTCCATCTGTATTGGCCGAGCAATGCATTGGCAGAAGTCCCTTAGATGGGAGAATGTGATTCATTATGGTGAAGATCGCCTTCTTGATTTCTCCAGCATAGTGAGTACCTCCAATAATTACCATTTTTCTATCTAGAGCTATTATCACGAAGACATCTGAATTGACACCGTCGCTCATACTAGATTTGAGTTCGGGAGCGTGGAGAATTGTATATTCTGGTTGGTGAATATTGATCTCTTCCTCTGTTGCTCTGACGAACATGTTGTGCATAAAGGCTGCATGCCACGCTTTCTCTGTTACGAGCCTGACTGGCATTCTGTGCTGAGGGTCAGCTCCGCAGAATGCATCCTTAACGAAGATGTTATCAGCACTGTTTAGATGTTCTTGCGTCTTAACCAATAGTCTTTCGAAGACTGCTGGAGCAGTGGGCCGGTTTACCTCGCCCCACCAAACTTCCTCGGCCATTCCCTTTTCATCTACAATGAATCGATCATTTGGAGATCTACCCGTCCTCTCTCCGGTAACCGCTAAAAGAACACCGTCAGAAGTGAGTTTGGCCTCCTCTAGATCTACTGCAAAAGAGTGCAGATCCTCCCAGCTCAGGTTCCAATGAACGCTCCCAGAGGGTTCCAGTCCGTGGTGGGACAATTCGACTGCCGCATTTTGAGAGGAGCTCTGCATCTAGTANCCCCTGACCGAGCGAGAGGGATTTAGGCTTCAAGTATTACGGCTTGGCTTGGCAATTCATTGTCTGNATTTATGTTCTAAATTAGTCCTGTAGGGGATGCGATTATGCAATACATGCCCTGTTGGGGGCTGATGGCTNGTGATGAGGGGGATGACAAGATCATTCGTGAACGAGAGTTCCGACGTTCGTCAGGCATTGATATCATAGATATTGAGATCTCAGAGCTAGAAGATAACAAACATCATGACAATGNAGAAGATGGGGCTTTGGGAGAAATTAACGATCCGCTTTCAGAAGCTGACGCACTCGGCTCGATCAGCGAAGACGGTATTGTAGGCCCCCGTCTTGGAAGAGATACGATTTCTAGTTTTTCAATTCAAGGAGAGAAGAGGATTAACTGGTTGATTCTGGTTTCTATGGTAGTTCTTTANAGTGCAATCAGTATTCAAATTGGAAGAACTTTCAATCCTCTTCCGGGTGCATTTTCGCTACTAATTCTAGCATTAGTTGGCTTTGCTTTAGGGGAGATTTGGATTCCAAAAAAGAACATGTCTTTGCTTGGAGTAACTTGGATAATTATCTCAATGAAGGTTCTATACGGGCTTGCTATAGAGCTAAGAAGCTGGGGCATTATTGATGATGATTTGGCTTTGGGGGTTTTGCTCCTATTGCTTGTGGGCCTAAACATCTGGATTGCATACAGGCATGACCATGATGCTATTGCGGCTCAATCTACGCTTGTCCTATTGGCCATTGGTTCCGCTGCAGGAACTGAATTTGGGGAGATGGGAGTAGCGGTTATGATTCTGATTGCGACCATTTTATTACATGCGATTGCCGTAAACAGGGGCTCTGGTAACCTAGCGTCTCTAGGAATCGCTAGCTCAAACCTTTGGATTGGCATGCACGCTGTAACGACAAAATTTGAGATTGGCCCATTGGAAGTACTCCCAATTGAAGGCGATTTGCTTCTTTTCCTTCTTTTGATGTCTGTTACTTCACTAAATGCGTTGATGGCAGCAAAGTTCGCGAAGAAGGAAAATTGGTTCTCTAAGGGTTTCGAGACTCTTGGACTGGGGAAACCCGGTCTCTGGGGAGTTTCAATCTCTCTTGGAATGATTGGTGCGATGCTAGCAGTTGCCTCAAATAGAGAAGAGTTGGGTTATGCATTAGGAATGGTAACTTTCCTAGGTGGTGCCTTTGGAGGCTCCTATCTTGTGGTCAGAGGTGTTGAGTCAAAAAGAGTCTGGTTTCCTCTTACCATATCTGGAGTATTGCTTACGGGCGTTCTACTAGGTGGCGACATTGCTGAGAATTTAATGGGATTTTCTTCATATGAAATTTTCACAGTCTTTGGAGCTATTACCACAGTTTTCGTTATACTAAGAGACCAAAGTAGTGTTACTGATAGGGTTCTATGGGTCGGATCTGTTGCTATTCTGAGTATATTGATCCTACTAGTTCCAACTGATTCTTCTTCGCAGGGAAGAGATGGTCTAGTACTGCTATCAATGCTCTCGATTCTACACCTTGGAACTGGTTTTCTTGCTGTTTATAGAAAATCCCCCTCACTTTCAGGTGTCACGGTTCTTTTACCTTGGACGTGGATTCTGATTGGAAAAATTTGTGAGGAGGTTGTTCGTACTGTAATGCTTGCAAACGAAGTTTCGGAAACAATCACAATTTTTGTTTTTGATCCGATGCCCTTGTTTTTCTACTTTGTAGTCTCTTCAATCCTGATGTTCGTAGTGAATTCAAGAGTTGGAGAAAGTGGAGTTAATTTGGCTTCTGGATTCCTTGGAACCTCCGAGCTTTCTGCATCGATTAGGGACTCGGGGATACTGAATCTGTGGAGTATAGGGCTCTGGCTACCTATGGTTACAATAATTTTCATGGCTCAATTTGATGGATTCACAGATTTTTCTCTTGTTTCTTTGCTTGCAATAATTGCGGCTTTGCACGTCTTCTCGCACTTAGCTGGGTTCAGGATTGGAGGTGCAATTGGAATATTGCTAGTTTTGACCTTTGCAACTGTAATTATTCAATGGAATCATGGACTGGAGAGTCCTCTTATGATTCTAGTTTGTCTGACAATTGCGTTAATTCTGTATTTCGGATCGGATAGTTTGTTCGGTGTTGGGATTGGATTGATGTCTTGTCCCATGTTGGTCTATATTACTGGGAGAGAACCGCACCAAACTCTCGAATCGACAGATTTGGCCTCTGATTTTATACAATGGTTGGACATTAGTTCCTCTCTGAATACAGAAGTTATAGCGATTGTATGTACATCTATTCTATTGGCAGTCTATCTTCCCAGAGCCGAGAGAATGGAGGATATTCTCAAACCTGCTACATCAGCACTAATATTGCTGGTTATCACGAATTCAATTACCTTCGTCTATGGACAAATTATTCATCAGATTATTTCTGGGTCAATTTTTGTTGGGGCATCGATTTGGCTTATTTCCAGAGGCGAAATCAGAACTGAGCTTCGTTCTGTAGCAAAAAGAGATTCATTGGTAAGTTTAGCAGGAAGCTCGGAGTCTATTTCCTATGATGGCAACTTGTCCATTTATCGACCAAGGTTAGCTGAGATGGCAGAACTTAGGAAGAAAAAAAGAGAGAAGTCAGAATCTAAAGATCCTGCAGAACTACTAATTTCTAACCTTACCCATACCCCAGTCGTAGGACTGGCAGTTTTACTTATTGTCATTACAGTGACTATATTGTTTTCTGCAATTTCTCCTCAGCCTTATGCTTTGTTAGCTTCGGGAGCATTTTGCAGCATCATAGTTTTACTGATAAGAAACAGAACAAGGGGTCTAGAGCTGGAATTACCTCATATATTAGGGATAGAAATGCCAATCGCAACAGTCATCTTGGGCATGTGTCTTGCATTTGTAACTGGGCATGTAATTCCGGCTGGAAGTAGTCCTTATGAGCTACTGGATCTGGCTGTAGTATCCGTACTTTCTTTAGTTCTCTGCTCTATTTCCTTATTACATCATAGTAATATTCTGGATAGGATTGATATTGCAATTGACTGGTTTGTTTTCCCCCTACTAATTTCTAGAGGTATTGGTGCAGTGATTCTTGGGAGTCTGCCTTTCCCATTAATGGTCAACCCTATGGACGGTAGTACTCTCAACTGGGTTGGTCCCTGGATGTTGGTAGAATCATTGCTTGTTTTGTGCGTGGTATTAGGGGTCTGGGTCGAACAAAAGCGAGAACAACTTGGTAGGAAGGGATCTAGTGGGTTATTTCTCGGTAGAAGAACGATTTCTATTGTACTGATGTCATTCGGGCCAGCAGGATTACTTGCAGCAATCACATCTTCTTACAGTAGTGTGAGGCTTGGGCAATCTTCAGGTTTGGGACTAGCGATACTTGGAATAGTAATGTCTTTGATTTCTATTGCAGAATGGAGTTCCGCAGTCAATCAATCCCTTGACATCCTAGTGATGACGATAGGAATAATTCTGATTATTTGCTGTGCTCTTACAGTACCACTAGAGTTAGAGCGATGGACAATGACTTTCGCTGTAGATGGGCATATCTTAGTAGTATTCGGTGCTTTCTTAATAGGCCAAAATAATAGTCTCTGGTTTCCAATTATGATGATTCTAATGTCAACTACAGTGTGGGTAGTTGGAATTCTACAACTTAGGAGGGGGCTGAGAATTTGGGGGCTGGCCGACCTAATTGCAGCGATTCTTTTCGCGATTGTTTTTGCATCGACCCAAATAGACCAACAAGAGGTACTACTAGGGATGACGATACTTGCGTTGGAGCTTGGGATTGTAGCCTGGCTTGGAATCGCAAACCAAGAGGAATTGAGTAGGGACTAGCCATTAAGGCCAACCTTGATGGCAGTCGGTCAATCCTACAGTGTTGTGACGAGGTCTTGGATATCTGACACTCCGGATGAGGTTGAGCACCCTCCAATACCCCTAGGACTCAACAAAATGGCCGTTCCTAGAGCCGCGATTGTTCTCTCGGTGGTAACCGGATTAGCGTTAATTCTCTCATCGATATGGGTTGGTCTTTCCGCAATGAGTTTCCTAGATGAAATGGATGCGTCCTTTGGGTCAACGGACGTTGAAATTCTAAAAGAAGAAGGTCGTTGGGTTTGGGAGATTGGTTTTCTGCTAAATTCTTGCTCCGCGAGAGAGGATGATTGGATTTGGCCCGATGGGTCTCTTTCTGATCAAGATGATTCGTTCCTGTTACCCGGAGAGGTGCGGTGCGATTGGTATCATCAGGGAGAAGGTGACTCGGCAAGTGTAGTGGTATACAATAGGGGAAATCAGAGTCTTGACCTAGTAGTGGAAATTAGTGGAGGAGGAGTAATTTTCTCCTCTAGTGGACAACCATATCAGATCATCAATGATCTAGAACCGGATGCGAGTAAATTCTTCCAAATAGACCTGATAGAGAATATCGTGGAGAGGGAGATCAGTATCAGTGCCACTCATGTAACTGTTATCCAAGCTAAGGTTAGGATGGACGTGAATATAATTGGAGGATCCGAAGAAAAAGACGTTCACATAGAAGAAGGAGATCCGTTTGAAGTAGAATATACTGTGTGGGATGCTGATTCAGGAGATCAACTCGATGATGGCAATTGGGGCGACACCGCGGGGGGAGACGGTTTCATTGAGTGTAACTTTTCTATTATCGGATTTTGCTGGTCTGCCATAGGGCTAGATATTGATAGCGATAGAGGACTTGTGTCAGGGATTATTGATACAGGGACCACCCAAACCACTCTTTTACCTCCAGATATTGCATATGGAAATAATCAGGACAGCGATTTGAAAGATTCCTGGCTTAGGTTTGAGTTGAAGCTAGTAAGAGCACCGATTTCAGGATGATTATCGCGAAAGTGACTTGACTGAGTTCCACTGGGGAGGCTTGTGAAAGAGCATCAGCATGTGGCTATTGTTCCCTCGAAGAAGGTTGTTTCCAAAGCTAAGAAGGTATCCAAACCGGAGGCTTCTCGGAAGGGAGAGCCTGCTTTCATCATGAATGATGGGATGCGCAGACTTTCGACTCCGTGGTCAGTCGCAACCATTAGAGCTGGGCAGATTGATCCCATGTCAATACCAGCAGGAGTGATTCTAGACGCTGCAGTCGGTTCAGGAGTCCAACTAATTGCACTATCCAAGCTACTTAAGAGGCCGGCATTGGGTATTGAGCTTGATGAACAGATTGCTACCTTATGCGCTGCAAATATGAGAATAAATTCTGAAGGCGAAGTCCAGCGTAATCTAGACAGAGTTCTGATTGGAGATGGGAGTAATGCGGATTCTGCAATCGCTGAGTACTGGTCAAGTCTAAGGGATTCTGGCACAAGAGCGCATCCACCCATTGCAATGCTCCATCTGGATCCGGCAAGGCCCAGGGATGCTCAAAATCATGAATTAGAGGAGATGGAGCCTGATTTAAAATCAGTTCTGAAAGCTTGGAGTCCTCATTTACAGAACGGTCCTAGGGGTCCTGCAGTATTACTAGACTTATCACCAAGATTGGATTCTGTTCAAAGAGCTATGGTAGATGGAATATTGGAGACAACATTCCCTGGAAATACTTGGACTTGGGAGTGGCTTAGTCGGGGAGGAGGTAGAGTTGACAGGCTCTCTGTATGGGTTGGTTCCATCAGTTCTGGAAAAATGCATAGGTGTATCAGAGTGGGAAGGAAGAACGTAATTTCTAGTATTGAAGGGAGTCCCTCTGGTGCAAATATCTCCCAATTCAATAGTGCTCTGGAAGTACCTAGAGGGGCATTCTTGACGATAGTTGATCCAGCACTTGTTGAGAGTGGCCTACAAGATATCTGGAGAGAAAAAGCAGTCCTAAGTGGTACAGGTTCCTCATGGGTTAGACTAGAAGGAAGGAGGCCTCTACTTATTCACACAGATGAAATATCTAATGATGATGATGTCAGGGGTTTCGTGGTATCTACAGGGAAGATTGTGCAACACAGACTTTCTCCTCCGGAGCTTCACACTATGGACCAAGTTGCTTCATCGATTTCAAAGAAGGGAATTTCCAAGATTACTCTCAGATGCAGTCTTGATCCAAAGATTCATCCCACTCTTCAGAGAAGGATTACCAAGGAGCTGAAGGGCTCTGATGGAGGGAAAGGGTTCATGGTCGATATGGATGTAAAGAGGCCTTCAGGCGATCAGAGACTGTTTATAGTGTGCAAAGAGTAGATTTTATCTCAGAAATTAGGTTCCAATCGATTCAAATAGGGACTGTAAGTCGCGAAGATGCCCAAAGGGCCACCGAAAGGTGAACACGGGGGAACCGTAATGACAAAAGTGAACGAAGCAGAGCTTGGTGACGACTTCTCTTATATCGTCAGAATTGCTGATACGGATATTGATGGCTTGAAGCCAATCACATACGGATTAACTTCTGTAAAGGGAGTGGGGATTAGAACTTCAATGATGATTTGTCGTCTTACAGGAATAGATGGGAGCAGACTCGGAGGACATATGACTCCAGAGGAACAGGATATTCTCAGAAATGCAATAGATGAGTATGCCACAAACGTTCCTTGGTGGATGGTAAATAGACAAAGAGATCTGGAGACTAACGAGGATGCACACATCATCGCTAACGAGGTTAGCATGACAAATGATGATGATATCGCCAGACTAGCTGAAATCAAGACTTATCGTGGAATTAGACACAGAAGTGGGCACAAAGTAAGGGGTCAAAGACTGAGGTCAAATGGAAGAAGAGGCTCGGCACTCGGCGTACAGAGGAAGAAGTGAGTTGTGAATTATGGGTGAGCCAAAATTCTCTAGACCGCGTACTCAGACTCCAACTCACCCTTGGAAGCAAGCTAGGATAGACGAAGAGCACGATTTGAAAGAAAGATTCGGGCTAAAGAAAATTGGGGGGATGAGAGAGATTTGGAGAGAGAAGTCCGCTCTACGAAGACACAGAAATCAAGCGATGAAGTTAATTGGGCGAGTAGATTCTTCTGAAGGACACTACGCCAAGGAGAAAGAGCAATTACTTGATTCTCTATCCAGAAAGGGTCTCCTTCTAACTGGAGCAGATGTGGGTGATGTACTGGAGATAACTGTAGAACACATGCTATCTAGAAGATTACAGTCAATCGTATATTACAAGGGACTTGCGCCTTCGATGAGGTCTGCGAGAAACCTGATTGTCCATGGCCATATTCTCGTAGGCGAGCAAAGGATGACGGTGCCAGGATATCATGTTCTGAAGGAAGAGGAAGATTCATTGAGTTATAGTCCAAACTCTCCATACGCAGATGCGGAACACCCATTCAGGAAGGATTTGGAAACACTGAGGTATACGGGAGAGGAGGAAGGTTCGGGTGAAGATTCAGAATTCGAAGAACAATCAGAGTCAAAGAACCAAGATGAAGTCTCTGAGGCAAGTGTAGAGGAGGATAAGTAATGGGCCATAAAGCAATTCTTCACATCTACAGCACCTTCAACAATGTGCTTATTACCGCTACAGATCTAACTGGTGCTGAGACCATCTGCAAAGTATCTGGAGGAATGGTGACAAAGGGTGGAAGCGATTCAGGGGGCCAGTTTGCAGCAACCAGAGCTGCTGAAAAAATAGCTGAGATGCTTTCTGAGAAGGACTTTGACCAAGTCATTGTGAAGTACAGAGGCGCAGGCGGGAATAGATCAAATAGTGCCCCAGGAGCTACAGCCGCGATTAGGGCATTGACTAGAGCGGGAGTAAGGATTACTAGGATTGAAGATGTTACTCCAATGCCTACAGATGGGACTAAGGCCAAGGGTGGGCGAAGAGGAAGAAGAGTTTGATAAGAGGTGTAATTATGGTGAAGATCAAGGTATTGAAAGAGACAGAAGAGAAAATGCAACTGCTTCTCTCAGAGACAGATAGAAGTTTGGCAAATGCGCTGAGGAGGACTTTGATATCTGATACTCCAAAGATGGCTATAGACAGCGTAAGGTTCCAACTTGGAACCAAAGAGCAGGATGGAGAAGTTTGGGAGACTACAGGTCCTATTCCAGATGAGATGGTGGCTCAGAGACTAGCAATGGTCCCCATTCCGACGATGCATGATAAATTCCACTTTCAATATGAGTGTCCCAATTGCAAAGATCTTGTAGAAGCTGATAGGGGTTGTCTAGAGTGCCAGATGATATACACTTGCGTTGTTTTCGGAGACGAAGAGGGTAAGTGGGTCACTGCAGGAGATATGAAATATCTTGGAGAGGAGTCACTGGAGATTCCGGAACATTACAAAAGTATACCAATAACTAAGCTCCTCAAAGGACAGATGATTGAGTTCTATGCTACAGCAATAATGGGAAGAGGAAGGGAACATACGAAGTGGTCTCCAGTTTGTGGGGTGGCATTTCAACCTAGGAGAATTGGTGTAATCAACAACAAAACCAAGGCAAAAATTCTGTGGGATATGGACTTGGAAACTACTGCAAAGGACTTTGATAAGAGTGGAAAATTAGAAGATGTGGACAAGGTCTCCACATTAGCATTAGAGTTGAATCATGTAGGCGAAGGAACCGAAGAAACAAGGGAGTTCAATGATGCGATAACATTGGAAGAAGTTCCTGGAGAGTACATTTTTGAGTTTGAAACTGATGGCTCAATGAGTCCTAGAGCTGCATTCGAAAAGGCTTCTGAAGAGCTTGCAAAGGGATTCTTCGCTCTGGAATCAGATTTGTCTGACGCTCTCTAGCTTACACAATAATTCATTACCGTTTCATCGGATGAGTTGTCATGACTACTGTACTTGGGAGAGGTCAATGTGGTGGTCATCTGACACTAATTTTCACTGTAGAGGATTCACATGAAGATCCATATTTCCAAGGAAGTAGAGGAGCAGGAATATGCCTAGACGATGGAGTTGAGTCTATTGCAAAAGGGGAAGTTGGAGAAGGAATATTGATTGTTAATGGAATCAATACTTCTTTTGATGACTCATTATATCATGATGTTCTTGAGGAACTAATCAAAGAAATCCCAGAGATTCGTGAATATGACTGGGAACTCTCGATTAGAATGTCCTTACCTGCATCTCAAGGTTTTGGTATGTCTGCCTCGGGAGCAATAGCCTCAGCAATCTCAATCCAAAGAGCAATTGGGGTCCCTCATGAAGAGTGTCTAAGAAGGTCGTTTATGCTAGCTCATTTAGTTGAGAGGAGAAGATCTAGTGGCCTTGGCGATACCACTGCTCTGTCTTCAGGTGGTGTGGAAAGGAGGATTGTGCCTGGTTCTCCTTTTTCTGGAAAACTACTACATCATGGTCCTGGGAAGGCGGATAGTTGGGGAGCAAGTTTCCCTGTTCTTCTTTCTTGGAAAGAGCGGACTGGAACTCACACATCTGAGTACATAGACCAGCCCGAATGGAAGGAAAGAATTAGCAAGGCGGGAGACGGGGCGATGGGTTCCTTGGGTTTAGGAGATTGGAATATGGAGAGGTGGTCTGAGCTGATTCAAGAATCCAGATTATTCTCCTCATTTAGTGGATTGACAAAAGATTCTTCCAGATCAGAATTATTGAATACCATCGATGAGGTCATAGTGAGAGAAGGGCTTTCTGATTCTGTAACTCCACTACTTTGCATGCTAGGTGAAAGCGTGGTTATTGTCCCTTTGGACCCGCAAAATCAGGAAGATTGGGCATCGCGTTTAATTCCAAATCTTGAACAAAAGCAGCTATGCACCTTTGCAAGTAGAGTTGGTACTCAGAATTAGAGTCACTTCTTTGAGTTCTCATGAAAGTCCTCAAGGGGTTTCAGATCGAGGGGACTGGAATCCAGCTTTATTGCACCTCTAAGCCGCAGGCCATCGCAGAATCCATGTCGATAAACTATAGCGCCTTGCCCGTATTCTGCAACGTATCTATCCACCTGCTTCTGAGTTTTTTTCTTTGGAAACTTGAGATCGGCCCCAAAGAAATGCTTCGCATCTATCCAAGCACATGGAACTCCATTTATTCTCACATCATCCAGAAGCAGTAAATCTGGGGTTATTATCGCTCTTCCCTCCTCCTTTTTTTGCTCATTCAGTAGCTCTTCTTGCTTCCTGAATCTAATTCCCAATGAGGAGAAATAGTCACATAGGATTTCTTCGAAAACTTCTGCAGCGTTCTGAGTCTCAGTTTGGTTAACTGAACTTACTCTATCTACTGATTCGGCTAATTCAAATTGCTCTCTATCCCTCTTGTTTAACTTGGAAGGATTCTTGTTTAGTGTATCCTTAATTCTGGTCTTGGTCCACCCCCTCCCTGTTAATATTGCTCTAAAGGTGTTGACTGGAGGTGCATCGAATCTCTTGGATAATGAAATCACGCTTTCTCCCGAATCATATCTTCGACTAATTTCGTTTGATCGTCTCATCAACTTTGAGTGCGAGTAAACGCTCTTCTCTTGATTCAATGCAGCCCTTAGCGAAAGAGCTTGTTCCAACGAAATAGATAGCCCATCCAATTGATCTGCAATCTCCTGAACTCTTTCTTCTGGTAGAAAACCAAACTCCCCTGGGATGCATGCAATCTTTCCTGCAGCATTCTGCACCTGCCTAGGGACAGCATTGGTTTTCCATTTAATGTCAACTTTTTTTGGAGGCGGGTCTATGGTCCTTGGAATCCCCATTGGCCTTGGCTCTGCCTTGAATCTTGATAGTGCCCTTTCTACCTCAGCCGATCTATGTTGTTTCTCGTCACCGCCAGAGGAGGTCTTGCCTCCTCCGGCCCTACGGCGACTCCTTCGTCGCCCACGACGACGCTTTGTACTCCGATCTTCACTCAATGGCCATGCCAGAGAGCGGAACTCCATGAACCCACCGTGTGAATACTATTTCCTCAACGAGGCGTAGATGTCATACAATATGTCCCTAATGGGCCAAGGAATCAAGAACATCGCTGATGCAAAAGGCCATGGAAATTTCAGTAATCGACAAATTCGCCATATTGCTGAGCTCTTTGCATACCAATTTCCTTCGGATGTAATTAGGAAAACGGAATCTACTCCTTTCAATCTCTCTGGAATTGATTTGAGAGTCTCGGTTCCTTCTGAAGAATTCTGACCAATTAGTTTGACCCTTGAGTATGGATCTCTCCTCTCTATGAAAGATGCCCATCGGCTGCACTTTCCACAATCATCATCGAAAAGTACGATATTTGAACTCATTTTACACCTACATAAATGCTATACCGGGTTCAAGAGGAAAAGAGATTTTTGCCTTCCCTCCAATGTCCTTGCCGTCACCCACAGGATAGACTACAATAGACTCTACGCCCAATGATTCTGCAATGAATTGCGAATTTTCTTCAATCAGATCTTTCTCTTCCTGATCACTAGAAATCAGCTCCCTCTCCCAATCAGACCAGCTATGGATCCTTCCTCTCCTCTTTTTTGATCCAATTGTGATAGATGTCCAAGTCTGGAAAATTTCTCCCCTTAATGTCGGATCAGTGAAAATTTCAAGATTCTTGACGTGATCCTGGCCTTTTTTCTTGAAATCGAACTCCTCAGAGTGTAATTTCAATGCCTCAATTGCTAGTTCCTTCTTCCATTCTGGCGAAGTCTGGATGACTGCTTTTGTAATCTCATTCTCTGAGTGGCGTTGCGCTAGAGTCTTGAGATTCCTTCCACTAGAGATTATTTCCTTGATGTAGTTCTCTATGGAAATAGCGGTTAAGTCGTCGAAATTATTTTCGATTGGGGGATTTTCATAAATTGCTAGTAAATTTTTCTTATCTATCTTCAGCCAGAATTCCTCAGCGATATGAGGGGTTGCTGGTGCCATCATTGGTATCCAACCTTCTAAGAAGGTCAACGCGGTCTTCCTATCTCTTCCGCCTCTTCTAACATACCAATTCCAGTCAGATAACATCTCGAAATGACTGATCATTACTCCTTCTCTAAGGCTTACATCCGACATTGCATTACCCCATGCCCTCTGATTTTCTCTCATCTTAGCTAAGAGCCAGTCATCTATTGGAGTTGGAGATTCTGAAAACGAAAGGGCAAATTCGACAGAGTCGAATATTGAGATAATTTGCCGATTATTCGCTTCCAATGCGTTATCGGACCAGTCCATTCCAGCCTCTGGATTGGCTCCGAATAAGATGAACAATCTTACAGTATCAGCTCCATATTTCGAGATCATCTTCTCTGGACTAACTGTATTTCCAAGAGATTTGCTCATCTTAGCAGAGCGACTTGTCAGAGAATTGCTACACGATGGGCATTGAGATCCGAAATTTTCAACGTGATACTCAGCATTGCACTCAGCACAAAATGGAGCTGGAGCATTGAGCATTCCTTGACAAACAAGTCTTCCAAATGGTTCTCCAACTTCATTCATCCCAGTATCTCTTGTGAACTTGGTAAAGAAGCGCGCATAAAGCAGGTGCATCACTGCATGTTCAATCCCTCCAATGTAGAGATCTACGCCATTCTCCATCCAATAATCGACCGTCTCTTTATTGAAAGGGGAAGAGTCGTTATTTGCGTCACAAAATCTCATGAAGTACCAAGATGAGTCGTAGAATGTATCCATAGTATCTGTTTCTCTATTTGCTTCTCCTCCACAATTTGGACATTTTGTCTTTACAAAGGAACTATGTGTGGCTAGGGGGTTACCACTTTGCTCCTCAGTGAAAACTACATCCAGCGGCAGTTCGACTGGAAGATCTTCTCTTGGTACTGGTACAATTCCACATGAGGAACAGTGAATCATTGGAATAGGAGTACCCCAGAACCTTTGCCTACTCAGTAGCCAGTCCTTGAGACGATACTGAACTGTCCCATGTCCTGCTCCGATCTTCTCAAGAGTAGAAATCACAGCATCCTTGGCTTCTTGGCCGGAGAGTCCATCGAATCCTTCTATTGATGAGTTTACCATAGGGCCGTATCCCTCAAATGCCTCATTCGTAGACAGGCCTGAATCCTGATCTTGTTCGTTCAAAATAACTCTATTAATTTCCAAGCTGTATTTCTTAGCGAAATCGAAATCTCTCTGGTCATGCCCCGGAACTCCCATCACTGCACCAGTTCCATAGGAGGCTACTACGAAATTGCCTGCGTAAATCGGGATTTCTTCACCGCTAATTGGATTAATTGCATTTTTTCCAAGATATACTCCCTTCTTCTCCTTGAGCATGTTGATTCTCTCAAATTCTGACATTCTTGAGCATTCATCTCTTAGTTCTCTCCAGGGTTGTTCCCATTCCGTTCCGGAACACAACAGCTCGCAAAGAGGGTTCTCGGGGGAAAGAGTGACGAAAGTTACCCCAAATATTGTATCCGGACGGGTAGTGAAAGCCCCGATTATAGAATCAGAGTCCACGACTGGGAAATTGATGTGTGCCCCATGTGAGCGTCCTATCCAGTTCCTCTGCATTGTCTTGACATTCTCTGGGAATGAAATATTATCCAGTTCGTCTAACAACTCATCTGAATATTGGGTCATCTTTAGGAACCATTGGGCCATATCTCTCTGAACAACTTCGAGTCCGCATCTCCAGCATCGATTACTCTTCACTTGCTCGTTTGCCAGCACCGTATCGCAATCTATGCACCAATTTACTGGTGCCATTCTTCTCTCAACTAGCCCATTCTCATTCAACATAAGGAACATCTCTTGGTTCCACTTGTAGTATTCCACATCAGAGGTAGCTAGGAAGCGCCGCCAATCGTATGAGTAACCCATTCTTTGTTGATCGGAACGGATGCTGGAGATATTTTTGTGAGTAACCTCATGAGGGTGCCCTCCTTCCTTCTTAGCAGCGTTCTCTGCTGGCATTCCAAACGAATCATAGCCCATTGGATAAAGCACGTTCTTCCCCATCAGTCTTTGAAAACGTGCCATCGCGTCCCCTATTGAGTAATTTCTAACATGACCCATATGCATATGTCCTGAAGGATATGGGAACATCTCAAGACAGTAGAATTTCTCCTTATCTCTGTCGATTTCAGCCTCAAATGCTCTGGCTTCTGACCATGCTTCCTGCCATCGAGGTTCCAATTCTTGTGCGTCGTATGTCATTTACCCAATCCGACCGCTGAGTAGGGCTTGTATATGCATTACGACTTTGTCTGTAGTCCTCTTCGGGCGTAATATGCTGTCGGACGGGGAGTTTCATATCTCTATTTGGAAAGATGGAATTGAGGTCTGGGTAACACAAATGGGGCCTCTGATGAATATGAATACAGCATTTATAGACAGGACTAATGGAATGGTAGCAATTATCGATCCATTTGATTCAGATTTATGGGAACTAAAACTTTCAGAAGAAGGTTTGAACCCCACCCATTTATTGTATACTCACACCCATAGAGATCATGCAGCTGGATATCCCGGAATGATGGAAAAATATCCGGATCTTGAAGTATGGGGGCACGAAGATGCAAGAGTTCCAGATTTAGTTGAACACATTGTTTTCAGGAAAGTTGATTTCACAAATACATGGAATTGTAAGCCGGGAGAGACTGTTGGATGGTCTGCTGGTTCTATTTCACTGTCAATTACTCATTCGCCCGGGCATGCTCCTGGTCATGTAACAATACATGGGCATGGTGTTTATCATGCTGGAGATCTACTCTTCGTTAGGAGTGCTGGGAGGGTGGATCTCCCCGGAGGAGATCCACGTGCACAACAAAAAAGTCTGATTACAGCTAAGAATATTCTCAGCGAACTGCCTTCAGACTGGAGGTTGATTCCTGGCCATAGATACGATGAGTACAACGGTGGAATTCCTGATTGGATTAGTATTGGTGAGGTCTTGGAATACAATTATTTTCTAGCTAATATCACTATACCTAAGGATGATTGAATATTGTACTGAGTAAAATTAAGATTTCCTAGGAGTTCCCATCACTGTCCTTTTTTCTTCCTAGAAGCCTTTTCACAACCGAGCTCTCCTTTTCCAGGGACGCTGGTTCCCCTTCTTCTCTGACACTCTTCAGCGCATTGATTGGAATCCAGTCGTCAGGGATAAGTCGCCAAGGAGTGGCTCTAGCCATTATACCTAGTAGAACTTGGCTACCGGGTATCATGAAAACCCTTAGTGGTGGGACGATTATACTTAATGCAGCTAAATCTTCCTTGGCTTGAATCTTCTCCTTTTTACTAACTCTTCTTCCAATTAGGATATTTGCCAGAATTCCAGATGTAATTTTAAAATGTTCAGCACCAATCTTTGATGAGTCCCAAGCACTTTCCAATGATTTGCTCCATTTTCTGGGCTCCTTTGCGACCGCTTTGATCTCATTCTGAGAATTTTCAGGGAGTCTTCTGTAAGTTGCGGCAGCACCCGAGGCAATCCATGGAATCCATCTGGTTGAAAATCTAAGGAGGTTGCTTACTCTCCCCATATAATCACACAGTTTTATCCGTTTTTCCAAAGGAAACACGAAGATCCTTCATCGCCTTTTGGACAGAACCAGCTGGGATATCCCCGTCCTTCTCTAGTGCTGAAAGAGCTGCTATTACTATGCTATTAGTGTCTATCTCAAAATAGGAACGAAGGGCAGCTCTGGAGTCAGAACGCCCAAATCCATCTGTCCCCAATACTACGTATCTTCCTCCAACCCATCTTTGAATCATCTCCGGAACAGCGGCAATATAATCAGATGCTGCAATTGTAGTCATTCCATCTCCAAAACACTCTGACACATAAGGAATATCAGAATTATCTGGTTTGAATCTCTTTACTCTCTCTGATTCTAGTCCGATTCTCCTTAGTTCTCCATAGGAAGTTACAGACCATACTTCTGAGCTAACTTTGTAATCACTGGAGAGCTTCTTCGCGGCTTTTCTAACATACTTCAGTATAGGTCCGGAACCCAATAGTCTCACCTTTGGGCCGTCTCCTGTTATTTCCTCGAACATATAAGCACCCCTCAATATTCCATCCTCAGAACCGTCCGGCTTGGGCATCTGCTGCTGATTCTCGTTGTAGAGCATAATATAGTGAAAAACATCGAGATCCTTGTCCAACATCTCATCAATACCATGTCTGATTATTGTTGCTAACTCGAATGCATAAGCAGGATCCCAAGAACGACAACAAGGTACTGCAGATGACATCAACAAACTATGTCCATCCTGATGTTGTAATCCCTCTCCATTCAGGGTTGTACGACCAGCAGTAGCCCCCATTAGGAAGCCTCTGGCTCTAGCATCTGCTGCACTCCAAATCTGATCACCGACTCTCTGAAAGCCAAACATAGAGTAAAAAGTATAGAACGGGATTGTTGAGACTCGGGCATTGGAGTAAGAGGTAGCGCTGGCGATCCAAGTCGCAATTGCTCCTGCTTCGGAAATTCCTTCCTGTAGAACCTGTCCAGATTCAGACTCCTTGTAATTCAACAGCATTGAGTGATCTACAGGAGTATATTTCTGACCATGAGAAGCAAATATTGCAAATTCGCTAAACAGTGGATCCATCCCGAATGTCCTTCCCTCGTCTGGAATGATTGGGACGATATTTTCTCCGATCTGAGATTTTAATAGGTTTCTGAGCAATCTAACAAATGCCATAGTAGTTGAGACTTCTTGGCCCTGAGGTGTGCCTTTGTCGAAGTCCGAATAGGCTTCAATTCCAGGGAGTTGGAGTTGGGCTTCTATTGGTTTTCTAGAGGGGAGGTAGCCGCCAAGTAATTTTCTTCTTTGAATTAGGTAATTGAGCCCCTCGGATTCTTCCTCTAAAAGAACAAACGGATCATTCTCCAATTTCGAATCATCGATAGGAAGATTCAATGCGTCCCTGTATGAAATAAGATCGGCCATTTCCATCCTCTTTTTCTGATGAGTTGAGTTCCTCCCCTCGAACGAATCTATGCCCCATCCCTTCACAGTGTGTGCTAGAATCACAGCTGGGACATCTGCTGAAAGAGCTGATTCGTATGCCGCATAAACCTTGATTGGGTCATGGCCACCTCTCGTGAGTGAGTCAATTTCCTCGTCGCTCAATGACTTCCCTATTTCGGCTAAGACCTCACTGCCAGAGAAAAATTCGTCTCTAAACTTAGAAGGATCGAGTGTACTGAGACGTTGCCAATCTCCATCAGTAATACTTTCCATCTTCTTTAGAATTTCACCATTAAAATCGGATCTCAAGATGTTATCCCATCCAGAACTCCAGATTACTTTGATAACCTTCCATCCTGCTCCTCTGTACAATCCTTCTAATTCCTGAATAATGTTTGAATTGCCCCTCACTGGACCGTCCAGTCTCTGAAGATTGCAGTTTACCACCACTACCAGATTGTCTAATCTCTCACGCCCAGCTACCGCGATGGAGGCGATTGACTCGGGTTCATCCATCTCTCCATCTCCTAAGAATGCAAAGACTCTGCTTTCAGATGTATCTGCGAGACCTCTCTGATTGAGATACTTCCAGAACCTTGCCTGCATTACTGCTCCCAGTGGACCCAAGCCCATTGAAACAGTTGGATACTCCCAGAAATCGGGCATCAATCTTGGATGTGGATACGAGGAAAGGCCATCTGCAAATGCTTCTTGTCTAAAATTAGAAAGTTGATCTCTTGAGATTCTGCCTTCGAGAAACGCTCTTGAGTATATGCCTGGACTAGCATGACCTTGAATGAAAAGTGCGTCACCAATTCCATTGTATTCTTTTCCTCGGAAAAAATGGTTGAAGCCAACTTCGTATAGTGTCGAGCTGGAAGCATAAGTCGAAATGTGCCCTCCGATTCCATCAACTCTCCTATTGGCATCCGAAACCATTACTGCAGCGTTCCAGAGAACGTGGTTCTGGATTTCTGTTTCTAAGCCGATATTGCCGGGGTATGGTGGCTGCTGGTCAACCGAAATTGAGTTCAGATATGGTGTCCGTGACGGAGGTGCGATGGGTATTCCGAGAGCCTTGGCCTCAGACATTAGTTCATGCAAGAGTAACCGAGCTCTTGACTCTCCTTGGGAAGCTGTGAGAGTCCTAAGTGCCTCAAGCCATTCGTCAGTCTCCTCTTCATCTGGATCAGGTAATGTCTGTCGGGTCTCTGGGGAAGACATGGTATCACTGCCCCGTAGGACAATTTTCCAGAAGAGGGGTGTTTTTTCAATGGGTCGTCTTGGAAGTATGAGGCGATTATGGTATTAGAGGCCTATTTCTATCAGATGGCAATGGTGTAAAGTTCGTACTCCAGCGACAGTAATTGCAGAATCTCCAGATACGCATCGTTCGCCTCCCCATTTTTTTAGAATCATCTCTACCGTCTTAAGACCTGGAGTATTATTTGGATCTACCTTGACTTCAACTAATATTTTTCCAGTATGGGCGAGCCAATTGAGTGATGCTTCTATACTCCTCCTGGCATATCCATGCCTCTGTTCTGAGCTTCTGACCCAGTAACCAAGATTCCAAACTGCTCTTTGAGATCTGGTAACTCTATCAAAGCCCAATAATCCTACCACATACCCATCCCAAGGTCGAATCATACACCAGTGGTGGAGTAGGCCTGCTCTTCCCTTTCTCTCGGTATCAAGAATAAAATTCTCTATTTGTGATCTTGTGTCCTTGTCTGGGTTTATCCAAGGCATCGCCCTGATGACATCAGGCCAAGTCTCCTCAAATGCCTCTATAATTTCGGGAATATGCCTCTTGGATGCCGGTCGGAGAACCAGGCCTTCGTCGACTCGGATTGAAGACGTTGCCCTCCTCTGCATTGGATGTGGCACGGAGGTCCTGCGCATAGTATTGCGTGTAGACCTGGGGTTAAGAAATGAGTTTCTCCATCGCTCTTTGGACGTCTGCATTGTCTGGGAAGGCATCATTTGCAGATTCGACCATTCGTCTTGCCTCCCTATCCCTTCCAATCGACATTAACAATCTACCAACGGAATATATCAGGGAAGTACGATTTCCAAGATGGGGGCCGACTTCATCCAAAAGTACTGTCGCCTGTGCAATATTTTGCTCCTTGGCTGATCTTATAGCGGCTTGAAGTTGCTTGATTATTTCTGGTGTAGTCCATTCATCCTCTTGGTGCCAGGGCCAGAAATAGGGAGTGACTTCATCGAAATCTAAGCCATTCTCCCTAATTCCCTGTGAATGGAATACTGGAGCGGAGGGAAGCTGCTCTACATCTCCTTCTTCCTTTCTTTCCTGAGATGAGGTAGGTTTCGCTTCAATCTTTGGAATATCTAATGATGGGGCGGCTGGTATCTCCGAAATGGGTTCAGTAGAATATGGTCTTTCATTCGCAAACGCGGCCTCGAACTCGTCAACTTTTCCATCACCATCAAAATCACCGGGGGTCAATGATTGGTTGTTTTCTTCCCCATAGGATCCACTGCTTACTTCTGATATTTCACTAGCTGGAACCTGCTGTACGAATTCAGGAGTATCGGCATTTGGATGGATTAGCTCTATTTTTTGTTGCTCAACTTCATCATAATCGTCCTCTTGACTTTGAGGAACCTCGAATTTCTTAACATAAAGTGGGATGTCTTCTGAAGTCAATTCGTATTCTTCCTCTTCAATGGCTTCTGTTGGTTGAATCATTGAAGCTAGGTCTGGTTGGCTGTTGAGCAATATCTCCTCTCCATCTCCATATTGAGCAACCTCGACAGTTAAATCGTCCATAGCAAAGGATGGAGGGGTTACTTCTTCCGGTTCCTCCTCTTGCTCTATTGAGCTCATTAACTCATCAAGTAGATCTGAAGACTCATTATCTCCAATATCTGAATCCTGCTGGAAGGCTGCTCTATCGATCTGATAATAGCATCTTGTACATACCTTGGTGCCTTCTTGATTTACATGCTGACAAGATGGGCAGATTTCTCCCTTAGGTGAAGAATTTCGCCATGATTTGAATTTATCAAATACCATCCACACCCCCCTCCAGACAGTCCTTTCGACACAGACGAGCGTTTAATCCTCTCTGGAATAAGTTAGAGAGTTGTTCCTGAAGTCTCTCAAGTAATCGTGATAGGGGCTAGGTGTGACGGCCCGTCGTGGCCAAGCCGCAGATAACGGTATCCAGTCGATTCAAGAGAAGCCAGGATCATCACGAGGCATACCTGAGACTAATTAGATTGGAGCTTGAAGATGAGTTAGCCATGACTGAGAAGAGGTTGAAAGATTGGCCAGAAAAAAAGCTAGAAGCTAATGGTATTGCTCTATTTGGACTGGTTGCAAAGACCGATGGATGGTTATTTGGTCAAAGAATAATCAAGCTTAGACCAAAATCTGGAGGGAGCTTTGGAAGTCATAGATTTAGGCAGGGAGATATAGTAATGCTAAGTAGATCAAATCCTCTGAAAGAGAAGCCAATAGAGGCGATTGTTAGCGACAGGTCTCGAGGAGTAATTAGAGTAGTTCTTCCTGAGGCTCCCTCGGGACTTAGAGGCGGAACTTGGAGAATGGATCGAGGTGCAAATAGAGTCGCATTTGATAGGATGAGGGATGCCCTGAATATGATTTTTGAGGAAGATGGTGGAGTTCCACTTAGGGACTTATTGTTGGGAATGGTGCATGATCCTTCTGGAACTGCGTCACTAGTCCCTGAAATGGGGGGAGTTAGGGCTCAAAAGGCTGCTCTGAGAAGTGGTATGAACAGAGCTCAGATTGAGGCTTCCGAGCATGCAATCCATAGTAGACTGACTTTGATTCAAGGTCCACCGGGTACTGGCAAGACATATACTGCAGTCAGAGTTTTAGAGGCATGGGCCAAGCAAGACTATGGTACAATTTTAGCAGTAGCCGACTCCAACGTAGCGGTTGATAACTTGCTAGAGGGATTGCTAGAGCTTGGAGTCAGGGCTGTTAGATTAGGTCAACCTGTCAAGGTTCGTGAAAATTTGAGGGAGGCCACAATGGATGCTCAAATGGAAATACATGAGTTAAACAGGGAGTTAGTGGAAGAAATTGAAAGAAATGAGAAATTGTCCAGGAGGATAAAAGGGATGAGGGGTGGCAAAGAAAAGGGCCTAGCTCATAGAGATCTGAGCAGGGGATGGAAGGAGGTACGGAGAATAGAGAGAGAGATCAGGGATGATATCCTAGATAGATGTCAAGTTCTTTGTTGTACTTGTATAGGTTCAGGACACGATTTACTTGATGGTAGGAGGTTCTCGAGGGTACTTATTGACGAAGCTACACAGGCAACAGAGCCTGCATCACTTGTCCCGTTAGTAAGGGGATCTAGACAGATTGTGCTGATTGGTGACCATAAGCAGCTTCCACCTACTGTTATTTCGAGGAGAGCTGAGGATGGGGGGCTTAGCAGATCACTATTCGAACGATTGATAGACATGGGAATAGAACCCAAATTACTTACTACTCAATACAGAATGCATCCATCAATCTCTGAATTTCCGAATACCCATTTTTATCAAGGATTGTTAGAAGACGGAGTGAGTCCAGACCAAAGGCCCGCTCCCATGGGTATGCTATGGCCGGATTGGGAATCTCCAATGGCCTTCGTTCCAGTAGACGGAGATGAGTTACTGTCTCCTGATGGGGCATCAAAGGAAAATCCGGCAGAAGCATCTTGGGCGGTGAAGATTCTAATTGGATTAGTTGAGGGTGGGGAAATTGATCTTTCTGATATTGGAATTGTTACTCCATATGCAGGACAGGTCAGAGCCATAAGAGACATGATTCCAGAATCTCTACAGAGTGTTGAGGTTAGAACTGTTGATGGTTATCAGGGAAGAGAGAAAGATGTAATTATCTTCTCTTGTGTTAGATCCAACAAGGATGGGAATGTGGGATTTTTGTCTGATCCTAGACGGTTAAATGTAGCGTTGACAAGGTCAAGAAGAGGCCTTGTGGTTGTAGGTGATCCTGAAACTTTGAGGAGCGATGAGAACTGGAGATCATGGATAGAACATATTCGGAGTAGGAAGCTTGAGGCATGGCATCTTCTCGGTACAGCATGAGGTCGTACAATGGAAGGGCATGATTCTCCGATTTCCATCCATGGAGGGGGGACTCTTGCTAAGGCAATTGTTTCTCAGAGTGAAGATCATTGGTCTGTTCCGGATGGAGCGATATTGTCTTCTTGGACAAGGAGAGTGGTAGCTTTCGTGGTAGATGTCATTATTGTTTACTCGATGCTTTCTCTGGCTACAAATGGAATGGTGCAGAACTTCTTGAACCTCTCACTTTGGATTTCAAAGGATTTCCATTATGCTGCAGCTTATGCATTAGTCTTTCTCACTAGTCTCTGGTTTTACTGGAGAGTAACTGGATTGGCATTTTCCAGATCTCTTGGCCAGAAGATGTTTGGAATAGCAATTGTTGGGGAAGATGGTTCAGAGGTCACGAGTAAAATATGGGATAGTAGGTCGGTTGGAAAGTTGCTTTACCTCATACCAATAATTGGTTGGTATATCGCACTTTATGAGATTGCGAGAATTTCTCAAAGACATACGCATCAATCAAATCTTGATTTAAGAAATGGTACAATAGTAGCTCACGCAGATTCTCTTCCTCCAGCTAGTAGGAGGCATGTCCGGTAGGTAGGAATATGGAAAGAGCGGTTGATTTTGTTCTTTCGGGAGGTTGCATAGTTTACCCAACATCAACCCTTCCGGCCTTAGGATGTATTCCTACGTTCGATGCACTAGATCTATTATTCAAGATCAAAGGAAGATCGAGTAATAATCCCGTGAGTCTGGGAGTTTCTAATTTGAGTCAAGCTAGTGAAATTGTAGAGGTTCCAGAAGATGTAGATTTGATTCTGGGTTCTTTTCCAGAAGGATCTCTGACCATCCTACTGAGGCCTCATCGAAAGATGGATGCTCGCCTCGGCGGAGATAAGGTCGCAATAAGAGTCGTGTCCGATTCTACAGCCAGGAAACTAATAGAAAATACCGGTCCACTTACTGCCACCAGTGCAAATTTCTCCGGGGAAGAGCCTCTGCAAAGTTGTATCATGGCCGCGAATCAATTGTCTTCTCCAGAAATACCTGTGTTAGGTATTGAAGGAGTTTGCGAAGGTGGAGCACCCAGTACTTTGATAGCATGGCATACGGTCTGCGAATCACCTGAGTCATTGCGGATAGAGGTAGTCAGAGAAGGTAAGATTAGTTCAGAGGAAGTTCTAGCATGGTGGAAGAAGATGACTTGAAGCAATGGCGGGATGCAGGTCATGTCGCTAGAAGGACTCTTGAGGGAATAAAAGGAGAGATTGTAGTCGGAAAACCCTGGTCAGATGTGATCGAATCTGCGGAGAGATTCATTAGAAGACATGGTGGTCAAGCTGCTTTTCCCGTCACAATTTCAGTTAATGAGATTGCAGCGCACTACACGTCGAACACAGAACTGATTCCTCCAGAAGGGTTCGAAGGCGAAATGGTATTTCAGAAAGGAGATTTGGTCAAACTGGATGTTGGAGTTCACATCAAAGGAGCCCTTGGAGACAATGCAATGACCATCGAGGTAGGCAATGGTGGGGATCACACGGACCAAATAAGAGCAGCTAAGGAGGCTAGAGATGCTGCAATAGAAAAAATGCATCCAGGAACCCCTTGGCATGTTGTTGGAGAAGCTGCAGAGCAAGTATCAATAGATGCTGGTTTTGTTCCAATTAGGAATCTTAGTGGGCATAAGATGGAAAGATGGAATCTACATTCTGGAGTATCTATTCCAATGTACTCTTGCGGCCCAAATAATCCCAATTACAAGGGAGAAGTCGAGGTTGGTGGAGTTTATGCTGTCGAGCCATTCAATACTACTGGAAAAAGTGGGATGATTGAGAATATTCCGCCCCTCGGGTCTTCAAATATTCTCAGAGTTACAGGAAATGTGCAAATTAGAAAAGCCCTATCCAAAGGCAAACTGAAACCTCTAGGTGCTACTATGGCTAGGTATATCGAAGAGAGATATAGCACACTACCATTTGCAGAGAGGTGGGCTTACCCATTATTGGGGAAGCCATTCCCAGAGGAAAGCGAGGAGTCGTTGAGAAGGAAGTGGAAAGCGATGATTAAGAAACTCACATCGATAAGATTCTTAGAGGTTTACAGTGCTCTAAAAGATGTAGATAATGGCCTAGTGGGACAGTTTGAGCATACTGCTTACATCTCAGAAGGAGGTCCAGAGGTTCTAACTGTTGAATAATTCACTCAGGAAGTTCAATTATTTCCCTCACAATGATTAACTATTGCCGCCCCTCTGGTGTGACCGTACAGGACGAAGGTTCTCGCAGAGTGCATCCCATCCCCTCGCAATTATCTCTCTCCTGTACACCTTTGAGAAGGATTTGCCGTTAGGCTGCTGGCTAAGATGGTTGTTTTTTTAACCGGATCGATCGGTTCTACCAAATAGAGTTACAGCTATGATTGCGGAAAAAATCAGAATCATTCCTGCGACCTGTTGAGTGGATGGATTCTCTGATAAAATAATGACACCCCATAGAATAGTGAGAGCTGGTTGAAGAAGCAAAGCAAACGATGTATGGGCTGCAGGGAGACGAGGAAGTGCGAATGCTATGGCTATCCAGCCAATAACTTGGCATGATAATGATAACAGTACCAGCCATACGTGTCCTGGCCACGATATAGAGAAGTCTATTTGTTCTATTCCAAGACTCGACAAGGGCATTATGCCAACTATCAGCAAGCCGAAGGCAGCTCCGAACGTAGCGTCCATCTGAAGATTGACTGAGGGGGCTTGTATTGTATTTGAGAATCTGAATAATATCAGGAAGGAGGAGTAGAATATTGCTGCAACTATTCCACCTATTACACCCTTGACCGGATCAGAACCGTATGGGTCGTCATCCCAGACACCAGAGATGAGTAATAGACCAAGAATTACTACTGGGAGAGAAAGGAGAATCAATCTATTCGGGCGCTCTCCAAATAGAAACCAACTACAAATAGTCACAATGATAACTTGCGAGTTACCAATCAGTGTAGCTATTCCACTTCCGATATAATCTATAGCGCTATGATATCCTACGAAATCTATTGCTAATAGAATCCCCGAGGTAAATGCGAGGAATCTAAACTGTTTATCTCTAGGGTCATTTTGTTTTAGAATAAGAACTAGAAATACTAACATTGGTATTGCATATATCATCCTAAAGAAGGCTCCGGTTAGAGGACTAGTATCCGACTGAATGTACAACAGAGGAGCAAATGACAACAATGTCGCTCCGACCAGAGCAATGACCATGGATCGGCGGTCGTCGGCTGTAGCCGACATCAGGAACCCTCACTCGCTACTATTTTCCGAAAGGATCCGCTTAAGATCACCGGATTCATACATCTCCAGAGCAATATCGGAACCTCCGATTAATTCTCCTTTGACAAAGATTTGCGGAATAGTGGGGAAGTCGGACCATTCCTTCAATGCTGGTCTAGCTCTTGGGTCAGAAAGGACGTTTACACTTGCGAATGTTTCCATACCAAGTTCATTAGCTACCATACTGATCACCTGAGCACCTCTAGCTGAGAATCCACATTGGGGTTGATCTGGGGTCCCCTTCATGAAAATAACAATCTCGTTCTCTTGTACTACTTGCTGAAGCTCTTCTGGTGTCCATTCAAAACTCATTTTCTTAATCCCTCACAGGTCTGCGAATATGTACTCCATAGAACTCCTGCTCTTGACCGTGTGGGTCAAAGGCAGTATTTGTAAAATCTTCAGCCTGCTTTGGAGTCATGCACTTCAAGTCTAAGGCATGTACCGTATTTTCCGCTATGTACCTCTTGAAGTGATTGAGGATTGGTTTCTGTCTTTGAAGTGGCAATACCCCGTCGTAACTCTGGGAAATTATTCTGACATGAAAATGGTCTCCAGTACCGTGCAAATCAGAAACCTCGACTGATGCATCAGGAACTACCTTGAGAACCTCCTGCTTCATCCAATCCGTCGTAACCATATATGCTGGAGTAATCTGACAGATATAAACTACAGTTAGAGAGAGTTAGTAATTGATTCCAAATTTTCTCTAATTGACGCTTGACTGTTGATGAGGCCTGAACCTACTACTGCAATGTCCACCCCCCAATCAGCAACCAATTTAGCATTATGATTCTTGACGCCTCCATCTATCATTAGCTTTGTTTCTCTTCCTCCAGCCTCGATTTGCTTATTTATTTCGGATCTAAATAATCTAACCTTTCCCTCTACTTCTGGCATGAATGACTGGCCGCCCTTGCCTGGTACAACCGACATGACGAGTACTAAATCAAGTTCAGTTAGCAAATCTAAGACTGGCTCTGCTGGAGTATCAGGGTTAAGCACACAGCCTACCTTAGTACCTGAGTTTCTGATATTGTTAATCAGATTTGGAAAGTCTTGGACGGCTTCGATATGCGCGATGATCATATTAACTCCAGCGTCTACATATTGTTTCCAGGTTTCTTCTGCGTTTGTAATCATAAGATGGCAGTCTATGATAATGTCATTACCCACTTTTTCTCTAACAGATCGAATCAAAGCTGGTCCAAAGGTGATGGTGCGATTGACAACCCAGTTACCATCCATTACATCCATATGCAGCCATTTAATACCAGCATCGATCGCTTTTTCTAGTGTTTCTCCTAGTCTGCAGAAGTCTGCAGTAAGTATGCTTGGCGTTATCTCCATGAGCTCCCTCGTTGTAACGGTAGGGGTTTAGGTTCTCAATTCCTCCTATACAGAATTGCAGTGGAATACACAATAGTTGATAGGTTAGAGGGGCATGCAAGACATGAGTGAGTTGATGGGGAAGGTTGTAGACGTAGGAGATTCAGATTTCGATCTGGCGACAAAGAGTAGCGAATGGGTATTGGCAGATTTCTGGGCGCCATGGTGTGGTCCCTGCAGGGTGGTTGCTCCTGTTCTCGCGCAAGTAGCCGAAGAAAGGGAGATCACTATTGCAAAGGTGAACACTGATGTCAATCCACTTACCTCGGGGAAATTCGGTATTCGTGGGATTCCGGCATTGATTCTCTTCAGAGATGGTGAGGTTGTAGATAGAATGACTGGAGCTGTGCCTAAACAGTCTATGGATTCCTGGTTAGATAGGCACATGAGTTAGTGTTCTGATTTTCTTAACTTGTTCAATCTTTCTTTTTTTGGATTGCCCACCTCTCTCAGAAGTCTAGATCTGAGTGCCTCATGTAACCACATTCCATCTTCTATCTCCAGCATTAGGCCCCTCTCGATCAGAAGATCTGGTGGAGGCCCGTCTACACCTGATGCTCTCGCTAAATCCTCCCAAGGTACGGGCCTATCTGAAACAGCAAGAATAGAAAGAATCTCTCTATGGTCTTCCGGTAGGACGTGAAGGATCTCTTGATCTAGGAAGCGCAGCCAGTCTTCGTGAAGCGTTTGACCGTATATTTCCATCAGCTCCATTGCAAGAGGGTGCCCTCCCGTAGCTCTGTGGATTTCCTCTGCTGGAGTGTGTTCAGAAATTTCCATCCCCTCTAACCATTTTTTTATCTCTTCAACAGTCAATCCAGATAGAACTAATTCCTGAACTCTTTTTTTTGTATGCACATCTCTTCTATCGTAGAATGCTAGATTGGCCCTGGAAATCAGAATTAGCCTTAATTGGGTTGCCTCTGAGACCTGTAGAAGTGCGCCAAACAAGTGATCTCCTGAGCTCCCTATATTGTGAACATCATCAAGAATTACCAATAATTTAGAACTCTCATCGCCAAAATCAGAAGATTCCAAGATTGACTTTTCGTCGAGTAAATGTGCGCATAGTCTTCTCCTAAAGGAGTCGATATCCAATTGAGCGGCTGGTTTGTATGGCAAAGTTGCGAGTATGTTGTAAGGATCTCCCGATTCCTCGGGAATTCCAATCCTATGTAGAAGACTCGTTGCAATTCCTAATGGGGAGTCCCAAGGCTGACATGGGTAATACATCGCCTTGAGACTGATGTCAGATTTTAGAAGATCTTCAACACAATCAGAAACCAGAGTTGTCTTTCCACAACCGGCTATTCCAGAAAGAGAAAAGAGTGGAGTTTTGGATTCATACCAATTGTTGATGATGTCCTTCTCTTTCTTTCTTCCGTGAACAGTTCTAGTTTTTGGCGGTCTATTGTGGTATGTTGAGTGAGCTCCTGAAAGGATAGAAAGGGAACCCGGGGGGGGACTTTGCTCTTCCTTGCTAACAAGTGCCCCGAAGCGGATATCGCCAAAGCTTAGTGCTCCTTCATGTTGAGCGTGCATTAGTATTTGCAGAAGACTGAGGCCTGCTCTGAGTTTATCTGCAGCCTCGTCTGCTCTGATCTCGAGGATTTCTCCTTCCTTGGATCTAATCAAAACTTGTATAGATCGGAGATCTGAAATTCTCTCCAGTGCAGCATCTCTGCCTTCATCGGTTAACTGCCAAGTTTTCTGTCTACGATTGTCTCCTCTTACGGTCCTAGTATGCTGCGAAATCAATCCATCTGATGATAGCTTCCTCATTGCTCTGGATACGTTTGGAGGGTGCATTGCGCAAGATTCGGCTATACCGGATCGGGTAACTTCTCCAGAGACTATGTAATGATCTGCCTGATGGTCTTGCTCCCACAGATGTAGGAGTATACGGTCTGAGACTGGCACATTTGGGCCTAACTCATTACGGGGCACGAAATGTACGACAGAGGATTATTGAATCAATGGTTCGTATCATTGATGTTGCTTACGAACGATTGAAATTAATCCTTAAGCATCATTCTAAGTTCTTCAACAGACCTCTGTTCGTCAAAATATACAACTTCCAGCGCATCGAAAAGCTCAGTATCTCCAATTTCCTCAACCAAAGGTAATATTTCGCCATAAGTTTCAGCGGCCTTTTTTTCTGTATCGAAGGCCTCTGAGAGCATTTCTTTGAAATTTGAAGTATGCACGATTTCTGTTTTGTCTCTCTTTGTAATAGCTATTCCATCAAGTTTGACAATAGCTGAACGAACAGTGGAAGCATGCATCACAGACTCATTAACCTCGTTATTGAAATGGTTAGAAAGATGAAGTCTGTGAATCCCTGAAACATAAGCAGAATAGTGTGCGTACATAGCTATTGCACGAAGCTCCCATGCTAATGCTTTATTGAGTGCGTTAACCAAATTCTCTTTTGATGTAGGAGACATTGATATTTTGAAGAAAGGCGTGTGCTTTGAACACTCCCTCGTATCGTTAAGAAGTTATCATCCGATACATATGTGTCTGGGTCCCGTGTGCGGGGTATGTGAATGCTTACGAAGAGTTGCTAGGGAGACTAAAGGATATTGACATAATTGGCCAGATTGGCAGCTTACTTAGTTGGGATCAAGAGGTATTGATGCCTCCGAGTGGAGCACCAATTAGAGCTGAGCAACTCGCTTGGGTGTCGAAAACTGCTCATGAAAGAATAACGGACAGCAGAATCGGTTCTCTACTGGAAGAGTTGGAATGCAGTGAGGATCTGGATGATATCCAGCTAGCAAATCTAAGACTGACTAGGCAATCTCATGACAGAGCCACAAAATTACCAGTTGACTTTGTGGAGGAAATGGCAAAACATCGATCAGAGTCGTTGGTCTCATGGACTGAAGCACGAGCGAACGATGATTTCTCAATTTTTCGTGATGATTTGGCTAAATCGATTGAGCATGCTCGGATGAAGGCTGAATTCTATGGATATGAAGACCAAAGATATGATGCCCTTCTTGATCTATATGAGAGTGGACTGAGTGTGAAAAGACTAGATCCGCTTTTCTCTGGCCTCAGAGATAATGTGGCTCCGCTAATTAAAGCGGTAGTGGAAGAAGGAGATGACCCAGATTTGTCTTGGTTAACTCAGAATTCTTGGGACATAGGGGCTCAGGAACAGCTAAGCCAGAATATTTCAGAAGCGATTGGTTTTGATTTCGATTCAGGGAGGAGAGATAAGTCAACTCATCCTTTCTGCGGAGGACCAAATCCTGATGATGTCCGGTGGACTACCCGATACAACCTCAAGGATCCCTTTGGTTCTCTTTTTGGATCAATGCACGAAACAGGTCATGGAACATATGAACAGGGAAGGCCCAGGAGCCTAGATTTTCAGCCAGCGGGAAAGGCGAACGGCCTAGGCATACATGAAAGTCAGAGTCGTCTTTGGGAGAATCAAGTTGGCAGATCATTGGAGTTTTGTCAGTGGTCTCTCCCATTATGGAAAAAGTTCTTTCCAGAAAATATGGAAGGAGTTGACGCGGAAAATCTCTGGCAGGCAGTTAATCTTGTCAGGCCTGGACTAATCAGAGTAGACGCGGATGAGGCTACGTACAACTTGCACATTATGATAAGATATGAAATCGAAAAAGAGATGATTTCTGGCAATCTAGAAGTAGATGAGTTGCCGGATGCTTGGGATGATATGTACGACCAATTCTTGGGAATTAAGCCTTCAAATCGCTCTCTTGGAGTGCTTCAAGATATACATTGGTCGATGGGTGCGATAGGGTACTTTCCTACCTACACTCTTGGTAATCTGTATGCAGCTCAACTTCTGGAGGCTGCGAAAAAGGATCTCCCGGATTATGATGGAGATGTTCAAAGAGGGGATTTTTCAGAGCTATTAACTTGGATGAGGGAAAATATACACGCAAGGGGAAGTATACTTGAGCCTGCAGAACTAATCGAAGAAGCGACGGGATCTTCTCCTTCTCCGAAGGCGTTTGTTGAGTATCTTAGTTCCAAAGTAGAGAAGCTGTATGGAGTTGTTGCTTGAGAAAATACTGGCTCGAGAAGGTGTAAAGTTATGTCCAGACGAATCTCAAGTCTTGAGCAATTATCTTCGTTTGTTAGAGAAATTGAGTCTAGTTGCGTTTTTGTTGGAGTTACGGAGAGTTGTCTTCTAGCAGGATCGAAAGATGGAGAGTTAGTCTGTTGGAGTGTTTCTAGCGGCTTGCAAGAATGGAAAATCAAATTTGAGGGTCCTTGTTCAAAGTATGACTTTTCAGAGGGGAAGATAGTATTCAGTGAATCTAACAAGATCCATGCAGTCAACATCTACTCTGGAGAAATATTGTGGAGTGTTGAGCTAGAAGGCTCAAGTGATTTTGTTTTCTGTGACAAAGAAGGAGTTTGGGCCTCTAGTTCAGTATACAATTTCGAAATACAAGATTATACTGAAGGAAGTATTTGGAGGATAAATAACTCGGGACAAATAGTTTTGAGGAATCCAATAAAGGGTAGGGCTTGGTCCTTGGATGGCTTCCGAAATAGTGCTTTGTTTGGATTAAGTAGACCGAATTGTGGATACGGAATCGCTAACAATGATGGAGTCATAGAATATTACTCATCTGATTATGTGGACTCACCTGTCACCGTTGGAAGGGGTGATGGACAGGGGGTAGTGGTTCTTGGTCACAGTAATGGCGCAATCTCGATAATTTCTGAACAAAGAGTTCAGATCCATGAAATTGAGAAGTCATCGGTGGTATCGATTGACTACCTGGAAGGATGGGTTGCCGCCCTTGAGTCTGGACTGTTGGCTGTGGGAGATAGTTTAGGTTCTTGGTCTATCAAAACTGAAAGCGCTCTCCAATCATTATGCTTTGGGCCGGCAATAGAAGGAGAAAATGGAATTTGGACGTTTTCTTGGGATGGGAGATCGGTGATCAGACTTTTAGATCAGTTCGATGGAACCCAAAAAATTGAGGTTTTTCATGACTCTAAAGTGGGTGCTTCATTCGGCTCGAGGGATTATCTTTGTATCGGGGATAGCTCAGGAATGATTTATTTAATCGAAAAAGAAGTTCTTCGGCGTAGAATTATCGAACCTTCGGACGAATCTTTAGAAGACGAGGGGGTTCGCAATCTTCGAAAGAAAATACGTAGGCTGAGAGGAGGTTGATTTGCAGTGGAAAAATACACTCCTAGACCCTTATTTCCAGTGAACTGCGGCTAAATTGACGAAATGTTTATGTGCCGCGCACGACCCTGTATTTCTTGCCGCTCCGGGGGAGTGGTGTGAGGGCGCTTCGGCGCGACTCGCGGGCCACAATAACCGAGCCCCGAAACCGGGGCGGTTGAACCGAAATCCGAAAGGATATCGGGAAAAAGCTGGAGCGTCTGTGGACGTAAAAGCTGCGGCAAATAAATCGGACAAACCGGAGGCAACGAAGGGGAGAGCGAGTTATGAGCTGAAGAGATACATGTGCGTAGGGTGAGGAAAACAATCCTGGGTCACATTAGTGGGAAAATAAGTGGAAGAAACTGGAGGAAACGAAAGGGACAGAAACTTACGGAAACACTGGGCAACAAGAGCGAGGAGACTCGTGGAGAAGCCAGTATCGAGACGTAAAAGGAAAATCGGAGACGGCGTACCTGATACGGATGCGGCGAAAGAGAGGGAGATCTCTCATGAGTCGGAAAATGACAAAGGAAGAGCATGAAGTTCCGGAGTCATCTACCCGGGTAATCCCGGGCCTTCGGGCCCGGGAGAACCGGACCCTGCGGAGTTAACAGGGGGGGAAGCTCCCCCATGTGCTGAACCCCCTGTTGCTCCCACCTGATTTCGGCCCTGTTTTTTTACTCAAGTAGCTTGCCTTTGTCTTCAAGTTCTAGGCTGTTTTAACTCACCAAGGATAGCTGACCTGTTATCTTGTCTATTTCGCTCCTTGGTCCTGGGCCTATGCCGACGACCGTCTCAGTTCCTGCCGGAATTTCTGTATGTCCTGCGTCTATTACCAAATAACAAATCAAGCCAGATTTCTTCGCTTGTGCCAGAACCTTTCGCAGCGATTTCGCATCTGCTACTTTACATACGATCTTTCTGGCTCCTTCTCTCCTGTATCTGTCTAGTTTGCGTGGTGACTCTTTCCTCGCTCTAATTGTGCATTCCATGGTAGCATGACCACATTGGGCGGCCAACTTTCCCTTGGACAGTTTTAAATCTGCACGAGTCACAAGGACCATGGTGATTTCTTCAGTAGGTGGCAATTTCACTCACCGAATTGCCCCTAAGCTCAGCTCTATGACGAGCCATGATGTCTCCCAAGGGGCTGGCAAGCCAGACCACGAATACAGCATTTCCTATAGCATGGTAGATGTCAAATAAAAGTCCATTCGCTAGATAAGGAATCAACATAGATATGTCGTTATTTAGAAGGATACTCGTTGATACTATCCAGTCGAAGACGAAGGCAGAAGCTACTGCAAAAAAAATCATTCTTCGAATAGCTATTTTACCGTCTATAAGGAGATGCTGTGAAAAGAACGAGCTAGTCAAACCCAAGAAACCCCATCCAAATGCCTGGAAGATCGTCCAAGGGCCATGTCCTAGGAATAGCAAATTTGTACTTAGTGCCACTACACCCGATATTGCTATTGCCCACGGGGCACCAAAGAAGATACCGACAAGGATGATTGTTACAGTCACAGGTTGTACATTGGGAATTGGCTCTAGTAAGATTCTACCTGCAATACAAAAAGTTGTGATGGTTGCTAGAACTATGAATGGGCTTGATTTTTCAAGGGCCCTCTCTCCTTTGAGGATTGCGAAAATCAGCGAGGACAAAATCACTACGTTGAGAAATAAGTCTTGCATAGGGCTGAGCGCGAAGTTGTGAAAGTCGTACATATTTATGGCCAGCATTGCTCACTTCATAGTCATTCTTGGAAAACTGTTGACGATAAGAGAGGGCTCAATAGTCGCCTGATGGTGTTAATATCCAGCTGATATTGATGTTCGAAGTAATTGAGAATGTTGAGGCTCCAACCTCCGCCATTTCATCCTCTTCATAGAATCCCCAATATGTGGACCAATCGTCAGCACCAGATACGCCATCAATTGTATGGACGAATGCACCCATTCCAACATAGTATGTAACATCAATTGTGAAATTCTCCCTAAGCTGTAATTCTTCCATAACCCTGTATGCTGTAACGTTTGGAGCAACTAGAACAGGATCAAAGGTTATGCTACCATCGGTGAGTCTCTCTGCTAAATTTGCAGTCTGGTTACCTTGATCTCCGAAATCTAGTGTTACGACTACGGATAAGTCCCCTATCTCATCTTCGGCAAGTGGCTCTGTTTCAGAAGTACATCCAGAAAGTAGAGAAGAAGAAACTATAATCATTGCAAACATAAGGCTAACTCTTGACATGGAAACAGATCGAAAAAAGTGTGGCATTTAACCTATCCTAATAATAGAAGGCTGCGAAAGTAATAACCTAGATAATCTCGGAAATTTTCTCTCTGAGAATTTTACTTACAGACTTACCATCTGCTGAGCCAGCTAATTTCTTCATTACCAGGCCCATCAATGGCCCAATAGCCCCCATTCCTTTCTCATTTACTAATTCCATTTTTTCTGAAAGGATCTCATTTACGGCATTCTCTATTAGAGATGTGTCTGCAGGAACAAAGCCTCTAGATTTCGCTTCAGATATCATCCATTCCACGATTTCGTGTATTCCTATTTCAGTTGACTCGATCAGAAGTCTGTCTACCCCCTCTCTGGTTAGAAGGCCTTTCTCTCTCAATGATATTGCAGCAGCGAGAGACTTTGGTTTTTCGACGCCATAATCCAATAGAGCGCTGGCCCATGCCTTTGGAGGTAGCTCTATTGGCCCCTCGATTCCGTCAAATAGTGCATCGTCCAACTCGTTATTCAAGATTGACTCGACTTGGTTTTGAGAAAGTCCTAGGCCCTGTATCCTTGACTCTCTCTGCTCGGCGGAGAGAGGAAGGTTGGAGCAGATCACCTCCCAACGTTCAGTTGATATTTCAAGCAAAGGGATGTCTGTTTCTGGGTACATTCTTGCTACTCCGGGAAGTGGCCTGAGCGCGGTAGTAGTGCCATCGGCGGGCTTTCCCTTGTGAATTACGACATTCCTTACCTCTCTTGGAATTCTATGATACGCCATCCTTGCTCTATTGATGACTGCCTCTAGTGCTAATTCTGCCTGCCATCTAGGTGCCAGACATAGAGCAAAGGCATCTTTCTCGGAAAGCATTAGATGCTCTCTAACGGACAAGACGTCTTTTTCTGATATTCCATATGCAGGAAGCTCGTCAGAATGGAATATTCCAGCAACTCCAGCTAACTTCGCGGCACTAGCCAATTCTCTTCCCAATCGAGGCATCTGGGCCCCGTTACTATTCAACGACTTGCTTCCCAAGTGTCCTGATAATCCAGGTAGAGCTATGGCCATAATTGATTCTTCTCTCTCGAGAGCAGAACATACCATCTCAGATTCGCAGGATGATAGGGTATCAGTCAGGTTTTGGATTTTCAGTGGGATTCTCTTCAAGCAAGAAAGAGCGACTCTATTCTCCACCGGTGTGGAGTCGTCTTGCCTGTTTGACGGGAGTGGAGGGAGGGAAGCCTCAGCTCGTAATTCATTAGCTAGACGAAAAAAGTGTAATTGTCGAGCCATCTCCAGTCTGATAATCTTAGGAATCCAATCTAGATCCTGGCAACCCTTGATTTCTACCCGATCCCCACAAGAAATGCTGACGTTTAGATCCTGCCTGATTGATCCAAGCCCCCTTCTAACTCTGCGTGTATCTCTAAGAATCCTCCCTAGTACGATTGCGGTTTCCTTTGCGTGCTCAGGAGATCTGACCTCAGGAGAAGTTGCTATCTCAATCAGAGGCGTTCCTAATCTATCCAGATTGTATATCACTTTCTCACCACTCTCGCTCTTGAAAGACGTTAGTTTTCTTGCAGAATCCTCTTCAATAGATATCAGGTCTAAACCAACCCTGGCAGATCCTGCAACTATGCTGCCTCCCGTAGCTACAATTGTGGTTCTTTGGAATCCGCTTGTATTTGATCCATCTACCACCGTTTTCCTCATAGCTTGTAGGCTAGGAATAGGATTGGATCCCGTCATAGCTGAAACTGTTAAGACGATGTCCACGGCATCGGAATCATGAGTTCTTGGAGGAGACTCATCTAATTCTATTAGTCCTGCATTTGGGGGCTGTACGTATTCGAATGTCCTATTTCTCTTCTGTTCGAATCTAGCTGCAACATCCTTTCTACCCCCCTCCCCCTCTGAAGCTCTCAGTCTCCTGGATGATCTGGGCCACTCATCAGGAATTTCCTCTGACTTGAAATCATAGAGTTCGGTTGGTAATCTTGAATGCAGCTTACCGGTTGAAAGTTGCTGATGAATCTCTAGGCCGCACATGAATCCTAGTGCCACAGGGTCCAATGTCTCAGGTTTTGAAACATCCCCTATTGGCTCCATAATCCCCCTCAGGGGGGTCATACTCATAGGGTCAACGGGTGGGCTTGTATTTCTCCAGCCCTTCTTCATATAACTCGCCACTTCTGAGCATCTTGCTTATTACTCGATCGACTTCGACCTCAGAGATCTTTCTTGGCAGGGCTAGATTGTAGATCTGGGTCAGCTCAGCTACCCCCTTCTCTGAAATTAGGTCTCGGACCATATTCATAATTGCAGCATTATTTGATCTGGCCCTAGCAGACACTCCGGAATGCAGTTCAGACTCGTCCTCTATGCCGGACTCCTCTCTCCAGTGCTTAAAGACCGCAAGAGCGACTTCGGCATCTTGAGAAGTTGCTACTTCCTTGAGATGCATCCGAGCATGGGCCTCAGTAAGTCGTATTAGAGCCTCCAAAGCTCTTGCTGTAATCGGAATAACGGACTCCCTATCTCTCTGATCAGACTGAAATTGGTCCTCTCTACCAAATGACTGCCTCTCCTCGGTGTAGTATTTCAAAATCTCAGCCTTTGCATCCTCGTCTAATTGAGGGTGGATGGTTCTCTTGGCGAAGGCAATATATTTTCTAAGAAAATCTTGGGATAGGTGTTCTTGGCCATCATTTGCTATAGATATGAAGGAGTCGGCTTCTGATTCAGATGGACCTAATTCTATTGATTCCTCCATTAATGTCTCACTTCTTCCAGATGTCCTATTATCCAAAATATGTCTTGCAATCTTCTCATCATCATGGACCCTGATCTCGTCCCTAATCATCCAAATTATATCGAATCTTGAAGCCAAAGGAGGAGGGAGTCCGGTTTCCTGGAAAGACCTCATGACGCTTTGGTTTGGTCCTCTTTTACTGAATCGTCCGTCCTTAGGGTTCGCTGCTGCCAAAATAGCGCATCTTGAGTGTAGAGTAGCAGTAATTCCCCCCTTTGCTACGTGAACCTGCTGCTGCTCCATTGCTGGATGCATCATTCTCCTATCGTCTTCGGAGATTTTATCGAATTCATCAATTGCAGCCAAACCACGATCGGATAACGGTAGAACTCCTGCCTCGAGTGCAAATCTTCCATCTCCGAATGCATCTCTTACTGCAGCGGCTGTTAGACCGGCTCCCGAGACCCCGCCACCAGTAGCGAACCTCCCCCTGGGGGAGAGCTCAGAAATGAAAGAAAGTAGATGAGACTTCGCGACACCGGGATCCCCCATCAGTAAAATATGGATATCCCCCCTAGATCTGGTCCTATCGTTAAGTCTCCTAGAAACTCCTCCAAAGAGCTGTAGAGCGAGTGACCTCTTTACATGGCCCAGGATTCCTGTTGCAAATACCGATGGTGCAATCGACCTCTGGATTAATGACATGAGGTCGTCCCTTTCGGAAACCTCATGGATTCTGTTACTATCCTGCTCATCTATTGAGATCTCTGTGAATGGAGTACTCTCATGCTCGGAACTAATTAGATGGAAAATAACGTCAAACATTGGAGTTTTCTTTCTATTCCTAACTTCGCTCCTAACTACTGGGATGACATTAGCAGTTACTCTCTCCCCGGGCAGATGCTTGTTAACCTGATCCCCCTCAATAAGTACCATCCCCCTTCTAGGTTGAGCACCACTTGGAACATTCTCGGGTTGTTCTTGAATCTCTATCCACTGGTTATTCACCATCCTGGAGCTAATTAGGACTAAGTCGAATCTGGTCTTTGGTCTTGAGCTGCCACACCCCCCCATTGCTTGGGGGCAGGTCAGTGGCTCCTTCAGCTCTCTTTCGTTTTCCTGATCTACTTCGATATCATGCCCGCATGATTCGCACTTGAATACCGCTCTATGTATTCTGGGTTTGATTTCAGAAATTTTAGTAATTATTACGTCGACACTTCGAAGTTTATCGATATCAGAGCTACCGATTTCTCTCAGAGGTTTCCTAGTATCGCCTGGAAGCTCCCCCACCCTGAGGAAGGCGTCAATTTCTTCGCCCCTTTCCCTACAAATCTCAATCAGTGTTTTGGAACCGGCAGAAAGTATTGATTTCGGGTGCTCTAGAATGTCCTCTGCAAAGTCTGGATCAAATGTCTGCAACTCGTGAAATGGGATTGATAAATAGGGAAAATTAGACTGCCTGGACAATAGTGCCATCACTTCTGATTCCTTCGCCTCTTCTAAGAAAGTCCTCCATCTAGAAGAAGCATCATGAGCAGCCATTGTCATACTTCTCAACCTCGGGCTTTGCGTGTCTGAAGACAAGGCCTATCAACAGTACGGTTAAGAAATCCAACCCCTTTGTTTCCATTGGAAAAATTCTCATTAGCAGGCATCGAATTTTTATTTTTGTTACTTCTACTGGACTACATTCTCCGGAAGCGCCATTTGAAAGTTATGAATGGTATGTTTGAAGTCCCGAATACCAATCCGTAGGCATGGATTACACCAAGTCGGGTAGTGATCTGCTCGTCAGACTCGACCCAGGAGAGGATATTCACGAGGCTCTACAGAATCTTGCAGATGAAGTTGGATTTGACGCGGCAGCTATCACTAGTGGTATTGGAAGAACTCGAAACAATAAATATGGATACATGGATGAAGAAGGAGTTTACCAAAGGAGAGATTTAGAAGATCCCTCGGAATTGGTAAGCTTATCCGGAAACATAGCCAGAACAGAAGATAGTTCTGCTTTCACGCATATCCACTGTTGCTGGTCTGATGATGATAACAATGTCCATGCTGGTCACATGTTCCAATCAGTTGTACACGTAGTGGCTGAGATTCATATCAGGATTATGTCCGATGCGATAATGACTAGGTGCCCCCTTGCAGACTTCGAATTACTCGGACTGCAGTTTAAGGAATAGATGCGTGGTGGATGAGGAATCGTTATGCGAGTGCTCTTCGCTCATGGATTTGAAGGAAGTCCTCATGGATCCAAGCCTAGCTATATGAAGGAGGCTTTAGGATGGGAAGTAACGGCTCCAAAAATGTCTGAATTAGGTTGGAGCATAGCAAATCAAACTGAAGTTCTGACTCGGCTAATTGACGAAAACGAGTTTGACATAGTAATAGGCTCTTCTATGGGTGGCTTGGCTGCTGCAAACGCATCTTCAATGAGGCCTGATGAAGATTTTGTATTGATTCTGATGGCTCCAGCATTTGGGCTGGCAGAAAACTGGGAAGGTATGGAGGATACGGGCAGGAATGCTTGGAAGACCACTGGAGAGAGACGGTATACTGGATTCGAATTGGACATTATGCTTCCATGGGAATTTATGGAAGCAGCAGAGAAGATGTCTTGGCCAATTCCATTACACCCTACAGCAATAATGCATGGCAAAAACGACGAGGTAGTGCCAATAAGTTTCTCAAGGAAGGTGGAAAAAGAGTGCTCAAATGTGACTCTTCATGAATTTGATGACACTCATAGATTGAAGGACTCCATGAGATTTATTTCCGAAATTTCTGATTCTCTAAGGGCGGGAAAAGAAAGGAAAACCTCAGACGAAGAAACAGAATCGGACAAAGTTCTCGAAGATGTGATGGATGAGTTTGATGTATCGGAACATGAGGGCATAACAGTGAGCGGTACTGGAGAGGAGAGTTTTTCTGTTGAGGAAGGAGATACAGCTGATAGCGAGATAGAACAATTGGAAGCGGAGATGAAGAATCTAGAAGCTAAGATGGCCCAGAAGAAAGAAGCTTTGGAGATCTCGAGGGAAGAGGCTAGGCTGGAAAAGAAAATTCGAGAAGAGGAGGAACGTTTGGCAGATAAGGAAGCCGAGAAGGAACGGGCTGGAAAGGAAGTAGAAGAGGCCATCAAAAAGGCCGAAGAGCAAGTTATTGTTGCTAAGGCCGAAGTGGATGAGGCTCTGAAAAAGGCTGAAAGAGAGCGATCAGAGGCGGAAGAGGCACGCCTGATTGCAGATATTGAGGAAGAAGAGGCCAGGGAGGCTAAGGCTGACGCGGACGCCGCACAAAGGAAGTTAGACGAGGCAATGAAGAAAGCTGAGGATATGGGAAAGAATGCCGAAAAGATCACTGAAGACTTGGAGAAGGACAAAAGAGAGGATGAGATTCTGGAAAGAGTGGGTAGCAGAGTAGATCAGATAGATTGGAGTCGAATTGGAAAGGCGGGTGAAGAAGTGCATGATGATCTAACAATGATCAATGGGATAGATGAGTTCATTCAAAGGAAGCTTAATGTCCTTGGGATAAAAACCTACGAGCAAATCTCAAAGATGGACTCCGAGATTTCAAAGACGGTGAATGATGCTTTGGAGTTCCTTCCAGAAAGGGTAACTGAAATGGAATGGACCCAGCAGGCGATAACAATGCTGGATTTACAGGACGTTGATGTAAGATCAAGCGTGGACGAGGACGAAGCAGTGGTTGCTGATTTGAGTGCTTCGAAAATTAATTGGTCTCAGATAGGAGAAGCAGGAGATAGGAAATCTGACAGAATGACAGAAATTAAAGGAGTAGATGCAGATATTGAGAAGAAGCTCAAGATCCTAGGCATTCGGACATTCGATCAAATTTCCAAGATGGACAAGGAGACGGCAGAGGCCGTTAATGGGGCACTTGGCTTTGCTCCGGGAAGAGTCACCAAGATGATGTGGGCACAGCAAGCAAAGTCTCTACTAGAAGAGTAGGTGATTAGTGCCCTGTCGAACCAAGGAAGTACTCGCCGATCTCAGGATCTGTAAGGATATGATTAGCATCACCAGAATGTACTACCTTTCCATTTGACATAATATATCCACGATCTGATCTAGCTAGAGATAGCCTGGCATTCTGTTCGACAATCAGAATGGTGATTCCAACTTCCCTCAGGGAGTCTATGCTCTCGATTATCTGCTGCTGGTACAACGGGGAGAGGGCAGCAGTAGGCTCATCCAGCAGAAGGAACTTAGGATCAGAAATCAATGCTCTGGAAATGGCCAACATCTGCCTTTCCCCCCCGGAGAGAGAAGCGGCCAAATCGTACTCCCTATTCCTCAGATCAGGGAACATCTCCAGAGAGCGTTCAATCCTCTCATTAAGCAAGAGTCTAGGAATCGAGTTACCGCCCATTTGAAGGTTCTCTAGCACGGATAAAGATGGGAAGACGTTGTCAACTTGGGGGACGTAGGCAATTCCCAGATTTACCAGCCTGTCGGTCCTCCATCCCGAGACATCCTGCTCGAGGTACTCGACTCCTCCACTGTAAAAGGTCGCAGAACCGAAAATAGTCTTGATCAGCGTTGACTTACCGCAACCATTGGGACCTATGATGGTCACGAACTCGCCTTCGTCGACGTACATGTCGATCCCATACAGGATTTGGACTGATCCGTAACCCCCCTCGAGATTTTTAATGTCCAAGACCCTATTCATTCTTCTTCGGCCCCCTTTTCTCCGGATGACCCGAGATAGGCCTCTATTACCGCTCTGTTTCCTTTGACCTCATCAGGAGTTCCTTGCATCATTATCCTTCCTTCATTCATAACGATTATTCGATCCACCCCTTGACGGAGGATGAAGTCCATATTATGCTCAATGATTAGGATCGAAATGCCGGTATCATCAACCATTTTCCTCAGACTATTGAATATCTTCATTGCCAATGGCCCTGCTACTCCGGCTACCGGCTCATCCAGTAGAAGGAGTCTGGGTTCCCCCATCATTGACCTCCCTATATCTACCAATTTGCTTTGTCCTCCTGAGAGTTCGCTAGTTAGGTTGTGGGCCATATGGGGGACCTCGAGTTGATCAAGGACCGAATAGGCTCTATCCAGTCTGGTTTCCTCGTCCCTAGTCGAATCATATTGGAAAATACCTCTGATTTTTTCCTTGATGCTTGATCCCAATTGGTTCCTGGGTGGGACGAGTAGGTTCTCAATTACTGTCATCTGCCGCCATAGTCTGGTGTGCTGGAACGTCCTGGTCATGCCTATTTTCTGAATCTGTTCGGGCCTCATGGTAGTGATATCGGTCCCGAAGAGCTCGACACTTCCAGCGGTCTTGTCGAGAAGTCCGCTGATGCAGTTGAATGTAGTTGACTTGCCACAGCCGTTCGGCCCAATCAGGCCGACGAACTCACCAGGTCCTATCTCGAAGGATACCCCATTGACGGCTATTAGTCCGCCGAACTCCTTCCGGAGATGTTTTACCTTGAGAAATGGGTCAATCATACGGTATCCTCCGAAGGCCTTTCAGGCCTACTGGGAACCTCTGGGAGCAATCCCTTGGGGTTTAGTATCAGTGAGACCAACATCAGGGTCCCTACTAGCATTAGTCTGACATAGGACATCCCTCCCCCGCTGATGGTGACCTCTCCAGTATAATCTGAGGCAGCCATCAGAGATCTATATCCCTCCATGAAAATGGCTGTGAAGCAGAAGACTATCGATCCCCAGAAGCCATATTCTACTAGTCTGGACCTTCTAGTGATGATGCCCCCAAACATTACGATCAGGAAAATTCCTGTTATTTCCCACTGATCGGTCACAATCCATTTGAAAGTTTTATCGATAGTATTTGCAGTCTCGTAGAGTGGCAGGTCCGGAGTAGATGCAACTGCTAGGACATTGAAAACGAAGCCGGTAAGTACGATAATCGACGCCCCGATAACCATCCCCCTATTGTTCGCAGACCCGCCTATGATGAACGCCGCCCAAACAAGGAAAGTGGATCCTGCGGGGCTCATGAATGTGGGGCTCAGTCCTGTTAATTGCCACGCCCAAATCGCACCTGCGAGACCGCATATTCCAGCTCCGAGGGCTAGGCTGGCTGCCTTGTGCTTGAGGACATCGTGACCATGGTGTTGTGCAACCTCTTCGTCCTCCCTGATGGCTTTGACTATCCTGCCCCATGGTGAAGTTAGTACTCGCTCGAGTATCCACCAGATAGTGATCACGAAGAATACGGACATTGTAGCCAATAGGAGTGAGTAAGGTGCTGGTTCGCCTAATGAAAGAAGGTCTGAGATGGAGTTAGCAGGGGAGTCCAGAGCGGGACTGGCCCACTTGCAGTAGTCAGGACTTAGGAATTCCTGCTCCAGACCGGTCTTCACTCCTCTTCCGCAGAACCACCACTCCTTGAGAGGGAGTGGATAGCTTCCTATCCCTATTGCAGATTTTACAGGGCCTGTGCGGAGTAATGGCTCTGCAGATAGCAGCATCCTGACTACTTCACCGAGCGATATGGTGACGATTGCGAAGTAGTCTGTTCTAAGTCTAGCAGTCGGAAATGCTAGAGCCCAGCCTATTACTGCTGTGAGTAATACTGCAAAAATGGTAGCTGGGACCACTCCCCAGCCATATCCATGGTATCTCTCTGGGGAGGAGAGCACACTTACAGTGATAGCCCCTACCCCTACGAAGAAGATGATGCCGAAATTTACCATACCGGTATAGCCTGTGTGCAGGTTAAGTGAGAATGCCATCAGGATGAAGACGCACATACCTATGGTTACGTTTGAGACTTGGAAGATCTTGTCCCACCAGAATTCTTCTGGACTTGAGTTAACTGGAAGCCACCAGATAAGGTACAGTATTATGGTCGCCAGGGCTGCGAAGGCAATCCAAGACCCTTTGCGCCCCTCCCTTCCATAGGGGTCTCTTATTCTGTCCAGTCTTTCATCCGAGAATAGACTGATTGCTTTTTGGGATTTGTGGGCTATCATGCTTCTCCAATTGAGAAGTAGTCCAGAGACTCCTACCTCGACTTTTGTGATTAGAGCTGAGTGCGCTTTGTTAGCTTCTGATATACTGGTTGAGGCCTTTGAAAAGGGTCCTTTGAGTGAGGAGTTGATGCTGTTTCTAACTCTAAGAAGCTGCGCAGAAATGAAATCGGCTCTATCCTCATTTTCATTGGTTCGTCCGTTCCTCAGAATTTGCAGGCCCTGTCTAATTGCGAATAACCATAGGGCAAGTGGAACCCATGGCCAAAGCCAATCCGAGATATCTGAGAGTGCGTTGACGGTCTGAATCTCGAGCTCCATCAATTCGAACCATTTTTGATCAAGATCGCTGGCATCGACATCGAAGTAGGGAGAGTCTTTGGTCGACAGGGAAGCGTCTGGGTTGCTGGTAATCAGCTCGATGTTCGAGGATCTTCCTTCTGCCTCGATGCATGAGTCCGAGCAGGCCCCATCTGCAAATGAGTTCTTTCCAATGAATCGCATTACTTTGTGGGCCACATAAGACCCGAGTGCGATGATTGAGAAGTTTTGTGCCTTGTCGGATCTCCCGCGCGCCCAATGATGCAGCCCTAGTATCCCGGTTGGAAGCAGGGCAAGTGCTGCGACGATCCTTTTGTCGATCAGTGAGCGTGCTTCTTTGTTTCTATTCCTCTCCTTCTCTATGTTCCAACGCTCTATTGCGTCACCCAGGCCCTTTGGGAGTACGATAAGGATGGCTACCAAGAAAATGTATGGCATAACCCCGCTTAGTGCTGAGTATCCGGATCTATCGAGGGGGAATCCGACTCCGGTCAGTATAGGCGTAGAGGATGCTCGTACGAATCCGACCATGAGGGAGGCGATTATCGCACCGGATACCGACCCTATGGTTCCCAGCACTATAACGGCGAAGGCAGGCAGCAGGAGGGCGAAGCCCGTGGTGGGATTGAACAGTAGCGTGACAGAGAAGATCGCTCCACCGACTCCGGTGATTCCTGCAGAGAGGAATGCGCTTGTTTGCTGGACCCTCTCGACATTTATGCCGCTGCTTGCTGCTAGCTCTGGGTTGTCTGCAACCGCTCTCATCCTCATACCGAGTCTGGTTTTGTTTAGTAGCAGAACCAACATGGCGACAGAAATGAACACCACCACTGGTAGAGACCCGTTTGCGTATGACAGATTGGAGGTTAGGGGAGAAATACAATCGATTCCAATGTCATAAATTTCTACGGTTGGTCGATTTCCCTCTGAGACGATTCTCTCCATAATTGGCTCTCCGGATGTCTCGTCTATCCCAGTCTGTTCGCAGGTCTGATACGTATAGGTGCCACCCTCTGCGAGTGACCTTTCACCTAAATTGAGCTTGATCCGAGAGGTTGGGAGCTCCCAGCGGTTTGCGGTCGCTGTGAAGTCTGAATCTGGGATGAACCTGACCTTGGCGCTGGAGAATCTCATGAAATATATCGATCTTAGAATCAGTGCGACACCCAAGGAAGCGATCATCATCACTTGTGGGCTTGAATCTCGTAACCTGAACCCTCTGTAGACTATCCGATCGATTAATACTCCCAGAAGTCCGGTTATGACGAATGCCAGCAACAGTGATCTAAGTAGAAGGGTCCATGCTATTACCCCGTCCATGGGAGCCTCCTTGAGTACGAAATAGTACTCGCTCCAGCCTAGGATCATCCCAAAGTACATTCCCACCATGAACAGCTCGGACTGTGCGAAGTTCCCGTATCTCTGGACCTTGTAAGTCAGAGTCAGGCCGATTGCTATCGAGAGGTATGTCGCAGCCCACATCAGGGTGGAAGTACCAAGGTTGGTCAGGTCGAAGGTTATCGATGCAGTCTCTCCCTGTCCCTTGAGTAGCATCTCTATCGTGAACAACACCAAAGCGAATAGTAGAGCTGGAGAGGAGATTATTGCTGCTGATCTCAGAAGGTTAACAGCAGGGGTGTCACCAGGTTTGGTGTCTAATAGAATCTTGACGATCGCGAATCCGCATGAGAGAGACTGGGCTACCTGGAGCAGCCAGATCATGTCATTTGGAATAGATCCCAGTAGGATGGCATCTAAGAGATTCAGGGTTCCTAGTCCATAGAGCAGGCCCAGAAGCAAGGCGTCTAGAAGAAGAAAAATCGCGAGGGTGACTCTTCTGCTCGACATATGACCATGTCTGCTATCTAGTCATATGGCATTAAATTTGAGTTGGGGCAGTGCGGCGGGAATACCCCCGCCGCACTGCTTTACGTCTTCCCTGTTGTTCGTCTCTGAGCCTAGACAGTGGGCTGATCTGAGATCGTGCCAAGGAGCCATGCCTTGGTACAATCGTAGCTCACTGTGTCAGTCGTTGCTGTGAACGTTCCGACACAGAAGCCAGTGCCGTCTAGTTCCCCGTGCGCGTTAAACGCTATCACTCCGGAGGCTCCGTTGAAGTTGGCTCCTGTGGATTGAATGGCTTGTGCCGGGGTCGCTCCTGCTAGGGAGGCGAAGGCCGATAACGCCATAATGACCGATGCGTCGAAGGCTTGTTCGGCAAACTGGCCCTTGGGTATGTCGACTAGGGTGTCCTCTACTCCATCGCCATCAGTATCTACCATTGCCTTGGCGTACTGTGCCCATAGAAGTGGGAATACGTCCTGCACTGGGTTAGTTCCACCATCGGAATCGGACTGCGCCCATGTGGGAAGCCCTGGGTTCGTGGTGATGATACCATCCAAGATCGACTTGTCGGATAGGGTGTCACCTAGGGTAACTGACCCTATTCCATCAGCTCCGTATATCTGGCCGGACCATGAGTCGCTAGACAGTTCCTGGATCAGTCCTGCTCCATCCTCGTTGTACGCGAATATTGCCACTGCATCACAATTGTTGGTCTGCAGTTCTTGTGTGGCATCATTGTACATTGTCGCGGATGCGGCCCCTGCATCGTAGGTCGATTGGCTGCAGAGGGTGTGTCCCTTTGCTTCCAATGCATTCTTGAAGCCGTTCGCCAAACCAGCGTTGTATGCATCCGCGCCGCTAACGATGGCTATGCTTGTGCCATGACCGTTTGCATCGACGACATCAGCTAGAGCTTGTGACTGCTCTGCATCGCTAGGCACGACCCTCCAGAAGAGAGGGTGTATTACCTCATCGCTTAGTATGGCTCCTGTAGATGCGTAGGAGATCATTGGTATCCCGGCTGGGGCCAACACTGCGTTGGCAGCGATAGAGGCACCTGAGCAAGCGGGTCCGATTACTCCCCATACACCAGACGAAACTAGAGAGTTTGCTGATACTGTGGCAACATCTCCGTTTCCGCAAGCCGAGTCAATTGCTATGAACTCGAACTGGACGTTGTTGTTCCATGCGATTCGGTTGGCTAGGGTCTCCGCGATCTGGTAAGAGACAACGAAGGACGGCCATAGCGCACTGATATCCGGGCTGGTTATGTCGCCCATGAATCCGAGCTTTACAGTGGTGCCAGCGAACGTTACGTCAGCGATTCCATCTGCCACGGTCCAGGTCCTTTCGACGTTGAAGTAGTCCCCATAGGTGGGAACGTGGTGGAAGGTACCTACGTTGTAGGTGTAGACTTCTCCGGATACGTCACCGCTTGGCAAGAAGACGTGGGTACCGGAGGCACCCGTGTGCCCGGTTCCGGATCCGACCATCGGGACGTGCATCCCCATGTCATCGCCGTCGTCCATCAGTGCTGCTGCTCCGATCATCATGATCGCGTCATACAACTCGGAGGTGAATATCCCGGCAGAGCAGTCCGCATCGGCAGCGCAGGTGGCTGGGAAGTCGCCTGTGCTAACGCCGGTTCCTGCTGGTTCCGTGGATACCATTCCGTCGAGAGCAGCGGTGGTAATTCCTGCTGCGGTGAAGGCATCAACTACTGCGCCTCCGGCCATTCCATCTGGTCCGAATGCGGGAATCATGCTTTCCTGACCCCTAAGACCGCCGAGAAGCATAGCTCCATCGGGGCTGTAGGAAGCGAGTAGCACCGAGTCGCAAGCAGCTCCATCAGAGGATCCTGCCAGGACTGCAGCAATTGCATCCGCGACCACAGCCGTGGTGAATGATGTACCAGTTTCGTAGGTAAATCTCGTGCAGATCTGGTGGTCTGCCTTCGCTTCGAAGGCAGCGGCGAATGCATCGCCGACTCCAGCGCCGTAAGCGTTGGTCATCGATAGGATTGCGGTGTTCCTGAGTCCTGCTGCAGAGATTACGTCAGCCAATGCGTCACCCTGGTAGGCGTCGCTGGGCACCACTCTGTAGAAGTGTGGGTATGACACAGCGTCACTCAGTGCGGGAGATGTGCTCGCGAATGATATCATCGGGATTCCTGCCGCGCTGAGAACGGAGTTAGCTCCTATGGATGCTCCAGAGCAAGCTGCTCCTGCTACTCCTACTACTCCTGCGTCCGTAACTGCTTGAGCGGCCGCGATTCCACCGGCCTCTGAGCAAGCGGTGCTCGCGTAGGTCATCTGGAAGTCGTAGGTTGGGTTAGCTGCGTTGAGGTCAGCGAAAGCATGATCTCTAGCGAAGGTGAAGGCCGGGGCGAAGTTCGCTAGGTCAGCCTCGTTATCGTAGATCACACCGAGCTTGATGACCTTCTTCGACGCAGCGTTTGCGGCTCCAGTGTAATGGGCTGCGATCTCGTCAGAGACTGCGTGAGCCATGTCGGCATCGAACCCTACGACGTTGTCGTCATCATCGTAGCTCTCGAAGGGCGGGTAGTACGGGTCTGTGCAGACCTTCAACTGCCCCGACTCCAGAACTGCAGTCAGTGTTGATCCCTTAGTAGGGGTGGGGTAAGCCGTAGCCGTGTCGGCGGTGGAGTCGTCTGCCAGCCTGTTGGTGTCAGAGAACGAGTTGCCGTAGATCACGTCATACTCGCCTGATGCAACTACTGCAGCAATAGCGACGTTCAACGCATCCAAGAGCTCGCTAGAGTCCTCGCGCACAGCGAAGCCGAAGTTCTCATCGGAGAAGGTGTCCAGAAGGGTCCCCTCCAGCTCTAGAACTGGGGCATCGCCCATGGCGTATTGCACGTCACCGTTTTCCAAAGCGGCAATGACCAATGGGAAGTCCTCGTATCCCGAGACTGTTGCCATTCCTAGGTTGTCGGCGGCGTAGAGGTCCGAGGTTGTACCAGACTGCACTCCAATCGTGACTCCGGCCGCGTTCAGCTCGGACACATCGGTGATGGAAGGAGCATCGGTTCCTCCAATCACTCCCTGCGTGCTGGTGTAGTACGCAGAGGTGAAGTCGACCACCTCGTCTCTTGCATCTGTCTTGGTCATCGCCGAGATTATGACGTCGCACATCTCGCCGGCATTCAGGTTAGGGATGATGGGGTCCCATGCGGACTCCACCCAGACTACGCTGACGTCGTTAGCCATAGTTATGGTCCAATCATCATCTTCGTCGTCATCCCCCCCTGCGCATCCAGCTAGGCTTGCAGCCAGCATGCTCAGGGTAAGCATCATTGCTATCATTTTCTTGTTATACATAGTGTTCTCACTATCCGTAAGCCTCCCGAGCGAACTATGAGTTATAGAGATTGTTGATTTGTTCTTTATAAGTAAATATCAAAATGTGTGTTTTTTCACCGTTTCCGAGGCATTTATGAATTCAACATTTTCAGTTTCTGAGAGGTTCTTCTTGCGAGAGTATGAATACGCCATCACTGCACGGGAAGACATGACGGAGCCACCACTCGATTACGCGATAAGCGGAGTTGACATTGATCTCGAAGCAGAGGCTGTTTCGAGCCTGATTGACTCGATAAAGTCGTCAGCAAGGCTTCCTGGCGAGTTAGGGGCACCTGTCCGACTTCCAGGGGGTTTTGGTGGAATTATTGAGTTTGGGGACTCGTGCCTGGTTTTGGCTACCGACGGAGTCGGTTCAAAGCTGCAAATAGCTAACGAAGTAGGGCATCTCGGAGGAGTGGGTTTCGACTGCGTGGCTATGAACGTAAATGACTTGATCTGTGTTGGAGCGGAGCCATTGGCGTTTGTTGACTACATAGCCGTGACTGAGGCTGATCCGATGGTGCACGCAGAATTAGGAAGGTCTTTGTCAGAGGCATGTAATGAGGCAAGAGTGACCTTAGCAGGAGGGGAGACGGCCACCCTCCCCGGTATAGTGAAGGAGCTGGACCTCTCAGGCACCGCGCTCGGTTGGTTCCCCAAAGGGAGTGAGGTCACCGGGAAGAGTCTTATCGAAGGGGATGTCTTGATTGGTTTGCCAAGCAGTGGCCTTCATTCTAATGGTTTCACACTGGTCAGAGCTGTGCTAGATAGATCAGGACTGAGCCTAATGGAGGAATGCCCATTCGAGGCTAATTGTGATTTCAGGAAGATTGAGAAGTTCTCCGATTCTGTTGGACTAACACTGGCTGAGGTTCTGTTGAATCCCACTCGGATTTATGTTGACCCATTGGTGGATTTAATTGCTGAGACTAGGATGGAGGGCGGTGTTTGCGGCCCAGAGTCGATCAAGGCTCTCGCTCATATTACAGGAGGAGGGTTATCAAACCTGTTGAGGCTTCATGATTCAATGGGTTGGCACATTGATGAGCCACTGACTCCTCAACCAGAGTTCGAGTGGATTTCTGAAGTGGGAGGAGTTAGTGATTTGGAGATGCACAGAACGTTCAATATGGGTATGGGAATGGTGGTGGCAGTAGATCAAGCCAGCGCGAATTCTATCTCGAAATGGCTCAATGAGCGTTTGCCGGGGACTCGGATAGTGGGGCACATTACTTCTGGCGACAGAGTGGTTACCCATTCCAATCCAGAAGTTATTTTCGACAAATACTAGTGACGGTCAATTCCTTTTGTAACGCCCCCTCCGCCCGACATGGGACGAGAAGGCAAATTGCCAGAAACGGGTTCTCCATACAGGGAAGGGAGGACCATGTTGTTACTCCCAGAAAATGCTGCAAACAGCTTGCTTGGACCTAGGAGAAAGAGACCTGGTGAGGTCTTCTACAACTCGGCAATGTCAGGAAGCAGAACGAGGAGCGTATTACTACTCAAGCATTCGATAGAATATGGTCTTCTTGGATCAGGGAAGATTTACGCTATCGATGGTTTGACTGCATCGGGACTTAGGGCAAGGAGATGGCTAAACGAGATTCCTGAGGAGATGGCGGCTAGAGTTTTAGCAGAAATTGTAGACCTAGATGAGATGTCCTTGGAATGGGCCAAGGCGTCAAACAACCAGTTCCCACCTTCACATGGAAAGGGGGCGATTGAAGCTATTCATGGAGATTTGAGATCTTCAGTTCTGAGAAGCGGAAGACACTGGGTCGACATAGACCCATATGGTTCTCCAGTACCATTCCTCGATTCAGCCATGCAGTCGATGGCTAGGAGTGGAGTAATGGAGGTAAGTGCTACAGACACGGCCGCTCTAACAGGTTCTTCCAAGACGGCACTAATGAGGCGATATGGGGCTAGAGTGAGGAACGATTCGCTATCTCATGATTCTGGAATGAGGGTTTTGCTTGCCGTTATTTCTAGAATTGCGGCAAGGCACGACAGGTCATTACATCCGCTACTTTCTATTTGGGATTCGCATCATCTGAGGGTCTCTTTCTTGGTTAAGAAAGGGATTTCAGCTGCCAATAACCTCGAAACAAGGATCGGTTGGAGGGTCTTTTCTCCAGATATGGAGGAAGTGGCTGCGTCCATGGCATACGGATTCCATCTCGGAGAATCATTGGAAACGCTTCCTATGCACTGTTTCCTACCATTGGAATTCCCCGTCAACAGGAAGGATCCTAGGATTTCGGGTCCAATGTGGATAGGACCGACTGGGGACTGTGATGCTATGGCATCGATGACCGATGACTTCGCTCTGGAGAGTTGCGGCCCGACATTCTCTCTTGACGATCCTCTCGGGTGGGATGAGAAGAGATGTGCCTTGGAGAGAAGGGCGATTTCTAGAAGTGTTAGACATATTTCGGAGGAGTCGCAGGCAATCAAATCGAACCAGCTTATTGTGGTGGATGACCTTTCTTCTTGGCTTGGGACAGGTGCCCCCCCTAGTCCAAAGAGAATTGTCGAATCGCTCAAAGATGTTGGCCATTCTGCCGGGGTCTCTAGTTATGGAAGGCCATCATTCAGGACTGATGCCCCGTGGGAAGACGTGATTGATGCAGCAAAATCCATTCAACCGCCGATATAGGACATTTCCACCCTAGGCAGAGAGTTTGGCTTTGGGGACCTAAGTTCGCTATATCTGTCCGACCTTGCAGACCATATCTTTGATATTTCAGCTGTTAGAACTTGAATTGGCTCAGAGAATGTGAGTCTGTCAGCTAAGTCATAACCCTTGTTGCTAAACAGACAAGTGAAAAGCTTCCCATCCGAGGAGAGTCGTGCCCTCACACATCCTCCACAAAATGGCTCTGTTACGGAAGAGATGAATCCTATCTCTCCAGAGCCATCCGAGTGAGCCCATCTAGAAGCAACATCTGTTGGAGATTTTCTCTCCATTGGAAACAGATCAAACTCACTTGAGAGTGTCTGTAGGACCTCGGAGGTGGGAACGACTTGCCCGAAGGACCATCTGTTGGTAGATCCGACATCCATAAACTCGATGAAGCGGACTATTACGCCTGTGCCCCTAAAGTGTCTAACCAGTGGGGCTACTTCAGACTCATTCAATCCTCTTCGAACTACGCAATTTACCTTTACCGGATTCAGTCCTGAAGATACTGCTGATTCTATTCCACGGATAACCTCTCCAACAGGGATTACTGAGTCGGTAATCTTTGAATGGAGTTTTGGATCGAGTGCGTCTAGACTTACGGTTACTCTGTTAAGTCCTGCTCTGTAGAGCTTATCTGATTGGTCTGCGAGAAGTGAGCCGTTTGTTGTTAGAGCAACCTCTAGACCCAAGGAGGAAACCATACTGACCAGTTCGAACAAATCTCGTCTTAGGAGTGGTTCACCGCCAGTGATCCTGACCTTGTTAAGACCCAGTGGGATACAGGCTGCAATAAATCTCTGGATCTGTTCATAGGACAGGATGCGGTTATTTGGAAGGAATTTGTGGTGCCTCCCGAACTTTTCTCTTGGCATGCAATATCCGCATCTGAAGTTACATCTGTCAGTAACAGACACTCTGAGATCCCTCAGGGCTCTGCCCATCTTGTCTCTCGCCATAAAATCTCGACTGGGTGGAAGCTGAATAGTTTGTCTGATGGAAGAACAGGTTGAAGAATGAGTGTTTTCTGCCAGCTATCATAATGCTGGAAATAACTGACAAGGCTAGGGAGATGCTCCACAAGTTCTCAGAGCAATCTGATAACGATTTAGTTGCGCTAAAGGTGGAGATCGTAGGTAGGGGACCCAAGGGGTTTCAGTACGATTTACAACTCATAAGCAAGGAGGATGCAATGGAAGATGATATCGAGTCTGAGATCGGAGATTTGGTCGTTTTCGTAGGAGCTAGGAGCGCCCCCTATCTCGAAGGAACAATCTTAGATTACAAGGAGACACTAATGGGAGGGGGATTTAGTTTTGAGAACCCGAATCCGCTCTGGATTGATGATGTTTCCAAGGCTGTTGCAGAGGTTATTTCCAACCAAGTAAACCCCCTTGTAGCATCTCATGGAGGTCATGTAGATCTAGTGGGAGTAGATGGGGGGAATGCCATGATTTCATTCGGTGGAGGATGCCAAGGATGTGGAATGGTTGATGTAACCCTGAAAGAGGGGATTGAGGTTATGATTACCGAAGAGGTCCCCGAGATTACAGCGGTGATTGACATGACAGATCACGAAGCAGGGACTAATCCGTTCTACTGATTAGTAGACCATAGGGACATCGTCCTCGTCATCTTCTGGAGGCGCTGGTAGGGCAGTAGCCTGTGCCCTTTCGAATGCTTCGCGGACTCTATCTTCGATATTCTTTGCATCTTCAAGCAATCCCCCCAGAGGTATTTCCATTCCTAAGAATTCGCTAAGACCCTCCAAAGCGATAAAGGCAGCTCTTGCATCTGGATACATCGGATTACACTCAGCAAGCAGAGCAGTAATATCCAGACCTCTTCTCTCTCCCTCAGCGATGAGATACCCGGCTATTCCCGATACTATGCCCTGCTGTATTCTTTGTATGCTTGAGCCATCTAGCTGATCTCTACCTGCAGGCGTCGAAGATACTCCCCACAATTCACTGTCCTCTTTGATACCTAAATCGTTGCTTACTACTCCATCGATAACTACCAACCTTTCGAATCCACCTTTGGTGAACCAGTCAAGGACAGTATTCGCAAAATACACATCATGCTCACTTGGAAACTGTATCTCCGAAGTGAAAACTCCAATTTCGTCTCCCTGGTAGACTCTTACTGGATGCTTGGGCACTGAATCATGAATTAGTGCCACGGCCGGAAATTTAGGATGGAGGACCGTACCCATTGGACTTAGATCGAGAGAGCCGACTAAATGAGAAGTCGCTATTACGCCTACCGAGCCAACTGTTGAAAACCCACATACGGCAGTACCCCCCAATCGAGTTGGGTCAGCTTCGGAATGTAGAACTAGAGGATAACCTCCTATGTTTTCCTCGCTCATGAGGCTTGGTTGCGGGTAAGCTCTTTGAATCTCACGCATAAACATCATGAAAAAAATTTGTAAAGTAAACGAGAGGAAAATTAACATGACAAAGCTAAGCGCATGGGAGTA
>PAVV01000001.1 GCA_002713185.1 Methanobacteriota archaeon | reverse complement strand
TCGCGTCTCAAAATGGCGCGGTGAATATGCCCCTGCTCCTTGCACACACCGCCCGTCAAACCATCTTAGTTGGGGGTGGGTGAGGCTACCTTTTAATGGGGTATTCGAGCCTGCCTTCGACAAGGAGGGTTAAGTCGTAACAAGGTATCTGTAGGGGAACCTGCAGATGGATCACCTCCTAAGAAAACTCGGAAACCGGGGGCCGGGGTGGCTTGCCACCCCGTCTCCCACCTTCTCTGAAATATACATCCTAAAACGCNTCCAAATCGAGTTATTCTACGTTTTAAGGCGAAGGTATATACATACTATATCTCGTCAGAAGCAATATGCAGCGACTAATCGCTACAACAATGATGCTGTTAATGATGACTGCAGCCCTTGCGGGCTGTGCGGGAGACGATGTCACGCAAGAAGACGTCGACGCTGCCCGCGACGAAGGATACGCGCAGGGTGTTGCTGACACACAACTCGTTAGCACCCTGGACGTGATCAAGGAGCGCGGGTCGCTTCTGTGTGGAGTGAAGACAAGCCAGTTCGGAATGGGCTACGTCGATCCTGCCTCTGGTGAGAGATCAGGTCTTGACGTCGCTTACTGCGAGGCAATCGCTGCCGCAATTGGCGTGACGGTCACCTACGTGGACGCTACCCAGGCTAGCACTCGCTTCGAGAAGCTCGCAGATCCTGCACAGATGGACGTTCTGATCCGCACCACGACCTGGACCACCAGCCGTGACGCCGGACTGAACGCTGACTTCGCTGGGATCAACTTCTACGATGGACAGGGAGTCCTAGTTGCAGAGTCCGCCTTCAGTAAGGCCTCTGCCAGTGGATCTGTCGCTGGACTAGACGGAGTGAAGATCTGCGTCGGAACCGGAACGACCACAGAGGGCAACCTACAGGACTACTTCGCTTTGAACAACATTCAGTTCACTCCTGTGAACGTTGAGTTCGAGAGCGAGGCCGTCGAGAAGATCAAGTCCGGTGAGTGCGAGGCATTCACTGGCGACATGTCGGCAGTAGCTGCCCGAAAGTACCTACTAGATGCCGAGGACAACTCCGGCAACTCACTGAGCGCAGGGACCTGGATCGCATCCGAGACCCTATCCAAGGAGCCCCTTGGAGCAGCCACTCGTGACAANGACGACGACTGGAACGACGTAGTCGCATGGGTATGGTACGCCATGGTTACAGCAGAGGAGTACGGTATAACCTCCGCAAACTACGCTTCAATGGCAACAGCCGCAGCAGCAGCTGATGGTAACGCTCAGCACAACACTCTGCTGAACACGGCTACATCCCTTTCCCTTGGAACTGAGGCCAACCCACTCAGTGACACCTGGGTCCAGGNTGTACTAGCAGCCGTAGGNAACTACGGAGAGGCATACGACGACGCATTCTGCGACGGTTCCTACGACGGAACCAGCGGCTCTGCCGCTATGACCGGCTGTCTGATTGACAGAGNTGGTACCAAGAACGCCCTCGTCTCTGAGGGCGGCCTGCAGTACGCGCCACCGATCAAGTGATTTCGNNTATAGAAAGCACTTAGACGGAACGACGAAAACCCCGGGGGGGATNTTCTCCCCCGGGGCCAAACATTACCATATCAAGCAAAGCGCTGAGTGTTACGATGGATACTCAAGGGACCGAGAATGAGCAAACTCAAGCTCAGGCAGAAACCCTCCCAGAAGNCAGTGAAATATCAGATGGCCAAATTATCGGAAGAAGAAATGAGAGAGACGCAGGTGCGAGCACGGAAGANGAGAAGAGAACCGACATAAACACCATCAACGGTTTTTTTCAAACATTTTTCAGCCAGGTGACCAGTAACCCAAAGAGGTCTGCTAGGAGAATCCTGATCTATCTCCCCCTCATATACGTCCTCTGGCAGTACCTCTCTTTCTTCATGGGNCTCTCGTTCGATACGGCCCAGCAGGTCTCCCTGAATGTCCCGATAGGAGGCAGGGACAGCCCAGCATACTATCCCATAGGNGACCAAGTTAGGATAATCGGGGGCATATGNCTGATNTCATTCGTCCTAATACAGAATGAGATATCCCCTCGAACAATTAGGAATGCGCGTGACTACGAGTCNTACATAACGACGATCNTCGCCTTCATGGNATTCCTATTCNTCCTTTGGTTAGCAGACAACGTCTACCTCTCGCCAAGGACGCAGAGGCCTTTCCTGATATTGGGGGGATCAGTGCTGACTGGAATGCTCTTGATTCAGGATGAGATGAAGGACCTCTCACTACTAGTTCTGAGATCATTGCGCAACCCAAAGGATGCCCCTAGGATGTGGGGGGAATCATGGAAGCGCGTAGGGACATCGCTATTTGCGATTCTGGCATTCTTCTTCATACTGATCAACTTAGCAATGGTTGGATCGTTCTTCCCAATCATATCTAGAGAACAGGACACTACATTCTCATTTCTGCTACTGCTACTCATAATCGGGTGGTCCGCCCAAATCTCCAGGGAATCCGACAAGCCATCCATCGTGGACAAGNGACAATCTTCTCTGGCCTTCCTAATAGCACTCCCTCTCGTCTTATTCCTGACATTCAGGATAATGCTCCTCCTACGCACCGATGCCACATGGGACATAACTTGGGACTTCATGGATGACATTGCNGGTTTCAGCATCACCAACTGGCCTAACCAAGTCAATCTAACCAGGGGAGATAGGTGGGAGTTCCATTGGGCTGGGGTGGTTAACGCTGTCAGAGCAGTATTGATCAGCATCGTCCTATGCACNCTGATAGGGATAGTCGTGGGAGTCATGAGACTCTCCAACCACAAGCTTACCTCCGGGTTCGGAACGATATACGTCGAGATATTCAGGAACATGCCTCTTGCTTTGCTCCTCTTCGGTACCTCGATAACCCTAGGGAACACAATACCGATAATCGAGAAGGAGGTCAATATCGCAGAGGCAATCTGGATAAGCAACCAAGGGATAATCATCCCCAAGCCCGACCCGATAATGCTGACGGTAGCACTATCCTGGCTATTGATGGTGAAGGCATACACCACTTATCTGGACAGGGAAGGCTTCGACGACTCAGATAGGGGCATCAAATCTCGCTTCAGGATCTGGATCTCAGCATTTGCAATCGCTGCTGGCATGCTCCTCTATGGGGGATTCGATATCCCCACGATGTGGAAGAGGATCCCAGACTCACCTGGAAGCTGGGTGATGCAGGATGGATTCGAGATCACGCTCCCCTTCTTGGCCATAGTCGCGGGACTGACAATTTACACTAGCGCGATAGTGGCCGAGATTGTCAGAGGGAGCATCCAGTCCCTCCCAAGGGGGCAGATAGAGGCCGGTATCGCGCTCGGCCTAACCCCATTCCAGAGACTAAGGCTGGTAATCATGCCACAAGCACTCAGGAGCATGGTGCCAGCCCTGAACAACCAGTACATGAACGTCTGGAAGAACTCCAGCCTGGCCATGATTGTAGCCTACAACGATGTATTCTACATCAATCTCGTGATCGTGAATAAGATCGGTAAGGCAGTGCCCACATTCATACTCATCCTACTCACCTATCAGGTAGGCAGCCTGATAATTTCCGCACTAATGAACATGTACAACAGAAGGATAACGAGGGTTCAGATATGATTTCGGAAAAAGAGAGTTCTGACAATTTCGCCACCAGGGCACTTTACTGGCACCATAAATTCGACGAGGAGGTGTCCGGAAAGCCTGCCAGATGGGTCAATGAGGATAACAGGAACCAGTTCTCGATTGCTATACTACTGACCTCGCTGTTAATCGCAGTCAACACTTTCCTTTCCGAGATGGATAAGATGTACCTTGATGTCTCCGAGTGGAGGAATATCCTTCATTGCCTGATTACCGCCTCAATGTCTTTCTTCGCATGGTCCACCACCCTCTCGATCGCCCTCAAAGGCACCTTCATGAGGTCAAAGAACACCGCACTATTAGGGCTGATAGTCGCTTGGGCGACTTACATCCTCGTATCCGCCGCCTCCTACTTCACAATAATTGGAGCCGAATGGGATGTCATCTTCGCCAATAGATCGACGCTATTCCTCGGGATCCATATGAACACGGGAGTAGTCAACTCGGAATACACAAACGAGACATGGCGCCTTTGGCCAAGCCTGATACTGTCCGTCTCAATCATAAGCGCAGCATTCGGGACCACACAACAGAGCACGAGGGACTTCCTAGTCAAACTCGGGGTGGTTTGGGCTATCTCGATGTTCTATGTTTGGTACCCAACATACCTTTACTTCAATCCCGACAATGTAATGCTTAGGCTTACCCTGACCGCAGCACTGGGTGCCTCTGTCTTCCTAGCTACTAAGAGATACACGCTCCGCTCAGAGGAGTACCTAGTCAACAGACTCAGATCCTACATAGCCTTCGCAAGCGTAATCACCTTCTTCATAGCGATAATTCTCCTTGACCCCCCAGAGTCAATAGTGGACAATGGGTGGATGGAAGTAGGAATAGCGCCCTTCCTGTGGGGTGGCTTTTTCGTTAATCTCATCCTTATAGCCGCCACATTGGTTCTAGGCTTCGGGATGTCCGTACTCTTAGCCTTCGGGAGGCGGAGCGAAATCCCCTTCTTCAGCCTCCCAGCAACCATGATTATCGAACTGGTCAGATCGGGACCGATGGTAGCGTGGCTTTTCATCGCACTCTTCATCCTCCCGGATGTCATCTCCCCAATCTTCGATGCCGACGTGGTTGTCCGAACCATAATGGCCTTCTCGATATTCGGAGCATGTTACATCGCTGAGGTTCTGAGAGGGGGTTTGCAGAATGTACCAAGGGGCCAAGTCGAGGCTGCCACGGCATTAGGCCTCAGTCCAACCCAGATCAAACTGTTCGTTGAACTGCCATCGGCAATCAGGACTACCCTGCCGGCCATAGTCAGCATATTCATCGGCCTTTGGAAAGACACGACATTGGTCTATCTATTGGGGGTGCTGGATCTATTCGCAATCTCCAAGGTACTCCCTGCCACAGACATAAACTTCGGAGACGACTACCTTGAACCGCTGATTTTCTCCGCACTGCTATTCTGGGTGGTCGCATTGGCCCTTTCAAGGATTTCACTTAAGGTCGAGAAGTCCCTCGGATTAGGAGTAGAGGGAGGGGGAGAGGCGACATGAGCGATTACTGGACATCATCTGACGAGGTCATCATAGAGGCCGAGGGGGTCAAAGTAAACTTCGGAGACTTCTGGGCCCTCAAGGGCATCGATATCAAAGTTAGAAGGGGGGAGATAATCGTCATCCTCGGCCCTTCTGGATCTGGAAAATCAACCTTCATAAGAACACTGAACAGACTTCAGCCTCATGCCAGTGGCACTATCAAGGTAGATGGGGTCACCTTGGACGATGACACAAGCGTAGCAGATCTTAAACTCATAAGATCCGAAGTCGGATTCGTTTTCCAGCAGTTCGAGCTCTTCCCCCACCTCACAATAATGGAGAATATCACCCTCGCACCGATGAGGGTCAAGGGAATCGACAAGAGCAGCGCTGAGAAGAGGGCCATGGAACTGCTTGAGAGGGTAGGAATCCCGGAGCAGGCGAACAAGTACCCAAGCGGACTCTCAGGGGGGCAGCAACAGAGGGTTGCGATCGCACGTGCCCTGGCCATGGATCCGAAGATAATGCTCTTCGACGAGCCCACATCTGCTCTGGACCCCGAGATGATAAAAGAAGTCCTGGAGGTAATGATTGATCTTGCAAGTAGGGACATTACGATGATCGTGGTGACTCATGAGATGGGCTTCGCCAAGGAGGTCGCCGATCGCTGCATATTATTTGATGAGGGCGAGCTTGTAGAGGAGGAAACCCCAGAAATATTCTTCACAAACCCGAAGAGAGAGAGGACCAAGAGATTCCTCGAGCAGATACTCTAGTTCAGGCTAACCATCTGGAAACCCTAGTAATGATCCCATTCCTGAATGTAAGAAGCCTAAGCTTGGGCCCATCAATCCCCACTGTCAATGTGGCTCCCCTAGTGAAGTGAGTCTCGTCCCACCCGTCGCTTACGACATACCCCCTGTGCATATCGCTAGTGATTATGGTTTGCTCGCTTGTCCACTCCCAGTAGGAACCGTCATCGGCTCTGGACTCCCTAGGCAGATCCCTCGCCACGAACAAGTAGTGGTCGTCTATCTCTTCGAATGGGAAGGCCTCCCCTTCAATGTTAGCTACATGCCTAAACCACGCTCCTTGTCCGAGGAAAGTCGAGAAAAGACACCCAGAGGAGNATTGCATAGAATCTATTTCTTCCCTCTGCAGNCTGTACTTTGAGGGCTGATACTGGTGTGTGTTAGCAACTAGCANATCGTTCAACGCAGGNTCGCATCTAACTATATTNCCACTAGTCGTNTCTATCTCGGCCTGAAGGCGTGGAAGTACATTGACTATGCTCCCTCCGTCAAGAGCACTCCTAACATCCTCAGAAAATGTATGGGGATCACTCCCCATGAAGAATCCGTATGATCCATCATCGCTCTCGCTTCGTGGATGGCTGTTCACGCCCATAACTGGAGTAATATCATCCACTGAATGAGCTATAGATGTCAGAGTCCCATCACCTCCAAGGACGATCACAAGATCCGGCCCAGAGAAGTCTGCTCTGCGTACTGTTTCTCTTGCTGTGTATCCCACGTCAATCCCCCTCTCAGCTACAAGTTCATCCATCACCTGCCTTACCTTGTCTAGCGATCTATCATGGACTTCCTCGAAGTTCTTCTTGTAAACTACCAGTATTTCCTCATGCATCCAGGATCGCCCCTATTCAACCGCCATAATGACTGACATATAGGGGCAACGCAACCACTAAATCACAATCTTGGGACCCAGCATTAGTGAAAAGTGCAATATTGATCTCGTTGATACTGTTTACTATGCCACTTTCAGGATGTATTTCTCTTAGTAACGAGCAAAGCCACACCGGTTGTGATCAAGAGGTGAATGACTCTTGCTTCCCCATGAGGGGTGGGGAGTTTGCTAGGATGATATCCGAGCAAATTCCCTTAGATGGATATTTACTAGCTGCTCAGAACCCCGGTTTCTTCAGAGTAGAGGCAGAACAAACCTCAACGATTGATGGAGTAAATGTTGTTAATTCCTGGGCAATAGAGAGGTCCGATGATCTAGGAATAAGATACGTCTCTCATACACTCACGATAGGTGGTAACCTCGTGGCCGGATACCAGATCTACGATGGCCTATCGGAGATATATATCTCAGACTCAAATATGCTCTCTATGAAACGTGGTAGAGACATGATTCCAGAATACGAAGATCCCTTTGTTGAGATACAACGGCTCTCGCAGCAGGAACCCGATGGAGTCTGGCCCCCGTTCTCCTACGATCTAACCCAATTTGAGGGTCAGTCTTGGACGGTTACAGGTGATGTCTCAGAACTTTATCAAGTGGGTGGTACTAGCAAAATGATCAGTGGAGAATTAATCCAGGCTTATGTAGCAACCTCTGGATTCCCTCCTAACATTGTTGCAATAGAGGTCTTCAAGGAGACTACTGACATACTTTACAGGCTAGTCTTTTACGAGGAAATTGACATACCTTACTACGAACTACTTCGAAATGGGACACTCGAGGGCATGTGGTTCGAAGCCGGTCTACTTCCAAATCCCACATTCGAAAGGGCCGCTGTGCCGTTCATTCCTTTGCCACAATTCCAACTAACCGAAGATGGCATCACAGAAGTTTCCGGACCCGTGCCAGAGGCAATGATCTACGAAGTCAACCTGTCGGAGATCGAGATGCACGTGTTTATGGATAACTCGTCTGTCGCGGAACTAATGCTAGATAACCTAACGAGTAACACTACTTCAGTCGACGGTACTTGGTGGGAATTAGAATGGCAGGACTCTGGACTCGACGGCCTCCTCTCTTACCCGGACTCATTCTCGGTAAGGACAAACTCCGCGGAAACTTTTGATATCCGGATATTCGATCTTTGGGCAAACGCTTGGACCGATGGAGGTGATCAGTGATGTTACCCTCGTTCAACGTTCTCGGAACGAACCTGCAAACTTGCTCAGAGGATCCGTTAACCGGGTGGTTCAGGGATGGCTGTTGTAACACGGATCGAACAGATTCTGGCCTTCACACAGTTTGCTGCATAGTGACAAAACAATTCCTGGAATTCGCTAGATCGAGAGGCAACGATCTGATTTCTCCAGCACCCCAGTTTGGCTTCCCCGGTCTGGTCAATGGGGACAAATGGTGCGTCTGCGCAAGAACATGGAAGGATGCCGCTGATTCGGGAGTGGCTTGTCCAGTAATTCTGGAAGCCACACACGAAGAGTCCCTACAGGTGGTCTCCCTCGATCTTCTGAGGGAGCACGCATGGAAAGAAGAAAACGATTCTGAAACCATTTCATAAGATTGGTTATCCTCGAACGAGCGTGAGATATACGATAATCATAGTGACCACAACATTACTTTCGATAAACTCACTATGTAATGCCGCAGAATCTGAGACCTTCGATTACAACATATCTGGCACTGCAGTCTTTTCCAATGGGCCACCAGTTGAACTAGAGGACATCGCCATAGAGTGTGCGGAATTTGAGTATGACTGCCATCCATTCCGGGGAATCTCACAGGAAACTACCAAGGATGGGACATTTTTTCTCACAATAGAGATTGACGACACATATGATGGTGCTGAGATCCTACTCATTCTATTAGGGGAGACTTTCGTACATATTATCGATACCAATGGATCCGAATATTCTGACTCAATCACCAAGAACGCCAACATAGAGTTGGAACAGAAATCTCAACCTTCTCCGGTTTTTACCGGCCTTGGGTGTGCTGGAATAGTATTCATCGTAGCATTCTTTGCAGCTTTAGTCAGGAGGCCCATTGCCCCCTCATCCCTACAAACAGCATCAGCTAAGAATTCGATAATTGTTGAGTGCCCTCTGTGCGATGGGAATTTGGAGAGTCATTTGCTAATTAGACATCTCATTGTCAGGCACGGAGTCGATGTAGACGAGGCAAAGGAAATCGCTCATTCGCAAATGAAGTCAGTTTCCCAGGAAGAGTGAGTTTTTCAAACTAAACCCATTCATCGTTTGGGGCCCTTAGATTACTATCAGCTTCGCCAGTGTTAATGACTCCCTTAGGTTCCACTAGCATTATTTTACACTCAAACTCGGCAGACGGCTTGTGCCTAACCCCCTTTGGAACGACGTACATTTCTCCCTCGTTTAATTCAACGACCTTGTCCTCAAACTCAATCTCCATCCTCCCTTCTAAAACAATGAAAACTTCGTCCGTCTCTGAGTGATCATGCCAAATGAAATCTCCTTCAATCTTCACTAGTTTGAATTGATAGTCATTCATCTCTGCAATAACTTTGGGTGACCATTTTTCTGAGAACATAGATAGTTTTTCTCGCAGATTTACTTTGGACATACGATTCGTTCCTCGGAAGAACTGCATCTATTCAAATTATTAGTGCGAACTAATCAGAGGTTTCATGGAAACTGGCCTTGAAGGGAAGGTCGTCCTCGTTACTGGGGGCGCAGGTGGGATAGGTCAAGCTATTTGTAGAGCCTTTGCAGCTGATGGTGCCAAGGTTGTAGTGCACTATCACAGATCCCATAAAGAAGCGGAGAAACTGGCAGGAGAAATTGGCGGCATAGCTATCAAAGCCGATCTCAGAGTCCCCATTGAAGCTAATGACTTGATCAAAGACTGCATCCTAGAAATGGGAAGTTTGGATTCTTGCGTAGCCAATTCCGGATACTATCCGTCCGAAAATAAACCTATTTGGGAGATTGACGAAAAACGTTGGAACTCTACACTAACAAGCAATCTGGGGATATCTGCAAACACTGCTAGGTCATATCTATCTCATGCAAAAAATTGTGGTTATGGATCTTTAGTTTTTGTTGGGTCTACTGCCGGAATTTACGGTGAAGCGGGTCATTCTGACTATGCCGCGGCAAAAGGGGCCATAACATCTGGACTCTTGCTTTCTATAAAAAATGAAATCTCAGGATTAGGTTCAGTAAGGGTCAACGCAGTGGCCCCAGGTTGGACTCTGACAGATAAGAAGTCCGAAAAAGGACTGGATGATGTGATAATCGGAAAGGCAGTATCAACAATGGCATTAAAGAAACTCGCCAGACCAGTAGATGTTGCACGAGCTGTCGTCGTCCTTTCTTCAGGAAAAGTCTCAGGACACATCACTGGCCAGATAATTGAGGTTGCAGGCGGAATGGAAGGCAGAATTATAGATTGATAATGAGGAACTAGGCTATTCAAGTTCAACAACATTGGTCGGTATCCCAATTTTTTCTGCCCCTTCTATCACTATTCTTGTCCATTTGCTGGTGGGTGATGGCATGGCCAAAATATGCGTCGCACTCTTCAGAATCTTTTCAGTAAGGCTATTTGGCGCCTCAGCACGATTCCTGTCAATTAGGCTACGACGAGGATCGTCCCACTCCTCGGAGAATATGGCAATAGGTACCAAATTATTGTCGGCCCATCGTTCTGCCATATAGTCGACCCCACTAGCACCGCCAACTACTATCAAATCTGGAAAACCAGTCTTTGAAATCCATTTTTCAATTTCTCTCTCGAAAACTTCGAAGTCATAGAATCTACTACTTCCGGCGATTGCGAGATTTATCACGTCTCCGTCAGAGTTCAAATCCTTGCCACCAATCGAATCAACAATCTCCTGGCCGCTGGCGTCTTTCATCACTCTTCCATAGGGGTGTCTCTGGATAAATGCTGTCTAGAAAAAGAACAAATAGAGAAAAATATGCTCAGTAACTAATTTACAACGATTTCCTCTTCAATTCGGAAAATAGTTTTGGGGGAATCTCACTTTCAACTCGAATTCTAGATCCATCAGGATGCATAAATCCTATTGATGAAGCATGCAAACATAGTCTGTTAACACTGGCCTTCCCCCTGCCATAGCGGGTATCTCCAACCACTGGATGCCCTATTTCACTCATATGTAGCCTGATTTGAGCCCTTCTACCCGTTTCGATTTTTATTCGTATTAGGCTGTTGACTGCAAATTTTTGCTCAACTTTCCAGTTAGTAATCGCTTCTTTGCCAGCTCTTCTTCCATCATCTACCAAGCGAACCCTATTGTCTCGAGTTTCTAAAATTCTAGTTGTTGAAACTCCCGATTCATTCGNTGGGTTTCCGAAAACTACTGCATGGTATATTCTCTCAACTGAGCGATTTTTGAATTGTTTTTGCAAAAAATCTCTGACCTCTTTACTCTTTGCTAAAATCAGGCATCCAGAAGTTTCTCTATCCAATCTATGTACAAGGAAGGTCCTATCTCGATGCTTCTTCGATAACCACTTCGAAACTCTATCAAACATCGTATCCGGCTCCCCCCTTGGGGTTGCTACGGTGAGAAGGCCAGCGGGTTTATCCACCACAATCACCTTTTCGTCTTCGAATAGTACTTCTGGACTTGGAAGCATTCCATCCATAGATCCCTCTTTCTGATCCCCCTCCTCTTTGGAAAGAATTTCTACGTTAGCCCCAATCGATATTTCTTGTTTGGCTCTTCTTGCCTTCACCCCATCAACAAGAATACGACCTCTATCGATCATCCTACGAAGATTGTTTTTCTTGGATTTTGGATGAACTATGGATAAGATATCAATCAAATTACCCGGCGTTTCAACAACGAATCTTGGATTCCCCACGGACCCGGCACTAGGATCCATGAATCAAGTTTGGCCGTAATTTTCATTCCCGGACCTGTAATAACCCACAATCCTCTCGTGATTTCGTGGAGACCGCAATTGGGGCCACTATGGTTTGTCTAGGAATCTATCTTTTCTGGGAGCCTAGCTATGGCGGAATGGCGATACAAAATGATGCAAAGTCTTCCAAATCAAAGAATTCGGGGATTATTGGCGATGCACTATCGGCAACAATCAGGCCCGGGTTCATCCCAAGANGGGGTCTTAGAATCTACAGAGCCTTCGCCTTTGTCGGAGCTCTTTTGGGCTTCTTCCTAGCGAAGTTGCTCGTATCTTTCCCCGACCTTACAGAACTNATTCCCCCAACAGGGATAATGTGGTTTTGTGTTCTGTNGGGCTCTTTCATAGGGTATATTCTCCCCAGGGTGGCTGAGAACTATATTGTGGTTCTNGGACCTCCTGTGGGNGTAGTTCTGGGGTACGAGTATCTGAAGTATGAGCGTGATATTGATTTACAAGAAATCGTTGCACAGATACCAGTAATACCAGAGATCTCACATTCACTCTTCTCCAGCTTTATCTTAGTTTCTACAACTTTCCTAACCTTGTTGTTTAGAATGCATCTAAGGCAAATCCTACCAATAATCATGTCTGGTTTATTTTCAGGGGCTTTGATAGGAAATGGGGCTTCAATTATCCAGACAAAATCCTTCCCCCTCTCAACAGCAGAGCTCGAATTACAATTTTCAATAGTTATCGCACTTTTTAGCATCATTATTCAGGCATATGTGAAATTCTATGGCCGGGAGAAGGGGATGAAAAATCAGAGAGCCAAGGATAGGGAAAGACGACTAATAAAGAGGGCCGGGGACATAGTCATGCTCAGGTGCCCCGNGTGTGGCGAAANCTCTCCTCACAAGGTTGAAGCTAGAAAGGAAACTGGNAAAGGAATCCAGCTAATTGTAAATTGCAGAGGNTTAAATCAGTTCGATGAACTTTGCAACAATCACCACACAGTGATAGAGACTAGATAGTTCATCAAGTAGATTTAATTGCCACCTACTCTCGAATTTTGCCATGCTGCAGGTGGACAATCTCTCCCGCTACTATGAAATGGCTTCGGGGACCGTGAAGGCGCTTGACGGAATCAGTCTTAGGGTTGAAAAGGGGGATCAGATACTCCTACTGGGCCCATCAGGTTCAGGAAAAACAACCCTTCTGAACTGTCTAGCGGCACTAGATAGCCCAACAGGNGGGGAATATTCNTTNGAGGGCAGTCCAGTACCGAGGGACAAATCAGAGAATATGACCACATTTAGACGAGAAAATATTGGTTATGTTTTCCAATTTTTCAATCTTCTTCAGGANTTGACAGTCTTGGAGAATATTTTACTAATACAGGAAGTATCAGGTAGAAGGGACAAGGATAGAGCCNTGGAACTGCTAAGATTAGTAGGGCTTGAAGACGAAAGGGATAGGTTTCCAGCAGAGATTAGTGGCGGGCAACAGCAAAGAGTCGCAATAGCCCGAAGTCTAGCAAAAAGTCCGAAATTACTACTCGGAGACGAGCTGACAGGGAACTTAGATTCTGAGACTTCTAACAAAGTGATGGAAGTATTGATGCAAGCCTGCGTTGCAGAGGAAATGACTACTATCATGGTTTCACACGACGAAAGTCTAGCACGCTTCGCATCTCGTGTAATCAGGATGGATAGCGGAAGAATAGTATCGGATAAGCTCTCGGATAACTGACAATTATGACAAGACTTTCAGCAGTTGAAATTTTCAGCAATTGGGCTGATATCGGAAAAGACGAAGGTATGGAGTTAGGCCACTCTAATAGCGTCGAAGTGATGATAAGTGCTGCGATAAAGAGGATTAACAACCCATTCAAATCAATCGATGTGGGATGTGGAAATGGTTGGGCGGTCCGTAGATTAGCAAATCTTCCTGAATGTTCTTTCTCTTGTGGCGTTGATGGCTCGGAGTCAATGATTAGAAAGGCTCGATTAATCGACCCTGAAGGCAAATATTTTGTAGGTTCTCTTCCCAATTGGACGCCACAAGAGAAATTTGACTTAGTAATCAGTATGGAATTTCTATACTACCTAGACATGCCTTTTTTCTTCCTCGAGTTAATCATTGAAAATTGGCTCAAGCCTGGAGGTTGTTTGGTAGTTGGAATTGACCACTATCTCGAGAATGAGCAAAGTATTGACTGGCCTGAAAAACTCGGAGTACACATGACCTCACTTTCAACCGGTGCATGGATCGGTGGATTCGAGAAAGCTGGTTTGAGAAATGTTGAGCACCTCATTGCAGGTGAGAATGATGAATGGGGCGGAACTCTGATAATCATTGGTGAGAAGGAAAAAAGCTGAATCATTTCGGAGGTAGCATTGAAACCACTCAGTGCAAGCGAGAATCATGTCCAACCACAGGCACCCCCTTTCTAGACTAGCCACTCAGATGAGGCACCATAGAGGGACAATAATACTGGCTTCTATTTGCTCAATTCTGAACAGGATGTGGGACTTGGCGCCACCGGTTCTAATTGGGATGGCAATAGATGTAGTACATCAGCAGGAAAAGTCCTTACTCGCAGATTTTGGCTATACTGATCCGTGGATACAACTACAAATTCTTGCAGTTATTACCGTATTGGTATGGGTTCTCGAGTCCCTTTTCCAGTACTTCTATGGCGTACTGTGGAGGAACCTTGCACAGACATCTCAACACGAACTAAGAATGCGAACATATAGTCACATTCAGGACCTAGAGATGCAATGGTTCTCTGAGCAAAGCACTGGGAACCTGATGTCGATAATGAATGACGATGTAAACCAGCTAGAGAGATTCCTAGATCACGGAGCCAACGATCTCCTACAGGTGGGGACAACAGTTATCGTAGTCAGCGGAATAATGTTTATTCTCGCTCCAGAGGTTGCAATATTAGCTATTTTGCCGATTCCAATAATTGTTGCAGGCTCCTTTCTCTATCAAAGAAGAATCGGAGTTAGGTATGCCGAGGTAAGAAAGGAGGTAGCAGATTTGAACTCTATTCTGAATAATAACCTCCATGGAATNACCACTATCAAGTCATTCACAGCAGAGACTAGAGAGGTCGAGAGAGTCAATGAGGCTTCAGAGTCNTATAGAAACGCTAACAGATCCGCGATCCGACTATCNGCTTCNTTCGTCCCATTAATTAGGATGGCAATTCTATTCGCATTCACAGCAAACCTGTTNGTGGGTGGTAAGTATGCGNTAGATGGAAGAATNGGACTTGGNGAGTACTCAGTAATAGTCTTCATCACACAACGTCTTCTATGGCCACTAACTCGATTGGGTGAGACATTTGACCTCTATCAGAGAGCACTAGCCTCGACAACGCGTGTTCTTGATTTACTAGATACTGAGGTTGGTGTAGTTGAAGGGGAAACTAGACTAGGTGAAGTCAATGGTGAAATAAAATTCGATGGAATCAAGTTCGANTATCCCGGGAGGNCGGGAATCCTGAAAGGAATAGAACTCGAAGTTCCCGCTGGAAAAACGTTTGGCCTAGTAGGGGCCACAGGATCAGGGAAGACAACCCTAGTTAGATTGNTGTTACGATTCCATGATCCCGACAGAGGTGTCGTAAAGCTAGACGGATNCGATGTAAGGGATCTCAAACTCGACTCTCTGAGAGGTGCCATATCCCTGGTTAGTCAGACAACAACACTATTTCCAGGTTCAGTAAAGGAAAACATTCTCTATGGTAATCCCGAAGCTTCGATGGAGGAAATCACCGAGGCTGCTACTGTTGCAGAAGCAATGAGCTTCATTGAAGAACTCCCANATGGCTGGGAGACAAATATAGGTGAGGATGGACACCGCCTATCAGGTGGCCAGAGACAGAGGATTGCTATAGCCAGGGCAGTACTGAAGGATGCACCGGTATTGGTTCTAGATGAGGCAACTAGCAATGTAGATAACGAAACTGAGGCTGCATTACAACGTTCAATAGAGAGGATATCAGTGGATAGGACGACACTGATAATAGCTCACAGGCTATCAACAGTAAGGAAGGCGGACAAAATAGCTGTTATGGAGCGAGGCAAGATTACCGANATGGGGAGTCATGACGAGCTGATATCGAAAGACGGCCTGTATGCTAGACTTTGGTCTGTCCAGACAGGGGAGGCGTCATAATGGGCGGAGATTACAACACTCCACGATTAAATAATCTCGCAGAATCCCTCGGCATGGTAATCACGGATTTCAGTGAGGGNTCCTGTGTGGTGGAACTAACCGTANGAGAGATGCATCTAAACATGGGAGGGGTGGCTCACGGGGGAATTCATGCTACTTTGTTGGATACTGCTATGGGAGGGACTCTTGTTTCCATAATTTCCAAGGATCAGTGGTGCGCCACAGCACAGCTAGACATTTCCTATCTCAATCCTGCAAAGGAAGGAGACCAATTAGTTTCAANTGCAGAGGTAGTAAGAATAGGGAGAAATTTAGCACATGTTGAAGGCTCCCTTGTAACAAAAGAAGGTGAAAGTATCGCTTCAGCTAGGGGAACATGGGCTATCTGGGANACTAGNCCTATGGGCCGATCCGACTAATTGCTTGAACTCTCAGGGGTCATGTTCAATAGTCCCAACAGCCTCTTAGTGTCATGGCGAGAAGAGACTCACTTACTTGGTTTATCCTCGGAATTGCCCAAATAATGATTGGGGAAGCTATTCTCGAAGCTGGNACCACTGAAGTTCTCGGCAGGGTCATCCAGGGTACCGGAAGTGGGACGATTGCACTGGGCCTTTATTTCCTACTATTCCTAGCTCGTAACGAGTCTGAATTCAAGGAGCTATACAGCCAAGCTGAGAGAACCCTATTGGTAACGGATCAGAATTCAGGAAAAAAGGAACTAGTCGACGACTCTTCCAAGCCTATCAAAGCAATTTGGTACACTATCCCCGTAGGAATGGCCTTCATCGGCCTCATGTCTCTGCTGATTAATGGTTAGTGAGTTATAATGCCTTCCGGGGATGATGACAACCTCGTCGATAAAGCAATTTCAAATCCGGCCTTTGACCAGATGTTTGGTTACTANATCTTCTTCAGAAGAGTAGCAATCCCCATATTTCTGTTTATTCTGGGNCTCTTTACGTACACTATACTCGAATCATTCAGTGTTTCTCNGGATACCAGCCTAATCATATCATTCATGGTTGTAGGGTTATCCCTGGGGCCGGTCATGAATTCAGAAAGGTACCTAGGATTAATTCTCTCTAGGAGAAAGGACAACGATAGATAACTTCCTAGCCGAACATGTAAAATCTTAATCACGTCTCGGTTAGCCATGGTGGACCTATTCGAGCTAGTAGGATTGGGGGAAGTATCCGGAATAGAACTGATCTTTGCATCTAGCGCCCTGGTCGGAGGCATACTATTCGTACTCTACTTCTTCTTGTTGATGATAGGTGGCGTGGCCACAGATATCTTCGATGGTTTGTTCGGAATCGATGTTGACATGGGGGCAGATGCATCCTTCAAAGCCCTAACATTTCAAGGAATTATGGCATTTATGATGTTCTTCGGTCTAGGCGGACTCTACGTTCTTAGAACCGACTCCGACGCCACTAGCCTAGCAGTATTAGCTGGGGCTATTTGCGGGGGCATCTCAATGTACGGGACTGGAAAACTATTCGAGCTTTTTGTTGACCTACAACAAGACGGATCCATAGAAATGGAAGATGCGATTGGGGCCACGGGCCAGGTNTATCTCAGGATTCCGGGGGATGGGGTAGGGCAGGTTACCGTTGAGGTGTCTGGTGCCCTCAGGACTTACAATGCGAAGTCTGAGGGAGAAAATGAGATCCCTACAGATGCTTTCATTGAGGTAGTCGGTGTACTCGGGGAAGTCCTGGTAGTGAAAAAAACGTAAATACGGCCTTCTTCCACAGTTTTCTACTTGAGAAAAGTGATCCTTCCGGGTAAGGATTCTTAGGTGAGGTACCCCTGCTNNNAGTGAGTCGATACTATGTCAGATTACAAAGGAAAGAGATTTACACTCGTTAGAACTATGGCCGCCATACTTGTAACCATATTTGCATCNGGAGTAGCAGTTGCAGATGACCATGAGGGTGGCAGCGCAGGCTTCATCGCCTCAATCATGATATTTGCAGTAGTTCTTGTACTCGTGGCCGCCGTAATGTTCTTTGCTCAAAGGTACAAGAGATGCCCACCAGACCAGATAATGGTCATCTATGGGCGTACTCAAAGGACTCCCGATGGCAAAGCCAAACCTTCCAAAGTTCTTCATGGGGGAGCAGCTTTGGTCTGGCCGCTAATCCAGGATTTCGCATATATTTCCCTCAAACCGATGACCATCAATATTGACCTGAGAGGGGCACTTTCCCTACAGAATATCAGAATCAACGTTCCCAGCACTTTCACGATAGGCGTCTCAACAGAAGAGGCAGTGAGGAATAATGCAGCTGAGAGGCTTCTTGGGTTCAAAGTCTCAGATATAGAGGAGATGGCCAAGGAAATAATCTTCGGGCAGCTCCGNCTTACTGTTGCTACACTCACAATCGAGCAGATCAACCAAGATCGAGACTCGTTCTTGGAGCTCATCCAGAAGAATGTTGGGGCAGAAATGAGAAAGGTCGGACTGTACCTAATTAACGTCAATATAGCAGATATCACGGATGAGTCTGACTACATTGAGAGCATCGGCAAGAAAGCGGCAGCCACCGCAGTCGAGCAGGCGAGGATAGACGTGGCTAATGCCGAGAGGGACGGTGCNATAGGAAAGGCCGAGGCAGACCGAGTAAAGGAGATCCAAGTTGCACAGAATACCGCAGAGGCCGAGAAGGGCCGAAAGGCTGCACAGGCTGACCAGCGTGTCTATGTGGAGCAGCAAGAAGCTATGGCAGTCGGTGGTGAAAACGCTGCACAGGCAGAGATTGCGAGNGCAAACGCAGACTTAGCAGAGGCAGAGGCTTCCGCGAAACAGCGAGCAGATGTGGCAACAGCTCAGGCCGAGGCAGAGATTCAAAAGGCCGTTTATCAAGAAGAGGAATCGAAATTAAGGGCCAGCGAGATCGCTCGTGAGACCATTGCCAAGCAACAAGTAGAGATTGCAGCAGATGCCGAGGCAGAGAGACAAAGGAGAATCGCGCGCGGTGAAGCGGACGCAATCTTAGCAAAGTATGAGGCTGAGGCNGAGGGTATTCAGAAGGTTCTGGATGCTAAGGCACAAGGGTATGACAGCCTAGTAGCCAGCGCCTCTGGTGATCCAAAGGCCGCAGCCACTCTACTCATGGTGGAGAAGATAGAGGCAATGGTCTCCGCTCAGACTGAGGCCATTAGAAACCTGAAGATTGACAAGATTACGGTTTGGGATAGTGGAAATAATGCAGATGGTAACTCTGCTACGAGTAACTTCGTTAGCAGCCTCGTACAGAGTCTACCCCCAATCCATGATGTCGCAAAAATGTCAGGAGTAGAACTTCCTGATTATCTCGGTTCCATGACCGATGAATCCGACGAATCCTGAAAATTGTGGAAGTCTGCTAATGCCCGATAGTGCAGTAATTGTAGGGGGTGCAAGGACACCATTCTGTGAGTGGTTAGGTGGTAAGAGAGGGGATGGAGGGCCTGGCGGCAGACTAGCCTCTATTTCCGCCGAGGAGCTGGGAACCTTNGCAATTAGGGGGGCATTGGATGGTACTGGTACGGACCCTAGCACCGTCGATCATGTGGTGATGGGACATGCATTGCAGACCTCNGGCCAAGCTATCTTCGGAGCNAGGCACTCTGGACTTAGGTCGGGGATTCCAGAGGAAGTTCCCATGCTGACACTAAACAGGCTCTGTGGTAGCGGGGCCCAATCGATTATCAGTGCAACTCAGATGGTCATGCTCGGAGAGGCCGAGGTAGTTGTGGCCGGAGGTATGGAGAATCTCAGTCAGGCCCCACACGTCCTTAGAGGCATGAGAGACACATACAAGCTGGGGAGGCCGCCATCAGCCGGAGAGGAGCTAACACAGGATATGGAGGATTACCTCTTCACCAATCTAGTCGACGGGGTTAGTGGTATGTTCATGGCTCAGACTAGCGACGAGCTATGTCGTAGAAAGGGTGTGAAACGCGAACAAGCCGATGAGTACGCGGCATTGAGTCACCAGAGGACTGAGTATAGTATCAAATCGGGAGTGTGGCAAAAAGAGGTAGTGCCCGTGGAGACATCCGAGGGCACTGTCGACTATACTCACGAGGATCACGTAGTACTCGGCACAACAGTATCGACACTTTCGGGCCTGAGGACACACTTCGGACCTGANTCTTTGGTTACAGCAGGAAACGCATCAGGNGTCGTTGATGGCGCTGCCGCTGTTGTGGTCAAGTCAGCATCCAGAGCCGAAGNTGATGGNGATGAGCCACTATCCAGAATCGTATCATGGGGAATCGTTGGCCTTGAGCCCAGCATCATGGCTTATGGGCCAGTCCCATCCAGCCTGAAGGCGATAGAGAAGGCAGGACTTTCTGTGTCCGACATTGATTTATGGGAGATAAACGAAGCCTTCGCAGGGCAGGCAGTAGCATGTATACAGGATCTCGGCGTATCCTACGATATAGTCAACACCAACGGTGGAGCCGTCGGCCTCGGACACCCTCTCGCTGCAACCGGTACCAGGCTAGTTCTGACGCTTTCTCACCAGCTCAAAGAATCAGGCTCTAGGTATGGTGTTGCTTCCGCTTGTATCGGCGGCGGGCAAGGAATCGCAGTCGTGATTGAGTCTATCTGATATGGGTAAACCGATATCCGGAGGGATTATCAAAAAAAGACTCTTGATATGGTTATGTCAACTGTCGCGGGAGGAGGGCATGCAAACCAAAAACGCAGCCTTGCGAAGACATTAGTCTGGAGATGTGTTGCCACTACTGACACTATAATCATCTCGAGGATGATTACAGGCAGTTGGACCGAGGGTCTCGCAATCGGAATTATCGAGGTCTTCACGAAAATGCTGCTATATTACTTCCATGAGAGGGCCTGGAGCAGATCCGATTGGGGCTTAGGGGAAGTTGATGGGAAAGAAGACCGATTGCCAGGTGAAGGCCATGCTAACAGGAAGCGTAGCGTGGCAAAGACGTTCCTCTGGAGGGGAATTGCCACTACTGACACCATAATTATCTCCTGGATGATAACAGGTAGCTGGACAGAAGGCTTGTCGATTGGAATAATTGAGGTTTTCACAAAGATGATTCTCTATTACTTCCATGAGAGGGCTTGGAGTTCTACAGACTGGGGCCTGGATGATCCGGAGGCCCCAGATGTCAGTCCAGCGCACTGAGACTCTCTGGCCATTCAAAAGGCAGCTCGGCGAAAAAAAAACCCTGTACAAATTGCAATTATGCTGTGAACTGATACCGTGCATGTTATTTGCTCATTGACCTGACCTAAGATTTATGGCGATGGGAATGTATACTAGAGAACGCGTCCTTGCAAAGACATTTGCTTGGAGGATTATTGCAACATTAACAGGGGCAGCAGTTGCGGGACTCCTGACAGGGGAGATAGAAACGGCTGGGTGGTTCATCGTGATCGAATTCCCTTTGAAGATGGGATTCTATTACTTCCATGAGAGGGCTTGGGAAGCCGTTGAGTGGGGAGTAGCGGAAGATATGCCAGTAGTGTGATATTTGCCACAGCCGCTGCTCAGAGTAAATCTCATAATGAGCTCTATCAGACGAACAAGTATATCATGATAAGGCTGAAGAAAATCATTGCAACTGATGATATGGCCCCTATTGCGAATATTCTGGTACCTTCCCTCCCTATCCCCTCCATAGAGAGAAAAAAACCTATGGAGGCCATTATTGGTGCTAAACTGATCTTAGCGAGTCCTGACAATTGTTCTGAGTATTCCTCTGGCATTAACCAAGTTGCAAGAATCGCCGCCAAAATGAATCCAGGTAGGAAGTAGGGGATTTTAGACAGGGGATTTTTCCAGTAATCCTCTCTTGCGGTACTTCCTCCTATCAAGGCACATAATGGGATTACTAAGACCAACAATCCAACTCTCGAGAGCTTAACTGTAGTTGCCATGATCATCCCCTCCTCTCCAATCGCTTCCCCAGCCGAAATAGCTTGTGGGACGGCGTGGATTGTTGACCCAGCCCAGATTCCGGCACTCGTCTCTTCCAATCCTAGTATCGTGGAAAATATCGGTATGGCGATGAATGTTATAACCCCGAGAATGTTAATAGTTGCTAGAATAAGAGCGAGAAAGCTCTGTCTTATTCTCAGAGGGGAGGAAACGGATACAACCGCGCTATTCCCACATATTGCGCCTCCACAACCTACAGCCAATGACAATTCAGTTGTAATACCAAGTAACCTTCCGATTAGAACACTAGAAACAAGGCAAAAAAATGCTGAAGTGATTCCAATCATTAGGCCGATTCTACCTTCTCCATCACCGAAAAGTAAGGTTAGATCGAGTCCGAAGCCCAAGCAAATTATTGTGATTGGTAGTATTTTCTTTATTACCCAATCACCACCATTCTGAATCCCCGTAAAGAATTGGGCACAAACCCCTCCGAGGATGAATGCTAGTGTTCCTGAACCTAAACTGAATATATCACTAGATTGTAGCCAACCATCTATCAGGTAAGCCATAGTTCCCAAAAATAAGCTAAGCGTAATTCCTCGATCCAAATCCCCCTTCTGTGAGTGCATACCTGAAGTCTCACTCATATTTTCACCTCACAATCAACCGATTAGTTGTCCCAATATCGCACCACCCGCTAGCCATGCTCCAACCATAGAACCGACATTGCCCAGCGCGGTAACTAGCAGTACCTTGCCTACTCTATTTTTCCAGAATAAAGAAGCCTCATCTAGCTTGAGGAAATCTTGTGCGTCCTTACCCGTCGGGGAGGCTACCTTCAATTGGGTGTACCCCGCAAACCAACCGGCTGCCAAGGTTGGATTCAGGGATGTAATTGGAGAGGCCAAAGCGCCAACCAATATAGATAGGGGGTGGCCCCTTGCAATAAGTACCCCCAATCCCGCCACTATTGCATTGAGAAGAAGCCAAGTCTGGGCAGTTTGCTTAAGCTCGTCAATTTCCCCATTAAAGGCCATCCATCCGACGGCCCCAAGTAGAAAGATAGGAATCGCTGTAACGATGATTTTCGGCCATACTGACTTGGTTGGCTCCTCCGCCAGCTCTGCTAGCCTCGAGGTAGTCTCTATTGCCGGCTCGCCAAGATTATTTACAACACCACTGAGATGGCCAGCTCCAATTACGGCTAATATCCTCCCCTTCCCACGGATTTGCTGAATTCTACCAGCCAGGAATGTATCCCTCTCATCGATAAGTACCTCTCCCGCTCTGGGCGCTACCTCTCTAGCCTCCTCCATCATGCTGCTAAGTAGGTCAGAGTCCCCAAGGACTTCTTCTATGGGGACACTGTCTTCCTCTTCTTCCCAAAGGAGAGCATTGAGAATCCTCCATTTCTCGAAAAACCCCATCTTTCTCCATGCCCTTCTTAGTGTTATCACGACGTCCCTATCGATCATTTCGACCGGGATATCCGCATCCTCTGCGGCATTAACCGCTGCCAGAAGCTCCGCCCCGGGCTTCTCTCCGGAGGATAGCCCCATCTTTCTTTGCTGGGCTGCGAGTGCGGATTGTAGGAGAATCATTGCCGATCGACCCTCTTTGATAATTTTGAGAAGGTCCTCTGAGTCAAGTGTCTCAGGTTCTGTCAATGCAGCCATCCTTGAAGGACATAATTCTACCGCGACTAGTTCAGGCTTCCATTCTTCGATCTGATTACGAACCAGTTCCACCGACTCACTACTGACGTGTGCAGTCCCCAAAATCCTCAGATTCTCATCAACTTCTACAATATTGCCGTTAATCATCAAATCACCTAACTGCCTTCATTGCTGCGAATAAGTCCGAGTGATCAGCAACATCGTGAACCCTGATTATGTCAACCTGCTTCAAAGGAGAAGTTGCAGCTACACCGAGTGTTCCAGCAAGCCTTTCTTCGCTATCCTTTCTTCCAAGAAGGTCCTGGAAAATACTCTTCCTGCTTACTCCCCACATCAGGTGCATACTATCATCTGGAACTATCTCCCTTCCAGATGATAGTAATGCAAGGTTGTGTTCTAGTGTCTTCCCGAAACCGATTCCCGGATCTGCTACGATTTGGCTCGGTTTTATTCCCTCATCGATTAATATCCCCGTCACCTCGCCTAAGTATTCCTTTACCTCTTCAACAACATCGTTGTATCTGGGTTTATCCTGCATGTTCTCTGGCAAACCTTGCATATGCATTATGCAAACAGGGCATCCATGATTGGAAATCACACTTAACATTCCCGGATCACTCAACGCCGAGACGTCATTAACCATGTCCGCTCCTGATTTCAGAGCCTGGTGTGCCACCTCAGATCTCCTAGTGTCGATCGAGATGCAGATATCCGGAAGTTCGCGCCTAATGTCCCTTATTGCAGGTATTACCCTCTCTAACTCATCCTCTAACGAAACAGGGCTCGATCCGGGCCTAGTTGACTCTCCTCCGATATCAATCCACTCCGCACCTTCAGATGCCATCCCAGTCGCAGTTTGTACTGCATGACTACTGTTTTTCGACCTCGAACGGGGGTGGAATGAGTCTGGAGTGACGTTCACTACTCCCATAATACGCGGAAAACCGTCTTCTCGGCGATTTAGCATGGGTCCCCAGTCGGCCATATGTCACTCGCAAACGACGATTGCTTTATGATGTGACGGAGGGGCAATAGGTCGATGGTTCTGGGAGATGATGTTTCGTTAGACACCTCCGAGACACAAAACAACACCGATTCAGTCGAAACTCATGATCCTGAAACACTGTTCATACTCGACTCTATAATTCAGAGACTCAAACCTAGAGATGCACACCATGTTAGGGATATGATCACCGAGAGGGCTAGAACATCTGGAGCACTCTTCATCTCAAGTGCTCTTTGGTGGTGGATAGCTATTAGTGAGGGTTCTAAGCAAGTGAACGACTCGGAAATACCACAATCTACACTCGGCTCATTTGAGTTTGGAACAGTGAGCATAATCGTCCCGTCTCTGGTAATTGTTGCCACTCTTTTTACCGGAATAGGTAGGGAAAGGGGCAATGCCACTATGAATCTAATTGGGGGCGGTCTTGGGGTTCTGGCAGCATTCTATATTCTTGAGCCGGTATTGATGCACTTTGGAGAATTAGAGGGGGACGCTCTTTTCGCGACTGGTAGGGTTTTAGTGCTTGCAATAATGGTCGGCTTTGCATCCCTTATGATGTTCGATGCCCTCCTCCTACAATGGGTAAGGGCTAGTATGCTCCATATGGGGGTTGAAGCGTTCCCATCCATAGGGTCAGAAAACCCGGAGGGTCATGCTGATGAAGACCCCCCTTACTCGTGAGATATGGATCACGGGGGCACGCCTAGGATTTCTGTCCTTAGGCTAGGTCACAGAATAGAGAGAGATAAGAGAATAACTTCACACTTGGGACTAACTGCTAGAGCATTTGGTGCCGATGAGATAATACTCTCTGGAGATTGGGATCCTTCTCCGTTGGAGACTTGGGAGTCCGTTACAAAAAGGTTCGGTGGAAATTTTGGAAGTAGTTTCGAAGAAAGTCCCATTTCTTGGCTCAGAAACGCCTCAAAATCAGGATCGAATACCATCATACATCTTACGATGTACGGAGAGCCTTGGAGGGAGTCCATCAAATCAATTTCTCATGAAAAACCGATAATTATAGTCGTTGGTGGGACAAAAGTTTCCGGTCAGGTTTACGATCTTGCAGATCACAATATTTCAATTGGTAACCAACCACATTCCGAGGTAGCAGCTTTAGCGATATTCCTTGAAAGTTGGTTTGGGCCAATCGATGAATATTCTAGGTTCACTAGCCCCGAATTAAGAGTAATTCCTTCAGCCGTCGGCAAGACCGTTATCAATGATGAAGAAGAGTGAATTTGTAACCAATCCGGCCCATCATCTCTGTCAACCATTAAGAATCGTACTTGAGCAGCTTTGCTGATGTCAACGACAGAAGGGCACGGAGGCTTCTGTCCGGGAGCTGAAATTACCGGGGTGGAAGATCCCCCAACATTTCCCGATGCCGCAGATCCTCTTTTCCAATATTCAGGTTCCGAGCACCCTAGTGGCTCACGGGGGCTGCTACTTCTAGCAGATGGGACTCGCTTTGAGGGGTCTCTATTTGGTTCAGAGGAGATAGCAGAAGGAGAACTTGTGTTCACTACAGGAATGTGCGGATACCAGGAGAGTCTAACCGACCCCTCGTTTGCTGGGCAGGTTCTGACATTTACATACCCCCTTTTGGGTAATTACGGCATTCATCCTGGAGTTTCAGAGTCATCCTCAGTGCATCCTAGAGGAGTAGTTTGCAGGCAGCATATTACATCTCCCGATCACAGAAACTCCATTGGTAGCGTACACGAGTTCTTGGTTGCGCATAACATCCCCGGCATAGAGGGTATCGATACTAGGGCCCTAACAAGAAGGGTAAGGGAGCATGGAACAGTTCTATGTGTTTTTGGACCAGCTGAGAGAGTCAAAGAGATGGAGGACATACTTGAGGAAATGACTCCTCCAGATACAGAAGACCTAGTCGCAAAGGTAACTTGTGATATGCCTGTACTGCTGAACCCAGGCGCTCTGGATGCCTCTGGCAAACCTCTTCCGCGTCTGGCTGCAATAGATTGTGGGGTCAAGTACAACATCCTCAGAGAGTTATGTTCTAGATTCGAGGTTATTTGGTGTCCAGCGACAATGACTCTTGAGGAGATAATTAGAGACTGGTCTCCTGATGCATTATTCGCTTCTAATGGACCAGGAGACCCAGCCCACCACGGTGCTGCAACTGATGCAAGAAACACTCTAGCAGCAGCCGTACGTCATGGAATGCCCGTCATGGGCATTTGTCTTGGTCATCAACTGATGGGGTTAGCAGCAGGACTAAGGACATACAAGCTCAGATATGGGCACAGAGGATCCAATCAACCAGTAATGGATCTGGAGACTGGTAGGGTCCATATTACAAGCCAGAACCATGGTTTTGCAGTAGAAGACCCTGTTCATGGTATGCTTGCACCCCATCCAAGCGGGGTATGTTCAGATCCAACAGAGAATATTCTCGGTGCAGAGTTTAGAGTCAGACATGTCAACTCTAATGACGGTACAGTAGAGGGCCTTGATGTCCTAGATAAACCCGCTTTCACCATCCAATTCCATCCCGAGGCATGTCCAGGGCCCAATGATGCCTCTCCTCTATTCGATAGATTCCAGGACATTGTCTCAGAGTACTTGGAGGGAATAGGGGGGAAAATAATGAGCAAAGATGGCGGTGCCTAATGCCCCGTAGAGATGATTTGAAGAGGATACTAATCCTTGGAAGCGGCCCTATAAGAATCGGTCAGGCCGCGGAGTTCGATTTCTCGGGTTCGCAGGCTTGCCGCGCCCTACGCTCAGATGGATACGAGGTGATTCTCGTTAATTCGAATCCAGCTACAATTCAGAACGACCCAGAGATGGCAGACAGAATATACATCGAACCTCTGCTTCCAGAGGTTGTAAAGAGAATAATGGAATCAGAAAAACCTGATGCGCTTTTAGCCGGAATGGGCGGTCAAACCGCTTTGAATATTGCATCAGCCCTTGCAAAGGACGGCTCTCTTGATGAGCTTGGGGTCGAGCTCATTGGCTGCAATCTAGCTGCAATAGATGAAGCCGAGGATAGGGACCTGTTCAAGAAGGTCTGCGAGGAGATTGGCCTTCCCGTTTGCAAGGCACTGGCTTGCGACTCTATTGAGGCCGTGATTGATGCCGCAGAGGAATTGGGGTCCTTCCCTCTACTCATCAGACCAGCCTTCACTCTTGGCGGCCTAGGAGGTGGTACCGCATTCAATATGGGAGAACTTGTTGAGATAGCAAGCCAAGGAATTCTACATTCGGCAATTGGCCAGGTTCTAATTGAAGAGAGCATACTCGGGTGGCAAGAGCATGAGTATGAAGTTATGAGAGATGGTTCTGACAATGCTATCATCGTATGCACTATGGAGAACATAGATCCCATGGGAGTTCACACCGGGGAGTCAATAGTTGTAGCCCCGCAGCAGACTTTGTCTGATAGCGATCACCAGGGGCTCAGAGACGCCGCACTGAAGCTTATCAGAAGACTGAATATCAAAGGAGGGTGTAATGTACAATTTGCAGTTGAGCAATCTACTGGTGAATACAGGGTAATTGAGGTAAATCCTCGTGTTTCTCGATCTTCGGCTTTAGCCTCCAAGGCTACTGGTTATCCAATTGCTAGAATGGCCGCTCTGATCGCAGTAGGATATACTCTGGATGAGCTTCCAAATCCAATTACTGGTGAAGGAACAACCGCAGCCTTCGAACCAACCTTGGACTATTGTGTGGTAAAAATTCCCAGATGGCCATTCGACAAGTTTCGAACTGCAGATAGGAAGATTGGCACTTCGATGAAGTCCACTGGAGAGGTTATGGCGATCGGTCGGTCCTTTGAGGAGGCATGTCTGAAGGCCTGGGCGAGTTTGGAATATGGTAAACCACATCCTAGGCCGCTGACAATGTCGGACGCCTCAGATGGAGAGACAATGGACGAGAGAGCCTCAGAGCGACTTCCCACTGCTCTTCATGAGGATTGGCTCCGTGTCCCTACTGATAGAAGAATGGGAGCGGTAATAGAGTCATTCAGAAGGGGGTATTCAATAGAGGATGTTAGGGACTTGACAGGTGGAATTACCCGTTGGTTCCTACGTAGGTTCGAGAAAATCGCCGCAATAGAGACCGAGATCAGAGCAGCTGGAGAAATGGGCATGAAGCCTGCCGGAATTCCCGAGTCGGAGATGCGCTCTTGGAAAGGAGCCGGATTTACCGACCTCCATATTGCCGACGCTCTTTGCGGCTTCCCTGACTCAGGTTTCAAAAATCTTCCATTGGGACAGGATGAGGTATCTGTCAGGAGACGAAGACATGAGCTTCGCATCCATCCAAGATATAGGATGGTCGATTCTTGCGCAGCTGAATTTGCCGCTGTAACTCCATATTACTATTCGACATATGAGGGTGGATCCGCCGATCTAGGTGTGGACTATGTGCCAGGTCTGACCTCCTCAAAGCAGAGAATAGCAGTTGTGGGATCAGGGCCAATAAGAATTGGACAAGGCATAGAATTCGATTACGGTTGCGTACATGCTGCCGGGGCAATTCAGGATTTGGGACATGAGGCGATCATAATCAATAATAATCCCGAGACAGTTTCTACCGACTTCGATACTAGCGATCGTCTTTATTTCGATCCACTTACGCTGGAGGCAGTTTCCGAGATTCTTCTAAGAGAAGATGCAAACGGAATCCTTCTACAATTCGGAGGTCAGACAGCGATAAATTTGGCACTCCCATTGGCAAACGAGATTCCACACCTATCCACAATGGGACTCGATCTTACTATGGAAGGAACCTCCCCAGAATCAGTAGACGAAGCTAGTGATCGCGAGAGGTTCGAAGAGTTCGCACTCAGATGTGGTCTGAGAATGCCAGAAGGAGCTACCGCAACAACACCGGATGGGGTCAGACACGCAGCAAACGAGATTGGCTATCCAGTTTTGGTACGTCCTTCATATGTTTTGGGAGGTCGAGGAATGGAGATTTTAGCGAATTATAAGCAGCTAGAGTCTTACATGAGGGATGCTTACCTCTCTTCAGATCGGCCACTCCTCATAGACAAGTATCTTGGAAACGCGATGGAGCTAGACGTTGATGCAGTGTGCGACGGTGAAGAGGTGCTTATCGGAGCAATAATGGAGCACTTAGAGGAGGCAGGAATCCATTCAGGCGACTCGACTTGCTTCATACCGCCGCAGAATGTTCCGAATGATATAATTGAGCAGGTCGAAGAATGGACTCGTGTGATTGGATTGGAGTTGGGGGTAAGGGGGTGCTACAATATTCAGTTCGCAATTCATGATGAGCTTCTATATGTCCTCGAGGTTAACCCCAGGGGATCTAGAACATTCCCATTCGTTGCCAAGTCAACCGGCATACCACTTGCTAGGATCGCAGCTCGGGTTGCTCTTGGAGAGAGACTCTGCGATTTAGATATACCAGAGCCTCAGACCGATGCAGTTTGTGTAAAAGCACCAGTATTTCCATTTATCAAACTAAGGGGTTTGGATCCAGCACCCGGCCCTGAGATGAAATCAACAGGAGAGGTAATGGGCTCGCACTCTAGAGCTTCAGCAGCATATCTGAAGGCCAGACTCGCTACAGAAATCCCAGTTCCAACCACTGGTGGAGTATACATCACTGTTAAGGATGAGGACAAGTATTCTATGATTCCTCTTGCAGATAGCCTACAAAAAATGGGTTTCATAATCTATGCAACTAGGGGAACGTCAAGGGTATTGAGATCAGCAGGGGAAATAGACGTTGAAACCTGCTACAGGATTGCCGAGGGGCGATCCCCGGATGCTCTTGATTTGATGCGACAAGGAAAGATACAGCTGATCATCAATACTCCAAGATCCACAGGAGGTGCAGTACTAGACGGTAACATGATGAGACGTCTAGCTGTCGAACTTAACATCCCCTTCGTTACCACAATGGCCGGAGCGAGGATGGAAGTTGAGGCCGTTAAGGAGGCCTTACTGGGAGTTCCAGAGCCTAGGCTGCTCGAAATAAAGTCACTTAATTAGGGTGGCACCAGTTTCAGTTCGAATAATCAAACCATCCTGTATTGAATGCACAGACATAACCGCCTCCCTAGACCCGTCTGGAAAATCCATCACCGAGTGTTCAACTAGGATATTCTCATTCTCGTAGATACATCTTGGGTTGTTTATGACGACTTCAGGATTCGCCATCATATGGGTAAGCATCTCACTAACCTGGGTTTTGTCCATGGTAGTTCCTGTCTGATGTCTGACGAATTGGAAATCCTCATGCAAAGCCTCTATGTAGTGTGTTGCGTTTTTTTCTTCTATTGCCTTAATCAGTAGTTCGTATACAGCCATATGCCTTGGCAAACCTGTCCGAATTTGATATTTTTCTTCCGCTAATCACAGTCAAAAAGAGAAATAACAGTACTCCTTTCCATTTCAAAGAGTAGTGCGGAAACCTTCGGCCCATGAGTTCTACCAGTAAGTGCTAGATAAATGGCCGAATAACCATCCTTTCTTTGAATTTCAGTATTCTCGCAGGCCTGAGAAATAGCTGCAGATATTCCTTCCTCACTCCATTCACAATCAGAAAGAAACGAGGAGAGATTAGTAAGAAACAAAACTCCCAATTTCCCCATCGCTGATCTTGACTCATCGCTAATCTCGCTTCGAATATCTATGCGCGACTCATCAGGGAAGTGCGGCCCGTTTATCCATGCCCGCATTCTGGAAAGTCTGATTTTTAGAACAGATCCCGGCTTTTCTTTGATGTGGCCGGATCTACTAAGGGAAGACCACACATCTTCATCGGACGACTTGATTTGTGCTAGCATAGATAAATGCCTGAAGGTGACTCCGCCTACCGATTCTCTGGGGTCAGTACCATTTTCCACCTGACTCAATCTAATTGCACCCTCCTGAGTCTCTTGAGCCACCAGCTGTCGTTTGTTCATTGCTTCCAAAACTGGAGTGGGTGCTGATACCAGCCTCTCGTATTCATCTGCTGTTTTGAACAGGGAAACTCCCGTATCGAACTCTATATGCCTATTTATCTTACTTCTGGCGATTATGTACCTAAGTATCTCGGGCGGGACTAGTGAAAGGGCTTCCATTGGGCCTATTGTCACTCCCGAAGAGCTCGACATAGGTCCCATTCCCTTCAGTTGAATCCACTCGTAGACAATTTTGTCGGGAGGATTACCACCGAGAATTTTGCAAATCGGGATGCCAGTGTCATAGCTACCTCCTGCAGCTCCGTGATCCTTTCCGGCAGGCTCGCAGGTTATTCCATGCAATATCCATCTCGCCGCCCAATCAATCCTCCAAGGCATCTTCCCTTCTCCCTTCCTGATGTCCGACTTACCATCCACGCCTTGTTCGTCTCTCCAGTATACATACGGGTTCTCGTAACCTGTAACTATGACTCCGTCCAAGCTGCCATCAGACCCAATTGGACTGTAAGGAAACCATTCTTTCGAAAGCTCTCTTCCCGAAATTTCTTGAATAGTACTCCTGATTTCCTCTTTATTTTTTATGGCCAGATCAATATATTTTGCGAATTCACCGTTCTCGTAACTCTCGTGATTCATAACTACTTCTGGATTCACTCCAATCTGCTCTAGCGACTCCAGGAAAGGATTGAGAAAGTATTCAGCGTAAGAGATATCGCTACTACCAGGCTTTCCCTCAGAATCTGGTGCAGGGATGTATGCAAGTGGGCATCCAATGTATTCTTCGTATTCACATGAAAGGAAGTCGTATACCCTTCTCAGTGGATCCATTGAATCCACGATGAAAATATACTTTGATTTCATTCCCGCGTTCAAGCATGACCTATGAATCATCTCAGCTGAGAGAATTTCTCTGAGGTGACCTATGTGGAATTCTCCAGAAGGAGTAATCCCGGATGCAGAGACCTGATTTTCTCCACGCTCCTTGAGCTTTTGTGCGGTGTAATCCGCCCAGTGCATATGTCACCACCTCAGACGGTAGCCGCCCTAACAAGTGCCCGGAGAGGAAACCCTCCTACATCATCATCCCACGACTTATTTACCAGAACCATACATAGTTTAACAGCGGCTCCAGCTTTAGTCAAATCTTCAGCAATCTTACTCATCGTTCTACCCGACGAGTATACGTCATCGATGATCACAACTCTTTTTCCTTCCACTCCTGCATATACCTGAGAAAGATGTCCAGCCACATCTTCGTTTATGCTCCTAACTACTGAAAGCTCTAGGTCTAATATGGAAGAAACCGACTGAGCGAAAGCTATTCCATTGATACTTACGCCGACGATAGTGTCAATTTCTTCACCAACCATTTCTTCAATTATGTCACAAAAAACATAAGATATAGCTTCAATTCTTTCGCCTTTAACTGCTATTGATCTCCATCCTACTTTGACATCTACGGGCTTATCATCCACCTCAAAGTCACTTGCAGATAGCCATTGCACCGTAGTCTGAGATAATGATAGCTCATCAGCTATCTGCTGAGTATTCAGTCCGCTTGATCTGAATTCTTCCACTTTATCCCGTAGTTCATCAACACTGAGGTGCATTATCCGCCCCTAGAGTTCCGGCGATATGAATCCACCGGGGTCAATCTATGAATCGATACGTTTTTTTCTACAGTTAGAATCTCCCCGTGCTCCCAAATCCCCCCTCTCCTCTTTCTGTCTTACCAAGATCATCAATCTTCACCTCGGAGAATTTTACTTCTGGAATCGGAGCAATCACTAGCTGAGCTATTCTCTCTCCAGACTTAACCAGATATGACCTCCCTTCACCTATCCAAGTCATCAGGATGAACAACTCCCCCCTATAGTCAGAATCTATAGTTCCGATGCTGTGAGGGAGGATAAGTCCCTTGGAGCCCAATGATGATCTTGCCCTCACCTGTCCCTCAAAACCCTCGGGTATTGCGACATGTAAACCAGTCCTCAACCTCACACTAGATCGAAATTTAATCTCCGTATCCTCAAGGGAATATATGTCCCAACCAGCGGCAAATTCACTTCCCTTCGTAGGAATTTTAGCATTTGGATCAGTTCTAGCAAACTTAACTAAAACCCGCTCACCCATATCCCAAGGGGGGGCGAATAGGTCCTTGACCGTTCTCTATACTCCCGGTGAGGTGAAAAGGAATACTCTTGTCGGAAGCTTGTGTCTAACCGAGACTATGACTCTCTACTGGATAGGGCCAGAGAACGCATCCCCGAGGATATTAGTGAACGTTCGAGATGGACAATGCCAACCCCGGACATACTCATCGAAGGAAGCCAAACTATTCTTAGAAATTTTTCAGAGATAGTAGATGCTATGGATCGCGATGCGAATCATGTTTTTCAGTATCTCCTAAATGAGCTTGGAACATCTGGAACTATCGAGCAATTTAGAATCATGCTAAAGGGTAAGGTTCCACCTAAGAGGATCAAGGAAAAGATTGTTTCATACGTAAAGACCTATATCTTGTGTGCCGAATGTAAGGCCCCAGATACAAGATTTTTGAGAGAGGACAGGACTACTCTTCTGAAATGCCAGGCTTGCGGAGCTACGAGGCCAGTAAGACTGTGATCATTCTGGAGAGAAATCCAGTAGTACCTTACCTTTATTTTTCCTTTTATGAATATGCATCTGAGCTTCTGAAACTCGCTCAAACCTCCAAACTGAATCGATAATTGGATCCACATCCCCCTCCAGAAGCATCTTGTTAATTGAAGAGAGATGTCCCTCGAAGATTGACGAGTCTTCTAACAACCCCATGTGGACTCCAAACACCGCTTTGTTAGTACTCATCATCCGCAGTGGATCAAAACGAGGCATTCCCAGCCACATTCTTATCTCTGCCAATCTAGATCGTTTATTTCCCCTAACAGCAGCAGAAGCTCCAAAATAGTACAATTTTCCCCCCTTTCTAAGGGATTTATATGATTTCATCAGATGCCTTCCACCAACTGGATCTATCGCATGATGGACTCCCTTACCATCGGTTAGATCTTTACATTTCTTGACAAAATCTCCGGTCGCACTATCCACAAATTTCATGCCCAAAGATTCTACAAATTCCCTTTTTTCCCTCGAAGCAGTCCCAATCACTTCGGACGCCCCCAATGACTGACATATCTGGGCAACAGCAGTCCCTACTCCGCCTGCTGCATGGTGAACGAGAAGAGTCTCACCATTTGCGAATCTCCCCAGATGAACTAGCATATGGAAAGCAGTCCCATATGTCACAGGGATTGCCGCAGCTTGATCAAATGTTACAGATTGTGGAATAACAACCACTCTTCTGTAATCTAGACAGACCTTTTCTGCATACCCACCAAAACCAGTCATCGCAATCACTCTGTCCCCTATGTCAAAATCAGTCACAGCACTGCCAATACTCTCAATCTCACCTGAACACTCGTATCCAGGAGTGAATGGGAAATCAGGACTCGATCCGTAAATGCCTTGTCGCATCATTAACTCTGCAAAGTTTATGCCAGCTCTGTGGACTCTCACGCAAACTTCAGTTGATTTTGGAACTGGGTCCTGAACCTCAATAATCTGTATCGTCTCTACCCCTCCTGCTTTGGGGTAAACAATTTTTCTCACCATCTCACCCGACTTTAATCATTATTACTCGGCTAATCTAGATAACTCCTTATCTCAATCAAATCCTTCTTCTCTCTCCTAGGTATCTCTTCTGGATAACCCGCTTTGATAAATCCAATTATCCTCTCTACGTCTCTGGAGGCCCCAATCGCAGAGTAAGCTGCATTGGATCTGGTAATTGTTCCAGTGCTCCATTGGCAACCAATGCCCTTGGACCATAACGAAAGGACCAAATTATGGGTAGCACAAACCGTAGCCGCGTAATCTTCTTGCTCTCTAAATGCATCCTCGGGACTCTTCAAACTAGTAACACAAATTAGAACCGGGGGGTGTAGAATTTTTCTTACAGCCCTTGCAACTACATTTTCCAAGTCAACAGTCTCGATATTATTTGCCTTTTTAATAGCTAATCTCTCGATTTCTGGAACCATCATCCCCCTTGCTTCTGACCCCAAAACATAGAATCTCCAAGGATTTGTTTGTTTATGGCAAGGTGCGTTTCTCGCAGCCATGAAAGCTACCTCTAACTCATTCCGGTCTACAGGATCGTCTTTGAATCTGTATATCGTTCTCCTAGAAGTCAAAACTTCCTGGAACTCTTCCATTAGGTCACCGTAGCTAGATCTGATCAAACTTGGAAGCTAGGACAAAGTCTGATTCCGTAAGAGCATCGATCTTGTGAGTGAAAATTATTGCTACGACCTTTCCCCAACTGAGTTGAAAATCTGCATGGTGCCCTTGCTCTTCACAAATTGCCCCTAGTTTATTTGTGAAATCAAGAGAGGTAGCAAAGTCAGGAAACTCCCATTTTCTGATGAGGTGATGATTATCAATCACGTTCCAATCAGAGTTAACCTGTTCTAGGAATGCTGCAGATTCTTCTTCACTCAATGGGGGAACCCCACCTTGGCAAGGTACACAGTCCTTAGCTGACAGATTATCCATATTTCACCCCCAGAGATTGCTTTCCCCATCACTATTCTTTTCAGCTAATTCGAGCACCTCTGATCTCCTCTTCATATCATCCTTTTCGAATTTAATTAAATCCTTATCCTCTATGTACGTCCTTCTTAGATGAGAAATTAATCTCACCTCGACTATCACATCTCTGGAAATAGTTCTGAACTCTCCTAGTTCGTCGAGAATGTCTATGGAAGAGCTCCTACCTCCGACCATCATTCCCCTTAAGTACGGATCTCTATCTTCAGGAAGCATTCTTCTATCCATCATTATTTCAACTAGGTCATCCCTCCTCAAACCAAACTTCCTTTGCATCAAAGGTCCATGGAAAACGTCTCCGAGATCACCTAGATTTGGGGAGCCGTATTCTTCGTGGAATCTCTTAGCCCAAGCAGGCAAATCATCAACTTTCATCCCTTCAGTGCCTCCTGACATATGCCCTCGATTATGTTTTCATAAAAAAACAAACGGGTAAGGGATGTAGTTTTTCTATGCCAGAATTGCTAATGCTTGAAGTGCGATGTCGTTCGGGACGTGATGGGGAGAAATTGTATGGCGTCAGTTGAATGGAGATCAATTCCCACAGTACTTTACCCCCAAGAGATTCTGGACAAGGCCTTTGGAAGGGCAAGTAGTCAAGCGGATTTAGTTGAAGATCCAGACAAATATCATAGAGTAAGGAAGCAGATGAACAGAATGGTGCAATCTGCCTGCGATATCGTCGCCAAAACCCTCAACTCATATGTCGATAGATGGCCAAGTTTGAACGCACTTTCTGAATTTGATAGGGCTCTAGTAGATGCCGCGGTAGGTTGTGACGATTATAAGAGGAATCTAGGAGCCCTTCAATGGGCAGCTGAGAGATCCCAGCGGATTTCAGGAGAGGCCCAAGCGAAGATTCTACGACTCAGGGATATAGATGGTTTCCACAAGGCAAGACGCCATGCATATGGCAGAGTTTCATCAGTTATAGATCAAATATCTCCTCAGATATTATGGCTAGGGGAAGCGAGAGATGTAATGAGGAAACTACCCTCAATTGATTCATTTGAACCATGTATAGTAGTAGCTGGGTCTCCCAATGTTGGCAAGTCTGCCCTGATTAGTGCTCTTTCAACCGGAGAGCCTCAAGTAGCCTCCTACCCTTTCACCACCAAACAACTTCATCTCGGTCATTTTATACATCGTAGAAGGGTGTATCAGATGGTTGATACCCCTGGCCTATTGGACCGTCCAATGAAAGACAGGAATAAGATCGAGATGCAAGCTATAGCAGCATTGGAACATCTCGGTGATGTACTTCTATTTCTCATCGATAGATCCGAGCAATCCACAACTCCTTTGTCGGAGCAGGATAATCTACTCCAAGAGGTCAGAGAACTATTGCCCGGGAGGTTAGTATTGGTTGCAGAAACTAAGTCTGATATAACTGAGAAATCCACGGGAAAAGAAGATTTCAGAATTAGCTCATTGACAGGGTATGGCCTGGATAATATGAAACAATCACTGATTGATGCCATAGGTGCGGATATTGTCGAAGACCCTCTTTCTCTTCCAGAAAACTGGCCTAGAGAAGATGGGGATAAAACATAGGCGATCAGACATGCCACGTATGTCCGCAGATTACACAGTAGAAGTCGAAACCGCCATAAGATGACGTTAGTCCCGTAGCCTCAATCTCAGAACCACAGTTCGGGCACTTCGTAACCTGCATACTTACTGCAGGGGGGGAGGGTTATTCAACGATGCTGAATTAAGATTACTAATCTCCGAATCTACCAAAGATATTTCTTAATGGAAAGGCCATTTCTCCTGCTCCAACTAGTAGGAGTATGGAGATTATTCCCAATGTTAACTCGACAAAATTACTTAGATGTATGCTGGTCTTTACTTCAATCAGCATTGAATCAAGTCCAGCACCATCATGTCCACCCGCAACGAATCTATATTTGCCAGGATCTATTCTAAATTCCATTGATCCGCCTGATTCTGGCCCACCAGCGACCAAGAAATCCTCAATATCGTCTGCAGTACATGTAGTGAGCCCATTTGAATCTGGGGGACAATCCCGAGCTGCTCCAGATTCCACAACACCAATCCAACCACGATCAGGCTCATTCCACTCCACCTCCAACCTAATATCAAGAAGCATAAATGCCGAAGGAACACTCATGTCTTCCGAAGTCATTCCCACATTGCAACCAAGATCATCATCAGTGCAAGGGACAATAGGTGCCTCGCTACCAGTTTTATCCGGTTCAAAACCTATGAGACTGAGAATAACTATCAATGCACACAAGATTCCTATTATTCCCGGAAGAATTGAAAGAAGCCTTACCATCATATATGTATCCCATTCCAAAAACTAACCTGTCGCCCCTATGAAAATTTGAATTCCAAGCATTCCTACAAAAATTGCTATTCCTAGATACATTACAAATGAAAATCTGCGCCTTGACTTTTCTCTTCTTTCGAATATAGTTGAACATTCTACACTCGAACAAATCGCCGGCTCACTATCGAGAGGAATTGGCTTCCAACACACCGAACAATGTCGATGGGGATCAATGCCAATGGAAACTCGTGATTTCTGGACCTTCTTTGAAGCAGCAGCATGTGCCTGCTTCGCGGTCCTCTTAGCTGCCTTTAGGATCGTTTCCTTCCGACTACTCATTTCCCCCTCACCATAGTTCCCTCAAACTTTTCTCCTTGTAGAGATCTACGGATCTTGTCTGCATCTCTCCCATCAAGGATATCCAGATCGACATTATGTTTCAAGGCCTCACCCACCCCAATAGGATCTACAACCTGTGATTTTCCTGCTCCTGAGTGATGTGGTTCCCCAACTATCTTCTGCAGCTCAGTCAAAGTTAGCATGTCGAAGGATGCAGAATTCGGATTTTCCTTAGGATCCTCGGCAAAAACCTTGGAAACATTAGTTGCGATGATGCATTTACTGGCTCCAGACTCTATTGCAAGACTAATTGCCACCGCATCTGTAGTATGTCCGGGCTCGGTTCCACCCATCACTACCAATCCACATTCTTCAAGCTCTTTTACTGCCCGTTCCACAGTTTCAGGAATTATTTTGGAAATACTAATTCCCCGAGATGAGAGTGCCTCCCTGAAAATTGTGGCATTAAGGCGTGTAGCAGCAATCCCGATCCTGTCGAGTTTAGCTATGTCATCAACAGCATGCCTGACGAGTTCCATTCCTTCCCTAGCTGGTGCCCCACCTCCCAAAACTAATCCTATTTTATCCCCGGCCAAGACTCTCGATTTTATGATTGACACCATATCTATTAGCCAATCGTGCCGATCCTCGACTTCAGGACGTAGAAGGCTTCCTCCTAGAGCAACTACCAGCGTCTCCATCGTACTCAGATAGGCACCCTGCCTTTCAATAAGTATGCTTCATTGGAGCTGAAGGGTTGAAATGCCGCCCATGGTAGCATTTCACGGAGGGAGAAGTATTTCAGACGAACTCGCACAGCAGCAGCGAAGACTGCGACTCAAGAAGGTCATACGGGAACTATCAGAAATGAGGGGGATGGGGACCGAGCTAGTTTCAGTCGTTATACCGCCGGATAGGATGATTAGCGATGTGAGGCAACACCTAGGACAAGAGTCTGGCCAAGCTGCTAATATCAAGTCAAAGTCGACTCGAAAACATGTATCGGATGCCATTGAATCAGCAATCTCTTCGCTTAATAGATACAAGACCCCGGGAGATGGCGGGATTGCCATTTTTGTAGGTCACGTCATTGTGGGAAATAATAAGACGAGGTTGATTTCTACCGTCATAGATGACCCGCCCGAGCCTTTCTCTTCTTTCAGATATAGATGCGACTCAACCTTTGAGATCAGTCAATTAGAAGAGATGATGATAGATAGGACATCTTATGGCTTATTTGTTATCGATAGATCCGAAGCTGCATACGGTCTTGCTTCTGGAAAGAGGCTTCATTGCCAAGAGCACATTACCTCCCTAGTTCCCTCAAAGCATGGGAGGGGGGGACAATCTGCTCAGCGGTTTGAAAGACTGATTGAGGAAGCAGCTCACAACTTCTTCAAAAAAGCTTCAGAGCGAGCCTCAAACTACTGGCTCCCGATCATTAAGGATTTGAAGGGAGTAATTATTGGTGGTCCCGGTGCGACCAAGGACTTCGTAGTTAAAAACGACTACTTCCATCACGAAATTAAGAAATTGATAGCCGAGCCATATTTTGATGTCGGCTATTCAAACGAGAGTGGACTAAGGGAGTTAATCCAGAGAGCAGGTTCAACAATGGATCAGATAGAACTTGATGTCGAGAGAACCTTGGTCGATCAATTTCTCCAAGAAGTTATGAAATCTAACCCTAAAGCAACATATGGCGAGCTTATGATTCGCTCAGCTTTGGATCAGGGAGCTGTCTCAACCCTACTTCTGTCTGAATCACTAAACCAAAGAAGAACCTCTTTTTATTGCAAGGATTGTAAGGAAGAGTGGGAGAAAACCCAACTCAAGACTTCAGAAAATGGTAAATGCCCTGTTTGTGATTCAAACCAAGTATATGAGGATGAAGAAAAGTCAATGGATCTAATAGATAACTTGTCACTGTTGGCCGGACACACTTCAGCCCAAGTAAGACTAATCTCCCTGGATACCGAGGAAGGTGCGACCCTCAGTTCTGCATTCGGAGGCATTGCAGCGCTTTTGAGGTATCCAATTTCATGAGGTGATTATAATTAGGGAACTGATTGACGATTTGAAACCCGTATTTTCAAAGGTTATGAAAAAGCTAGAAGTCCCAGACACTACATGGGAGCCACTTTTTGGCAAGTCAACTGTGGAGGATCATGGTGACGTAGCATTACCATGTCATTCTCTAGCCGGAATTCTTAGAAAGCCTCCTGGAGAAATAGCCAATCAGATTGCCGAACTAGTTTTTCAGGATTTAGAATCATTCGCCACAGTTTCTTCAATAAGCGGGTTCGTTAACATCAGTGCCAAGCCAGAATGGATTTCTAGAAGAATTTCACAGCTACTGCTAGATACACGTCTGGGCGTAGGCCTCGATGAGGGGAAAATCTTCGCTGTGGATTACTCTGCTCCAAATGTTGCAAAGGAGATGCATGTGGGGCATCTTCGATCCACAGTCATAGGGGATTCGATAGTCAGGATGTTAGAATTCAAGGGTCATAGAGCTATTCGTGAGAATCATGTTGGGGACTGGGGAACTCCATTCGGGATGTTAATTGAGCACCTGCTAGATTTGGGCGAGGATCGAGCTGCAACTGAGCTCGGCGTGGGAGATCTTGATTCCTTCTATAAGCAGGCTAGATCTAAGTTCGTTTCAGACGATGAGTTTGCTAGTCGTTCTAGGAGTCGAGTAGTACTTCTTCAGGGAGGTCATGAAGAGACTCTAAGACTATGGAGAATTCTAGTAGACGAGTCGATGAGATATTTCAACGAAGTTTACTCGATGCTCGGGGTATTACTCACCGACGAGGATATAATGGGGGAGTCAAGATACCAAGAATTACTCCCAGAGGTAATTGAGAGGCTCCGAGATTCAGGAATTCTTGAGGAGAGCGAAGGGGCCGAAGTCGTGTTTCCCGGGGGTTGGGTTAACCGAGATGGTGAGCCCCTTCCAATGATAATTAGGAAGGCAGATGGCGGTTATAATTACAGTACCTCAGATTTAGCATGTATTATCGATAGAGTAGAGAGGCTCAGATGCGATGGGTTCCTCTATGTCGTTGGTACTCCTCAGAAACAGCACTTCGAGATGGTGTTCCAAGTAGCAAAGAAAGCTGGATTCATGAGTGATGATCACCAAGCTGTACACGTAAACTTTGGATCAGTTTTGGATACTGATGGCAAGGTTTTGAAGAGTAGAGAGGGAGAGGTGATCAAGCTCCATGATCTTCTCGAAGAAGCAATTAGGCGTGCAGAGGAGACAATCGACGAAAAGAATCCAAACCTGCAAGGAAAGGAGAGGCATGACATTGCACGAGCTGTGGGGATTGGCGCCGTTAAATACGCAGATCTCTCTACCGAGCGGACCAAGGATTACGTATTTGATTGGGAGAGGATGCTATCTTTCGAGGGCAATACTGCCCCTTATCTTCAATACGCTCATGCAAGAATATGTAGTATATTCAGAAAATGGGGAGGTGACAGGGAATCTCTGAGGGAAAACTTCGGCCCTCTGGTAGAAGAAGGATCTAGCCCCCCGACTAAAGAGGAGTTGACACTTGCACGCAGACTAGTAGAATTTCCTTCGATTCTAGATGACTCTGCCTCTACTTTCAGCCCGCATAAGTTATGCAGACATCTGCATTCCATAGCGTCTTCCTTCGCTTCATTTTACGAAAATTGTAGTATACTCAACGAGGAGGACGTTGTGATTGTCAGAAGAAGACTCGCTCTTTGCGACATAACAGCTAGGGAGCTACAACTCGGCTTGGGAGTCATGGGCATCATTGCTCCAGAGAGGATGTGAATCTAGGCATGTTCAAAATATGCAACCCCTCGCAACATCCATGGTCGAAGTAGGAGACAAGGCTCCCGATTTTACACTGAAGAACACCACTAAAGAAGCAATAACGCTCTCAGATCATCATGGAAAGACTGTGGTTTTAGCATTCTATCCGGGAGCATTCACAGGCGTCTGCGACAAAGAGATGTGCTCATTTCAGGAAAACCTCGCTAATCTGACTGATTGCAATGCTACAATAATTGGAATCAGCGTAGATTCCCCTTGGGCAAATGCAGAGTTTGCAAGAAGGTACAATCTAGATTTTGAGTTACTATCGGATCTGGATAGGGAAGTTGTGGAGTTATATGATGCTAAATTTGTGGGACTGGGTGGTCTCGATGGCTACGTGAGTGCAAATCGTGCTGTCATAATTATCGATAGCCAGGGCACTGTTCAATATCGGTGGACAGCCGAAAATCCCGGAATTGAACCGGATTACGACGAAATAGTCTCTTTCTGCGCTGCTTAGCCCCAGGCCAGGTGCCGAACTAGAGAGCCGTATAAAATCCCAGATACCACCAAGCTTTCTTCGTTGAACCTGTCCATATTATCCAAGTATGTGTGGTATTCAGAAGAGCCAGAACCATAGCACAGCATCGCAAGCCCGAACTCCCCCTCATCTTGATATACATCGTATACGAATGGGGCATGATCAGAATTATCAGGCATCTGCACGGACTCCAGCTCCCTCACAGTAATGCCATACTTTTGATAGAGCTCTGGATGAGTTTTGGAGAACTCCTTCACTAAGCCTTCGATATGGCGAACGTCAGTTGGGCTATTTCCCTGAAGGGTGACTCCGCCATTCCTCTCTGCATCTACATGGTTCATATCTAAGTTGATGTATAATCTGAGATTCTCCCCCAGGTTCTCCCTATGCTTATCCACCCACTCCTTTGATCCCCACAACCCTCCTTCTTCACCTCCCCAGGTACAGAAATAAATCGTCATCTTGGGAGCTCCAGCCTCAGATTCGAATAATGCAATCTGACGTGCCATTTCCTGCACTGTCGCCGTGCCAGCAGTATTGTCGATCGCTCCTTGCCCATTATACACAGTATCATGATGGGCCCCTATCACAATCAATTCCTCAGTCTCCCCTTGAATTATTCCGCACACAACGTGAATTTGACCTTCATCTTGATTGTCTACCTCAACTTGAAACTGCAACATTCCAGCACCATTAACTACTTCTTCGAGAATCGACTCTCCTACGCTTCTTGATACCATGACAAAACCGATATTGTAGGGCTTCTCGTCGAATTGTGTGATATCAAGAGACTTAGAATAAGGCACGCAATCACCTGAAACTAAGTCATCACAATTCTGTCTAGCATTAATCGTGATCAAACCTCTGAGGCTATTTTCTTGTGCCCTCTTCATCAGTACAGTATTGCTCTCCGTACTAGGCTCTTGCCCCTCTCCATCTAATAGCCACACTATTCCAACGCTATTGGCTGCAGACTCCCAGTTTTCTGACTCATTTCCAATTCCTAGATCAATAACTTGGGTATTACTACTCGCAGGGATGTTTACACTCCCGCTATATCCTTGAACTACGTAATCTACGGTATGAATAAAATCAGTCTCGTCCCTATTCAAATCGGCTGCAGAGCATGGTGTTGGGCCACCTATCAGTCCACCAATATTGCCTGGCTGGCAAATCATCAAATCAAACTGATTTCCCATGTAATATACAGGAATCTCGAATTCTTCTATCGTAGAAGGTAAGCCGCTATTAGAGAAATTTGTCTTTATCGACTGTGCTGCATTCTCCTCTTCTACGGTTCCAGAAAGTCTTCCGCCCCACACTGGATGCCCCAAATTGACCAGACCTTCCGCATATGCCCTTGTTTGATTCTGATCGAATTCGATTAACTCGTAATCCTCCTCGGCCTTAATCCAATTCACTAAATCTGGGCCTAAAACTAATCCCCCTCCTGTAAAACCGGTAATAATTATCAAAACCAGAATGTAGGCGGAGAATTTAGACCTAACTCTTTCTCTGATTGAGAGCAAAACCCTATCCAAATTAGTACTGGGCGGCTCTTCATGTGCCAT